>CAZUAH010000433.1:0-11840 GCA_964617665.1 uncultured Pirellulaceae bacterium
GCGCCCGATCAATCCGTATCCGTCGAAGCCACTCTCCCCGGATCGGAGCAGGTTGCGGGCTATGAGATTCGGGGAGAGTTGGGACGTGGTGGTATGGGAATCGTCTATCGCGCCTACGCCCCAAAACTGGATCGCGTTGTGGCGCTGAAAACCCTACAACGGATGGACCCGAAAACGCTGCAACGGTTCAAGCAGGAATTTCGCGTGTTGGCCGGGGGCCGAGGAAGATCTGACGACGGCCCGCCAGACGCTGCGTGCGCTGGTAGCGGATTTCGCGCGAGACGAAACAGAAGCACCCTGGCCGACCGTAACCGCGCAGCCGGCGACGCGGTCTCTCGTGGGTCGTTTCGACACCGTGCTCGACGCGGGGCGCCGCACTGCCGCCGCGTTGTCGCGCGACACGATCTTCCAGGTAGTGCGCGACGCAGCTTTGCGGCTGTTGCGCGGCAAGCGCTGCTGGTTGCTGCAATTTGAGGGCGAGGCGGACGCGGAGGAGCAAGTTGCCGCGGCCCAAGAAGTCGTACTTGAGATGGAAAACGTTGACGGGGCGCATATTTGAGGCCAAAAGCCTTCGGCATCTTGTCCTGAGCGATTTTGTGGGTACTATATAGGTGTTGTAAAGCGACCTGCCAAAGAAGGAGTACGACGCATGACCACTGATACGATCGTTAAGGAAGAAGAACACACCGTCTCGACTCCTGGCAGACCAGATACTCTGCCGATGGAGAAGGCGTTGGAGCAAATCCGCCGGGATAGTCGGGAGAAGGCCGAAGAATTCCTGGACGAGACCGTCGTTCCTCACGGTGGCGAGTAGTCATTTGCCAGAAATCTTCCGTCGCTTGGTCGGGCTGGAAACAGAATACGCGATGCGTTTCCATCCGGCCAATTCTTTTGCGCCCAAGCCGCCCAAATTCCAGCTCTATCGGTCCCTGTTGACCGCGTTGCGCGATCGCGTGCTGACAGTTCGCGCGAGGCATTTCAAGGAAGGTGCTTTCATCGCCAACGGGGGCGCCGTATGGTTCGAGACCGAGCGAATCGCATCAGACGGCGGCTTGGTCGAAGGTGCCACGCCGGAGTGTCGCGGGCCTCATCAGTTGCTGGCCTATCAGCGTGCTCAGGACCAGCTGCTCTCTGAAGCCGCTCAGGCAGCTCCTGTGGACGGAGATCTGCGCCTGATCAAGAACTGCCGCGACAGTCGCGATAACGTCTACGGGGCCCAGGAGAACTACGAGGCGACGTTGGCCACCGGATGGCGTCTACTAGTATGGCGAGCCGGACTGATCCTACTGATGCCGGTGGTGCTGGTGATGTGGCTGTGCCTGCTAGTGGTGATTATTGCGGTGTTTGTCTATTTGGCTGTTGCAGGCCTCGCTTACTTGGTGATTCGTCTATTGGTCAAGCGGCACCGTCGAATCGGAATCGTGCTGTTCGGGCGAGACTTGATGGAAGGACGCGAGACCGGTGCACCTGTGCCCGCATGGCTCGAGTGGTTGATGTTGTGGGTGGCCCGCATCATCAGCGCGCCGCTGGCGATTGGGTTAATACTATTAGCCAGACTTACGGCCTTTCGTGAAATCCGCAGGCAGGTGCTAGCCCTGCTGGTCAGCCGAAGCGTCATTGCAGGCAGCGGCATGGTCGACCAGAAAGGTAATTTTCACCTAGCCGACAAGGCACCCGCAGTGAACTGCGTAGTGGGCTTCGGCGGTTACCTCTGGGACCGGCCGATTTTCAACTTTGGGCATTTTTTCAAAGCGGTTTCACTGGAATCGTTCTTGGCCCCAGGAGACTATTTTGGCTTGCTGCGCCGACGGCAACGACTGCAGATCGGCCTCGGCGATTCGAACATGGCCGAGACGGCCGAGTTCTTGCGCGTCGGAACGACTTTGCTGGTCCTGGACGCAATCGAAGCTGGCTATCTGCGGAAGGCTCCACGTCCATGGCGTCCCATCCGAGCGTTGCACAAGATTTGTGCTGATCCCTCACTGTCGACCGAAGTCGGCTTGATGGGAGGTCGCCGCATGACGGCCCTGGAGGTGCAGCGATACTACTGGAGTGCGTGCCAAACGTTTATCGACGATTGTTCCGACGCGCCCGCTGAAGTTTACGAGGTGCTAGCCCTCTGGGCCGATGCCCTTGAGTCTCTCGAACGTGAGCCTGAATCACTGGTCGGCTCGCTTGACTGGGTGACCAAGAGTTTTCTGCTGGAGAAAGCCGGTCGTGGTGCGGAGTGGGCGGAACGCAAGAAGATCGACATCCGCTATCACGAATTGTCGGACGAAGGTTACTACCGAGTGCTGGCACAGACGGGAATCACTAAGACGCTGGCGGATAGCGAGGAGGTAGACAGAGCCATGCGCACGGCGCCGCCCGACTCGCCCGCGACAACGCGAGGTCACTACATCCGTGAGTTCGCCGATGGCGATGAGCCGCTCGCTGTAAACTGGAAACGTATTCTGATCGGCCGCGGCAGGAAAGCCAAAGTCATAAGACTGTATCGATAACGGCCGCGGCGATGCCCCGAAGTCCATCTCGCTTCTTCGCCGTTCAGCGCACAAACAGAAAGACGGCGTTGCTATCACGTGATTTGGCGATTGTAGCGCAAACGATCTTGACCTTACCGTTTGAATGTCATATTCTCCCGCCTCGTCGAGACGGAAGACCATGTGGCCAGCGAGACACGATGGTCCTCTCCAAAGGGACGTCGGTCTTTCTCGACGCGTGGTCCCGTTCGATGGTAGCAGCCGAGTGAACGTGTCCTGCATCTGGAGCACAGCCCCGCTGTGTCTCTGCGGACCACGAAGCGGCGTGTTGGCACGGACGCTAACCTGCCACTTCGCTAAACACGACGGTTGCCGGAAAACGGACCCACAACCGCAAGCAGGATGCACCGGTTGTACATCGTCCAATCGCTCCCGGAGCGAGTGCGGAATCCTTTGCCCCCCTGGGATGCCGTTGCTGCCGGGAGCTTTTTTTATGCGCCCGTATCCTCCGAAAATCTGGAAAAACGCATCCAAGTTGCGGCGATGCGTTGACGATACCGATTTAGGAGGAGTACCGTTTTTCTGGGGAGTAATCCGTTGGGCATCGACCCCGATATCATTGAGTCGATCCGCGGCTGGATCAACGATATCCTGGTATGGATCGGTTTTGGCACCGTGGTTGGATTGTTGGCCAAGGCCATTATGCCCGGCCGAGATCCGGGCGGAGCGATTGCGACGCTGGCGATGGGTGTGGGCGGCACGTTTATCGGCTGTGGCCTTCTTTCTTTGTGCTTTGAAGGGCAGCGGGTCACGCCGATCAGCCCCCTGGGCTTTGCTGTCGCCACGGCAGGGGCGTTTATCATTCTGTTCTTCTACAAACTGCTAGGCGGCTACTGGTTCACCGAAGGCGAACATCCGCGAGTGCGCCGCCGTCCCTACCGCCGCCGACGAAGGTACCAAGCCTCGTACTACGATGATCTCTAGTGCGCGATCCACACGCAAAGAAGCGCGATCGTCGGAAATGCGGCAAGTAGCAGTAGGTTATGCTTCAGCATAACGCAAAGATCCGCTCCACCGTGTCATGCCGAGGCATGAGTTACAAACATGATATAGTGAGTGCGCGGCATGCTATCTCCCTCGTAGCGGGCCAGATCTTGGCCCACCCTGGCCAGCGGGCATGCCCGGTCCCGGAGGGACTCGACCCGCCGGCTGCCCGGCCCCGATCATCGGCTTGCCCAGCAATTCGGACAGCACCTCGCGGATGCGTTCCGCGTTAACTCCCCCGTCGAGCGTTATGACCTGCACGTCAGATACAGGCTTGGCCGCCTCGTCCAACGTCTCGATCATCTTGCTCACGTTTTCCATCAGGTTCTGACCCTCTGTGGAAACCAGCAAGGTGTTGGAGACATCGTCCACGCCAAGGGACAGCTTGCCTTTGAAGCTGACCTGAGTTCTGCGACTCGCGCCATCGCTGTCGGACTCGCCGAAGATATAGGTGGTCTGGTTGGTCGGTCGCCTTTCTGCGTTCGGGCCTTGCTGCAGAGCCTTGTCATTGGAGCTGAGTAAGTCGCGATAAACTTCCTTCAGCGTCTCGGCAATGATGCTGGCCTTGGAGTATCGCACTTGAAACACCGCGCTGACACGAGCCGATTCGGAATCGGCTGGCGGAGGCACATCCCACAAGCGGATGAGTTCTTCGATGGTCTTCAGGTCGTCGGGTTCAGCGCCGACGACTAGTATCGTATTGGTGTCGAAGTCGTCGATAAACTTCAGAGGACGTCGTTGCGACAGCCGATGGCGTTTTTCTTTCTCTGGAGGCGGATTGTCATAGAAAAAGTAAGTCCGGCGTCTCGAGTTGTTGTCTTCTTCCTCTTCTTTGAAATAGTCCTCCAGGTTCAGTTTTACCCAGAAGGCCGACGCGTGCTTCAATTCGAAGATCGCAAAGTCCTTTTGCGGTGGCGGAAGCTGGGCCATCAGGTCCTCAAGTAAATTGAGCGCATGTGTATCCCGTGATGAAATCACCAAGCGTCCGTCGTTGCCAATTGTGATCTTGATCGGCGGCAGTCCGGTGTCGTTCGATTTCCCTTCTGGTTTCTCGACCGGCCGCGTTTCCCCATTGCGATCGTCGCCATCTGAAGATGGGTTCTCGACATCCGCGGAATCGCCCGGCTGCAATTGCGCGAACTGGACTAGAGCACCGCTAACGGCAGGCCGCCTCGCCTCTTTGTCCGGCCGTGGACTAGCGACGGGAGACCGCTTTCCGTCCGCCTTGTCATCCGCCTGCTTGTCGTCCTCGACTTCGATCTCCGGCATAATCAACTCATTGGGCGCCACGGATCGCCACGCCCTGCGAAGCTCCTCGAGGTACTTCAACGTTTCTTTGCCGGGCGCAGCGTCGATCACGCGCACCGGGCTCTCGTTTTCACCCGCAGCCGGGATCTCGCCTAACTTGACCAGCAGGTTGGTCACCTCCCTCAGCTCGATGTCGTTGGCCCATAGAATCAGCCGGTTGCCATCGACATCTGCATCGACTCGAAACTCGTCTTTGTCTTCATCCTCCGAACGCCTGGAGCCGTAGCGATAACTGTAGTAGCCGTAGTAACGGGAACGCTGGTCATTTTTTTCCTGCTTCACTCCCATCATGTGTTCGATCGTCCCGGCAACGTAGTCCGCCGCCAGACGGCGCAGGTGGATCACCTCCATTTGCCGGCTGCTGCCGTCCAGCTTATCGACCATCGTACGAATGGTCAGATGATCGGCCAGAGAGGCGTATGCGATGACGGCATTGTTCTTTGCATCCGCCTGCAATCGCGTGGTCGGATCCAGGTCCCCCGATTCCTCCAAGGTCGCGACCAATGCCTCGGGATTAAGTGAAGCCAGACGATAGATCTGTAACCGGTCTGCGTTTAGGAGGAATGCCTGGTCGCGGTCCGGCGGCACGTCGATCGTTTCGATGACCTTGGCGATGAGGGCCATCTTGTCGGGTGGCGCATGAGCCAAGATGCTGTTGCGCCGAGGATTGACCACCAAATGGACCTCTGAGTCCTTCTTGCCACTTGACGGCTTGCTGGAACTACCCCTTTGACGCCTTTGCATCTCCTCCATCATCCTAGCCTGCTCGCGCATCATCTCCATTTGGTCGCGTGACATGGGCATTGGGGACGATTTGGATTTCTCGTCGACTCCCAGGAGAGCTAGGAGTTGTTCGCGAACGTCCGCAGCGCGGGCATGCTTGAGTACGAACTCTTCGACCAACCGTTCCTGGCCGCTCGTGGATTCCTCCTCGAGCACAGCATAGATTTCGCGCAAATTGACCACGGCGTCCATGGCCTCCAAACGATTCGTGGCACTCAATGCCGTCAGCTTCCCGTTTGGGCTGAGCATCGGCTTTAGTTCTTCGACGGCCGTCTCTGCAATCAGCCAATCTAGCGTGAACGAGACCTTGGCAAACTCGTGCGGCAGGCGATCGGCCAGTTCCTCAGGGCGTACGCGAGGCACCAGCCCTGGATTGATGTCCGCGATCTTGACCACAGACAACACCTCGTCCTTTTCCAGCATTGTGAATCCGCGGGCCAGCAGATGCCGGTTGATCAAATCCCGTGCGTCAGGGACCGAGTAGCTATCCTGCGTGACGAGATTAAGGTAGCCGGCAGGCAATTCCTGCCAATCGAGGCTCATATCAGAAACCGTGGAAAGCCAATCCAGAACGCCCGGCCACGGCTGACCGCGAAAGTTGAAGCGGACCCTTCCGTCACCGTCAGGTCGAATGTCCAGTTCCTTTGGATCCGGCGGTTCGGGCGGTTCCGTCGGACGTTTCACGGTTTCCGGCTTCTCTTCCTTCTCGCCTTCTTTTTTTTCCTCCTTCTCGTCACCTTCTTTCCCTTCCTTTTCGTCCTCATCGCCGTCCTTGGTGGGTGGCTTGCCGTGCGGGTGGCCAGGCTTCGTTGGTGGGCCTCTGTGGCCGGGCGCCGATAGTACCTTGGGTTCGCCATCGCCCGAGCGGAGGACGGGCGCATCGCTCTCGGCCGAGTTTGCAGCCATAATTGGCGCGAACAGCGCGTGGACGACAACGATCCCGACAGCAATCAGGAGCGCAGGAAGTGTCGACGTGGAATGCAAAACCGCGTAACGACGGCTGATGGAGGTGACTGAACCAAGAGTCGGCATCGTGCGATGTTCTCCATGAGAAGCGACTGTGCATTGCCCTCGCACAGCTCTTCTATTATCGCACGGCCAAACGGAATCTCAATGGTTTTCGCGTCGGTCACCCCTCCTCGGACGGGAGTACGTTGCCCTCGGCGAGGTTCTGGCCCGTTGTGACCAATAGACGCTTCTTCAGGGCTGTCGCCTCCAGTTCCACGGTTTTGTCGGTGATCCGCCTGACAGTTACCTGCACTTCGTCGACGACAAACACGTCCCCTTCGCGCAGCTTCAGTACCTTCCCTTCTGTGCGAAGGTTGATCCACGCTAGTTTTTCACCACGGGCCTCAGTGAGTCCGGTGACGTAGGCGAATTTCGCCTTCTCGAAGCTGGGCAAATCCTCCGGCTCTGGCTCTTCCGGCGCGGCTTCGGTCACGTTGATCGTGACAGTCTGGCTGACCGACTTTGGGGGCCAGCCGTCGTCAGTCGCCTTGAACGTGATTCTGTACTCGCCCGGCTTTTCGGGGAGCCATTCAAATCGTCCCGATTCGTCGTCCAGCCTGGCACCCGGTAATCCGTCGCCGTCGATAGTGTACTTCAGTGTGTCAAGCTTATCGTCGTCCTCGCCTTTCATGGCGATCTCGACAGTACTACCAGCTTGGGCCGAGATTTCGTCGTCCGTTTCCAGAGTTGGCTCGTTGTTGGGCGGACCGTGGTAGTTGCGGTACAGGATCGTTTCTATGTACTCCTTCAGATCTCCGTGGGCCAAACGATTTGACTGTCCATCTGGCAACGTATTGGTATTCGTTGCGTCCTCCAGCGACAAAGCCTCGACCGAAATGGTCAGATCGCGTTGCTTGGAGTCTGCGATGCGTTTGGCAGTGAAACCATAGACTCGGTGCAGGCAATCAACCGAGTAGAATCGGTGAAGGAACTCGATCGCTTGTTCGAAGTTGCCTCGGCCGGCAATGCTGATCGCGAACGCATCGTAGGCTTTGCTCTTGCTGCGCGTCGGGGGTAGAGTGACCTTTGGGTCTTCAAGACCGACTTGGTTGGCGCAATCCACTAGCCAAGCTTTATACAGAGTGCGCGCTTCTTCCAGCTCAGAAGGCAAGGCTTGAGCCCTGTAGGCATCGATCTGCTCCTGGTCTTGTACGCTGTAGTCAATGATCAGCTTCTTATCCCGAACCTCCTTCTCAAATTTGGCAACCTCCTTGCTCCTTTCGCGAAGCGCGTTGCTGACCCTAATAACCGTGTATCCGGAGGCCATCAGCAGTACCAGCAAGCCCACAATGCAGGCCAGCAGCTTTTCTCGATTATTCATTGTCCTTGGGCTCCTCGGTTCCGGACGGCTGAACGCCGATTGTTATCTTGCAGACCAATGGGTAATCAGGCTGGCGTTCATCGCGTTGCGTTCCGCCTCCTTCTACCGTATGCCGCGAATCCCGCAGATCCGTCTCGATTGTCTTGATCACATCGTCATCGCTGAAGCGTCCGTCCAGTGTTATTTGTCCTCTGGCGCTTGGCTGAAGCCACGCAAAAGTCGCCTTGTCGATGATCGCTTCCTCGGCTGGCGGCAGTTCCTCTGAGAGTTCGTACATCTCGTCCAACCAGTTGATGCCGCTGGCAACGAACTTGTCGATCTCCTCTCTCTCGACTCGCAATGCGTTGGCGAATTCGACATCCGCGTCCAGGTTCTTGGACTCGGCCTCCAGACGCTCGATCTGCTTGTTGTACGAGGCAAAATACCACCAGATGGCGCCGATCATGAGAAGGAGCATCGCCGCCACGGCACCTCCGAGTATCGCGTACCGCCGGCGCGGGTCTGGCGGTTCGGGCTTGCGTCGCGGGTTCAGGAAGTCGATGCCATGTGCGCGCCCCTCGGCTTCGTCGTGCAGCATGCCTAATAGTGCGGCGTAGCGACCTGGATTCCCCGGCAACGCCCCACGCAGGGACGACCCTAAGTCCGTTCCAGCAAACGGATCCAACAATTGCACTTCCAGCCGGAGTTGATCGGCCAGCGTCGTGCGTAATTCCGCGTCGTTTTCCTGGGTGCCGACCAACGTGACCGCCTCGATCCGATGTTCGCCCAACTGGTTCTGTGCGGCAGCAATCGTGCGTCGGATCTCGCCGACAAGAGCCATCGACAGATGCTCGGCAGAGAGTCGTACCGACCGGAGAAAAACGACTTGGCCGCCCATCAATACGGTAAGATCGACTTCTTCGGAGAGTATTTCTACCAACAGCCGGCATCGATCATCGCCGCCTTGCCGGTTGAACAAAGACGCCGTGGCAAAGGGTCGTAAGATGAGTTTCTTGGCTGGAGTCTGGCAGGTGGCGCACGAGTCCTGGATCTCCTCGACAATCTTCGGCGCTAGGGCCGCGGCCAAAATGTGAACTTGGTCCTCGTCCTCGGATTCCAGTCTCACAAAGTCCAAGGGCCAATCTTCGCCCAGCGACGAGAACTGTTGCAGCGCTTGAAAGCGGACCATCTCTGGCAGTTCGTCATCGGGGGCAGGTGGGGTCTGCAGCACGCGCAGTTCCGTCTTCCCACGCGGCACAGCGACAAGGATATCGCAATTGCCTATCCCCCCTTCCGATAGAGCTGCGGCCAGACGTTCCCCAACGGAGAGTTCCGCCCCGTCGTCTTCCCCGCCAAGCTCGACAGCCATCGCCGATTCGACGACAACAGCTCCGCCCGTCGTCCGTCCGACAGCCAAACGAGCCTCGCAAGCATCCCATTCCAGCGCCAATAGTTTCGGCATGTTTCAACCACTTCTGCTACAGTGATGAATCTCACTTCGTCATTGTACCGTCGTTGGGGCCAACGCGGCTCCCAATGTTTCTAACGGGTAGCCACGTCCCAAATGACTGATATCTCTCCACAGTAGTACGCGCGGCGGCAACTGTGTACCGTCTAAGACCACTTCCACCCGTGCTGAAGCGTTACCGTCGTCGAAATAACCGACAACTTGCATACGATACACATCACCTCCGCCACAGATCATCGGGCTTAAGGACTTCATTTCCTCCAGCGTCACCAAGCCCTGTGTTAGTATCCATGTCTCGTGTTGGAGACTCGGATCGGCTTCGCCGGGATCCATGTAACGCGAATTGATGATCTGTTCGGCGACTTCCTCGCTCAAACCCGGAATACCCATTAGAAGCTCGCGCGGGGCCTGATTGATGTTGATCCGGCCGGGAATCGTGGTATCGGCTATCGTCACATGATCCATCAGCGTGGTCATGTACACGTTCATCGACACCAAGTCTTCTCCGAACGGAGACTGCAGCACGGTGTCTTCCTGGTCACCCTGAAAACGGACCTGCACTTTCGCACCAATCAGGTCCAGGACCTGCTTCAGTTCCGCTTCCTCTTTGCCCGGTTGGCTAAGATCCAGCTCGCCGCCTGAATACGTTTCACCTTCGTCGCTCTCTGTGTATGCGCCGTTTTGTCTGTAGGCGACGATGAATGTCACCCATTCTTCCGGGAACACCAAGCTCAGTGAATCATGCAACTCCTGCATGTCTTCGATGTTCAGGTTGATACGAGGCTCGCCATTTGGCTGCGCATTGGCCTCTTTGCTGTGAAGTGTTAGGTATGCGCTCCACCCTCGAGTGATCGTTTCGGCACCCAAGCCGGCACCGTCCATCTCGTTTTCATCGATCATTCCGTTCCGGTTGACGTCGTAGCCGAAAAGCAGATCCGGCGTCACGCCGTACACCAGCAGAAGTTCCTCGACCGTCTCCAAAAGACCGTTCTTCGGCGCGTAGTCGAAGTACTCCCCAGATTCCGCGCCGAACTCCCGCATTTCATCATCGCTATCGATCCAGTCGAGAATGGCATCCGCAACATCCACTGTCATGCCAGGCAGTGCCATCAACAGGTCGCGGCCAACATTCTCCATTCCGATGGCCGCTGCCGCCTCGTCGATCGCCAACAACGCGTTGACGTTCAATCGCGTGGATTCATCCTCCAAACCATAACGCACCCCGACGGCGTCGGTGGCGTCGTCAAGGGCCGGAGCCAAGACGGTGAAGCGACCTTGCTCGCCCGGATCGTCGGTAACTAGCACCGGAACGGCCTGGAAGCTATTAGTATTATTGTAAGAACCGCCGGATTCAGTTTGAAGCGTCGGGTCCTGCATTAGGAATGCGCGAACAGACTCGACTCCTGAAGCCGCAAGCAACTTTGCTTGAATCTGGCGGCCCGCGACATGAGTCGTCTCGTTGTGGGCGAGCATCATCTGAGTGAACGAATAAGCGGCCAAGGACAGAACCGAAACCACGATCAGCACGATTATTAGCACCATGCCTCGGTGCTTGACGTAACGCGAGTCGCCAACCGAAGATTCGCCGCCGCGGCCTGCTACGAGAAACCGATTTGTCGGGCGTGGTCGTCTCATAGTCCCAACGCCTCCATGTCCTCGGACACCAACGATTCTTCATCCAATGCGGTCGGACGGGCCGCCGGCAAGTGCACGACCAGACGATACATGAACTCGGTCATGTCCGAGGCGGCCAATTGCGTGGCTTCCGTGATATCTATCGACTCGGGATCCTCACCGCCTGTCGGATCGATGCCGATCGTGATCTCGACAGCCACTGGAAGGCCGCCCAGCTCTTCCGAGTTCCATTCGACTTGCCATTCCAGACCGTCGAAGTAGCGGAACTCCAGGTAGTTCACCTCGGGTGCTAGCAGACTGCCGCCGCCCGAACTGGGATCCAATGTGCCGCTCTGCGAATTGAAGACGGTCGTGGCACGATCCATCTGGCGACGTATCAGGCCCGAACCCATATCGGTCGGCCTGTCTGCCAGGCTGAGGCTGACCGTCTCGCTATCATCAGTTTGCAGGAAGTACGCCACCGTCTTCACATCGCTGACAATGTCGGGCGTGGCTCCTTGAGCCAGAGCTGTGAGCGCCGCTTCGTATTGGTCCACGCGGGGTAAGTGGCTCACGTCAACTTGCAGTTCGTACTGAGTGCCGAACAGTCCAGGCACGCTGGTCGGTTCGACCGTCCCGGCGATGTCCATCGTGGTATCCGATGCCATCTCATCGAGACCAGCGATTGCGTCGTCCATGCCCGATGTGTCGATTGTCTCCCCCGTCCCCATGTCACCGGTTCCGCCCAGCGCGTCCATGCCGGCGCTAAGGTCGCCCAGGTCCGCCCCCGCGACCATGTCCTGGACTCCGGAGACATCGATTGGTTCGTACAACA
>CAZUAH010000434.1:0-11759 GCA_964617665.1 uncultured Pirellulaceae bacterium
CGTCACGGGCATCTGCGGGAGATTTGTCTCCAGAAAAGTCTCTGCGGCCCTGGACCCAAGCTGTTGTGTCAACCGAACCGGCACGTCATCGACATTGTCGGTGCGGCCTATGTCCCCATTGTCTGATACGACTGGGGCCGACTCCGCCACGATCCAACGCAATGCTTGCTGAACCGACTGTCCCAACTGTGGGTCAACGATCGCCAGATCGGACAATAGATCACCCTGTGCCGAGTCAGTAGTTCGGAACGCTAGCATTTGTCCAAGTTGATGGGCACACTGCGCCCGTAGTTGTGGGGGTTTGTCGGCCTTCATCCGACCCGCCAGCAACAAATGCCACACGGCGCGGCGTGCGGCGAGGCGACGATTTGACGCGTGCCAAATACGCGCTTGGCCAAGTTGCGCTGCGACGGCAATCCGGCTGTTCGAGTTCTCGCGGACTAGTTTTTCGTACTCACTCGAAGCTCGATCTGATTCACCCAAGAACTCGGCACAGAGTGCCAGACGGTAACGTAGCGGCGCCGATGCGCCATTTGGCGCATTGGCAAGAAGAGCCGCATATTCCTGGAGTGCCCCAGCCGGATCCTCCTCCATTAGTCTCCTGTCCCCGTTAGCGAATCTGCCCGCCGCTACTTGAAGGGAGGGATTGGGCTCCGTATCGATCGGTTCGCTCGGCTCCTGGAAAGACATCTCCTCCGTATCCTCAACATTGGTCGAGGACACTTGATCGATTTCTGGCTCCCCGGCACTCCTGAGTGGAGAAGCGTATCGGGCTAGGGCTAAGCCCACCGCGTACGCTACGAGAACCACCGATGCTATCAAACCAAGCTTACGCATACTTCCCAGCCTTCCTCATAACCCGCAAACTGCGCTCATGTAGCGCAATCCTTATAACTTATCGACCTCGAAACGGTCTGACTTAAATTCCTGCTTGATCGAGCAAGTTTGCGCAAAAGTCTTCGATCACGTTTCTGGATCTCTCTCCCTAATTGGAGCGTCAGTCATGAGAATCCCAAATTACCCCAACCGGCCAGACTCGACCCCTAGAACGCGACAGACACCGTCGCAACAGGGATCACGAATGGACCGAGCGGACAATGGCGACAGGTCTCAGGGCGAAGTGAAAGGAACTGAATCGACCCAACACTTCCCCGCACCGGAGATTGTCGAACTGACAAACCAACTGCGTGAGTTGCCTGATGTGAGGCAGAAGGTCGTCGCTCGTGTGGCGAAGCAACTGCAGCACGGCAGCTACCTGACACGAGAAGCAGCGGAACGGACGGCCGCGCGACTGTTGAGAGAGGCAGGCTGAGCAGGGACGCAATATGTGCATTGTGAGTCACTAATTTCATAGTCAAGAAACCGGATTCGCGCATACGAACAGGCAGTGAGGCAAAAGGCGCGTACGAGAGGGAGTCGATCAGGTTTCGCAGTAAAGGTGGGGAGTGAAGAAGCATGAGTCTGGTTATCACAAACAACGTCCAATCCCTGACGGCGCAGCACAATCTGAATCGGAACGCCACCGCACTTGGCCGTTCACTCGAACGGCTTTCTTCAGGCTTGAAGGTGAACCGTGGTGCGGACGGCCCGGCTGCTTTGGTGATATCGGAAAAGCAGCGAGCCCAAATCGCCGGTCTCGGACAAGCGATCGAAAACGCCGAAAAGGCGGTATCGATGGTTCAGACCGCTGAAGGCGCGCTAACGGAGATCAACTCGCTGCTCGTCAAGGCCCGTACGTTGGCAATTGACTCAGCCAACGCAGGCGTCAACGACACCGATTCGCTGGCGGCCAATCAAGCGGAACTCGATAAAGCCCTCGATACAATCGACCGAATTGCCAACAATACCCAGTTTGGTACGACCAAGCTGTTGGATGGGACGCTTTCTAGCAGCAAGGTGCTAGACGCCAGCGTAACGTCGTTCAGCCAAAGCGGCCTGGCCACGGGCAACTACGGGGTGGCATTCGGTGGTGCCTGGGTGAAGAGCAGCGTTACCGATGCTTGGTCCAACGGCGAAGCCACGGCATTGACCAATGAAACCGCGGCAGATGACGTAGACCTCGCTACAACGATGAACGGCGCCGGCACCATGTCAATTCTCGATGGCAGCGGCAGCACTTTGGTTAGTGTCAATTACGCTGATGCCGCTAACGTGAATACGACGCTGCAAGCTCTTCAGACTGCGGCGGATAACGCCAATGTGGGCGTGAACATCGACTTCACCGTGGGCGACGGCGCTGGCACGGCTGCAAGTATGGGGTTGACCGCTCAGGACTACGGCTCCTATGCCGTGGGCTATGATCTGCAGATCACCAATGGAACTGCCTATAGCACGACCTCGGCGACGCCGACCTCCAACACGAATCAAACCATGACTGGGACGCTCGTCGACAACGCGGGGGCCATGAGCCAAGTGGGTAACCGTGGCAACACATTCCAGAATGCAGCGGGCACTGTCTCGATCACCTTTAACAACAGCGTCTTCACTGGGGCGTTCACCTCGGCCAACGCAGTGGAAGCCGCAACGGGCGCTGTGTACCAAATCGGGGCAAATCAGAACCAGACAGCTTCGATCGACATTGGTTCGGCCAAGACGTCGGACATGGGTGTCGTTGGCAGCGATACGCTGGCCTCTTTGATAACGGGTGGCAGCCAGACGCTGACCGCTGGCAACGCCCAGACGGCGCTCTCGATCATCGACCAAGCCATCGATGATGTGACCGGGTTACGAAGTTCCTTGGGAGCGTTTCAAGCGAATACCCTGGAATCCACGGCTAATAACCTGCGAGCCACGATGGAGAACGTCGTTGCCGCCGAATCGGTGATTCGAGACACGGACTTTGCGTCAGAGATTGCCAACTTCACGAAGCAGCAGATCCTACAGCAGGCCGGAGTATCGGTGCTGGCGAGCGCCAATCAGACGCCGCAACTGGTACTCTCGCTTCTGGGTGGCTAGTAGCCACGAGTTGGCTGCTCTGATGTTTTGAAAACACTGCCTGAACGGAGTTGGCGATAGTGGATAGTGTCGGTATTTGCTCTGGAGAGCTGTGATTCCAAGTGTCAGCGTGCCTCGCAACGGCACCACCCCTGGGGCCGCGGCTTGGAGTTTGCGGCTCAACAGAGCAACCCGCCACATCGCATGACTATGTCAACTCCGCGTAGCCGTGGGAATCGCCGGTCGCTCCGGCGTTCCCACGGTTTTTGATTCTACTGGAAGCTGAAGGCAAGGAGTGCAATCCAAGCATGTTCTCAATCGATGGACTCGCCAGCGGCTTGGACACGACCTCCATCATCGAGGGCCTGCTGTCCCTGCAGCAGACCCGAGTCGATCAGCTCAATCTCCGCAAACAAGAGGTCATCGGCGAGCAGTCGGCATTCAAAGGGATCGAGGCCAAGCTGCTCGGTCTCAGCAGTGCGATAGCAGGCCTGTCCCGCTCCGTGGACAACGTCCTTGAACAGCAGATCGCAACGGTCAGCGATTCGGACTTGGTCAGTGCTGCTGCTACCGATGAAGCGGCTGCGGGCGTCTATAACATTCGGGTAGATGCGCTGGCCCGCGCCCACCAGATCGCCTCTCAGGGTTATGCCAGCGCGCAAAGCCTCATTACGGAGGGCACCCTGACAATACAGGTCGGAAGTGGTACAGCATCCACGATCACGGTGGACGGTACGAACAATACGCTTCAGGGCCTGGTCGATGCTATCAACGCGTCGGACGCAGAAGTCACCGCGTCGATCATCAACGATGGCTCGGGAAGCACGCCTTTCCGCCTGCTACTAACCTCTGATAACACGGGTGCCGCCAACGTCATCAACATCACAAACAATCTGGCTGCGTCCAGTGGCGACGCGGTACAGCCCGATTTCTCGGGAACGGCAGTTCAGACAGCCGCCGACGCGACCGTCACCATCGGCTCCGGAGTTGGCGCGATCTCCGTATCCAGCACCACCAACGAAATCGATGATCTGATTACCGGCGTTACGCTGAAACTGCTCGCTGCTGACGCCACCAAGGATGTCACAATTACCGTTTCCGACGATACCGAGTCCGCACAAGCCGCGATTGAAGACTTCGTCGGCGCATACAACGATCTGATGAAGTACATCGACGATCAGGTGCGATTCAATGCCGAGTCGGATGATGCGGGCACGTTGCTCGGCGATCGCTCGGTGATCGCGATCCAAGATGAAATACGGCTTGCAGTCACCAGCGTCGTAGCCGGCGTCAACAGCGACATGAACCGACTTTCGGCCCTTGGTATTTCGGTCAACGATTTGGGGCACTTGGTTGTCAATTCCAGCCAGCTCGGAGACGCCCTGGGCGGCCGTGTGGACGGTGTGTCGATGGAGGACGTCAAGGCCCTTTTCGCCCTGACCGGTACAAGCGACAACACGGGCATCCAGTTCGTGCTGGGCGGAACTGATACAAGAGACTCCACCGTCCCGTACGAAGTAGATATCACGCAGGCGGCCGAACGTGCGTCGATCACGGCGACGAACGCGTTGGCAGTGTCTACAGTCATCGATGGTTCCAACGATACACTCGCCATTACCATTGATGGCCAGCTCTCCGGATCCCTTACGCTCGCCCATGGAACCTATACACGACAGGAGCTTGCCGATCATCTGGACGCCGTGATCGACGCCGATTCGACGCTCGGCAGTCGCTCGGTAACGGTTAGCCTGCAGAGCAACGCGTTGAAAATCACTTCGGATGTCTACGGTTCCCACTCCGAGGCCACCATCGGAACCGGCAACGCATTGACCACGCTTGGTTTCGACGGGACAGAAACCGGCCAAGGACAGGACGTCGCCGGCAAGTTCATTGTTGACGGCTCCGAAGAAACGGCCAATGGAACTGGTCAACTGCTACTGGGAGATTCGTCCAACGACAACACGGCCGGCCTACAGGCCCGTGTGACCTTGACGAGCAGCCAGCTAGTGGCAGGTTCAGAGGCGAACTTGACTGTTCGGAGGGGGATTGCATCAAGCCTGGACGAAATACTGGGCAACATGCTCGATCCAGTAACGGGTCAGCTGAAAACGATCAGCGACGGATTCAATGAACGGATTGATTCGATCGATGGCAGCATCGAGCGTGTCAACGATTTGATCGATGCGCGCCGCGATTCATTGATCCAGGAGTTCGCGGCGTTGGAGGTGACCATCAGCCAATTGCAGACGACAAGCAACTTCCTGGCGGCACAACTGACCAGCTTGGTCGGTCTGTCGTCGCTTTCGCAATCTGGATAGACCTTGGGACTTGGACAAGGACAACGGAAAAGCGTGACGCTTCGAGGAGCGATCTGATATGAATGCTGCTGACCACTACAAGAACCAGGTAACCAACGGCTGGACACGCATCGATATGCTCCTCGCATTGTATGACGCGATTGTGGACTCGTTGTCTTCTGCCGAAGAGGCACAAGCTGAGCAGAACGAGTCGCGTCTAGCTCAGGAAATGCTGCGGGCCCAGCGTGTGATGTTGGGTATCCTGGCGGGACTCGACCACGACCGCCACGAGTTGGCAGGCGAAATCGGGCGCTTGTGCCATTTCGCTCTCGATCGAATCAGTCATCGAGATTTCACCGCAGCCCGCCATGTTCTATCGCCTCTTAAAGAAGCGTTCGAGGAAATATCCGAACAAGCCCACGAATTGGAGCGAACCGGCGCAACTCCGCCGCTCGAACAAAACCAATCGCTCAACGTGACCGCCTGACGTGTGATTCGCCTGAGTGAAGTAGTCCCGCGTTGGAAGCCTCTGAAACTCGTCAGGTGGTGGATGCTACACCGGCGACCGGACTCACGCGAACATGCGAGAGTGGCGGAATTGGCAGACGCGCTGGATTTAGGTTGTGCCGATGAATCTGGTGCGTTCTCTGCTGTATTCCCTGGGAAACAGCGGCTTTTTCGCCCCCTATCGGATCTCTCGAAAGCCAGCGTTTGACACCCGTTTAGCCCCCGTTAAGACACGTTGCGGGTGCCATGACACCCGATGACACCTCCGTCTCATCGCTTGCTCCCGTTCGCTTTTTCCCACCGGGCCGATGGCCTGCGTTGACTCGCTGCGTTCGCCCCCTTTGTATCCTCGCACAACCGCATAGAGGCGGCAGTTGTTTGAACTGCCCAACACGAAGACACACTTTGCGGCCGTCGGTGAGACTCTTGACCGTCGTCTATGCTCCCAATCGCCGTTGTGGATTGCTGAGTAAGCAAGTATGTACAGCAACGAAGCGGCTCACGCTGAGCTGCAGCCAGCACTCACTAGGTGGTTGCCCCTCTCAGGGGAGAGACGGTCGGTGTTGCCGAGTTGATGGGACTGGAGAAGAACTGGGACGACTTCGAGCTGCTTCGAATGGCCGAGAGAATTGACGCCGAGTTTCGGGAAGTAGCGAGCGACACAGCAAGCCATTCTTCACTTCTACGAGTCTGCGGGAAGACCATCGAACGTGTCGACAACGAATCCCAAGCTTGCATTAACTGTCGCTGCGTCGCAACCCGCTTTGCGCCGTATACAGCCCCTTTTTCACAGTTTCCATTCTGGTCACGCCGCTCGCATCCTTGGGCGACGTGGTTGGTTTCATTTTGGCCCGTCTGCGGCCCTGTGTGTCACACATCTATAAAGTGTACCGCTTTTTCCAGTTCGACGCCTCACATGCTCTGATACGGTTATATGATGTATGACGTTGATTCCTGGTAGAGTTTTTCGCACTTACAGCCCTCTCGTTCATCCGATCGGTCTGGCAGTACCGATGTCAGCGATAATCGGGCAAGTGCCCACTGTCCGACGATGATAGCATCCGAAACCTGAAGGCTCTGTAATGAATAGCTTGGTTATCGCGAACAACGTCCAATCCCTGACAGCGCAGCACAATCTGAATCGGAGCTCCACCGCGCTTGGCCGTTCCCTAGAACGGCTTTCTTCAGGTTTGAAGGTGAACCGTGGTGCGGACGGCCCGGCTGCTTTGGTGATATCGGAAAAGCAGCGAGCCCAAATCGCCGGTCTCGGACAAGCGATCGAAAACGCCGAAAAGGCCGTGTCGATGGTTCAGGCCGCTGAGGGCGCGCTAACGGAGATCAGTTCGCTGCTCGTCAAGGCTCGTACTTTGGCGCTAGACTCAGCCAACGCGGGCGTCAATGACGCAGATTCACTTGCGGCCAGTCAGGCGGAACTCGACAAAGCCATCGATACGATCAACCGCATTGCCAACAACACGCAATTTGGCGCGATGAAGCTGTTGGACGGAACGCTTTCCGCCAGCAAGGTGCTAGACGCCAGCATAACGTCGTTCAGCCAAAGCGGTCTGGCCACGGGCAACTACGGGGTGGCATTCGGGGGTGCCTGGGTTAAGAGCAGCGTTACCGATGCTTGGTCCAACGGCGAAGCCACGGCAATAACCAATGAAACCGCGGCGGATGACGTAGACCTCGCCACAACCATGAACGGCGCCGGCACCATGTCAATTCTTGATGGTAGCGGCAGCACTTTGGTCAGTGTCAATTACGCTGATGCCGCTAACGTGAACACGACGCTGCAAGCTCTGCAGACCGCGGCGGATAACGCCAATGTGGGCGTGAACATCGACTTCACCGTGGGCGACGGCGCTGGCACGGCTGCAAGTATGGGGTTGACCGCTCAGGACTACGGCTCCTATGCCGTGGGTTATGACCTGCAGATCACCAATGGAACTGCCTATAGCACGGTTTCGGCGACGCCGACCTCGAACACAAACCAAACCATGACAGGGACGCTTGTCGACAACGCGGGTGCCATGAGCCAAGTGGGTAACCGTGGCAATACCTTCCAAAACGCGGCGGGAACTGTCTCGCTCACCTTCAATAATAGCGTTTTCACTGGGGCGTTCAGCTCGGCCAACGCAGTGGAAGCCGCAACGGGCGCCGTCTACCAGATCGGGCCCAACCAGAATCAGACCGCTTCGATCGATATTGGTTCGGCCAAGACATCGGATATGGGTGTGGTTGGCAGCGATACGCTGGCCTCTTTGATAACGGGTGGCAGCCAGACGCTGACCGCTGGCAACGCCCAGACGGCGCTCTCGATCGTCGACCAAGCCATCGATGATGTAACCGCCCTGCGAAGTACGCTGGGAGCCTTTCAAGCGAATACCCTCGAATCGACCGCCAACAACTTGCGGGCCACGATGGAGAACGTCGTTGCCGCCGAATCGGTGATTCGGGACACGGACTTTGCCGCAGAGATTGCCAACTTCACGAAGCAGCAGATCCTGCAGCAGGCCGGAGTGTCCGTGCTGGCGAACGCCAATCAAACGCCGCAACTCGTACTCTCGCTGCTGCAAGGCTAGTAGCGACGAGTTTGCCACTCGAACAAAACCAATCGCTCAACGTCACCGCTGACGTGTCATTCGCCTGAGTGAACTATTCCCGCGTTGGAAGCCCCCTGGAATTCGTCAGGTGGCGGATGCTACACTGGTCACAGGACTCAAGCGAATACGCGAGAGTGGCGGAATTGGCAGACGCGCTGGATTTAGGATTAGCCTTTGAATCCGGTGTGTTTTTCGCGGTCTTCCCTAAGGAATACAGCGTTTTTCGTCAGTTCTGATTTCTCTTCTTCCTCCAAGTTTGACACCTGTTACCCCCACAAGACCTTGCTTACGGGTGTCACTGACACCCGTTGTGCCCCAGCAATGGACGGCCCGTCGGCTCCTGCACGGAACTCCACCTAACTCCAGTTGGTTGCTCTCGCTCTCCGGGTGTTCATAGGAATTGACGCTTTCCACCCCATGTCCAAACGTAGGAAGATGTCCAACGCGCCTCGCCTCTCGCATTGCCCACTGCGACCGTCGGCCGAATGCTGGAGGCGCTAGGGATGCCGTAAACACGCAAGGCGTCCCGGAAGCCGGAGTGGGTTCGAGCCGCGTCGCAGCCAACAGCACCGTCGCCAGGAGGATCTGCGAGCACAAAAAACGCCCACCGCGGCGGACCGCAGTGGGCGATACATGCCCTATCTGAAGTATTCGATCTCGTCGTCGCAGGCTCTTCGTCCGCGTCTGACCGGCAAGTCTGCAGTTACCTGGCGCTTTTTCTCGAACACCTCAACGTCCTCTGCGTCAATCAGGTATCTCGGTCGACCGCCTCGGTGCGTCGCGACGTTAACCGCTCGGAGTTGACCTGACCGAATCCACGTAAGGACCTTGTCTGGAGAAATTCCCCAGAGCCGAGCAAGCTGCGGTGGCGTCAGCTTTCCCCTCTGCGATTCTTGCCTGCCCTCGTACACCGATGATCCGAAAATTTGTCCCTGACGACTGTTCACGACACGTCGTACTTCCGCATCCACGCAGCGGGCGATGTGTGCGACTTCCTCAGAAGAAAGATCGCGGCCCACGATCTCTGCGGTGACCGTCTGTGCAACCTCCTCGACCAATCCGTTCAAGTCGATGATGTCCGCGGAAAGTTCATGGCTCTTGGTTTCCATAAATGGGATAGGAAAGTGATACAAAAAAGCCCACGATCAGCCATCGAGTGGCCGGCCGTGGGCTGAAGCGGCGATCGCCGCGACTACTCCTCGTCGTCGCGGTCAGTGTCCGCGTCGTTGGCGAGGAACCTGTAGCACTCCTGGAGTGCCAAGGCGGCGGGCAACAAGTCTGTTGCTCGGAGCGTGTGGGTCTGAGCCCAGTCGCCCTTGCCGTCGCGGTACGATCGTCGCACGCTCACGTTGTGAACGTCGAACGTGTTGCCTTCTTTGCTCTTCACCTCGTTGGTGAAGATCGCGGCAGAGACGTTGCCGTAGCGAAAGCTCGCTACGGGCTTGGCCGATGATGTGGGCGATGTGTTCGCCATACAAATAAAAGGGAAAGAGATAAGAAGACTTCGTCCCGGTCGATCAAGTCGACTGCGGAGAAGCGATGTCGATCCCAGCAATCCGCAGCCCGCCGTCAAGGGTGTCGAGCCGTGGGGCGAGCGGCGAGGCTTTCGGTCGTCGGCGTGCCGGTTATCGAGCCGTAGGCGATGAAACCGTTGCGTACGCCGACCGGCAAGCATCCCTTGCACGGCATTAGGGACCGGATTGCTACAATTCGACATTCGCGAGCAGTCGGCATCGTAAAACCTGTCGTACAGCCCTCACTGCCTTTGGCCATCAGTCCGAAGCACTTCGGTGCTCACAACCAACACTCACAAAACATGCGTCCGTGCGACTTGTGCAGCCTCCGTTGGCCGATTGCACCGGCCCCGGCTCCCGTCCTCCAGGGCGGGGCTTTACCGGTTGCCCACGGCAAACCGAACAAAGTCACGGGCTATTTGCCCGTCACGATGCGTTTCAGAAGGGAAGCGCTCCCTCTGGGAGCGTCAGGCTGCCGAATCGATGCGATGTGCGAACCAGGGTTCTCCCGCAAGGCCCGGCTGGCCTTCGCAAACGCCTCCGACTTGTCACGAGCGTCCACGTGAAACCCGTACTGTAGGCGGACATAGTAGAGCATGGGTGGTATTAGGAAGGAAATAGGAACGACCCGAGCGGGTCACGATCGATCGGACACGCCGGTCCGCCCGTCAAGGTGGAGATTCGCAGCGCAGCGGAGAGTACGACCTTGATGGGCGATGAAGACCGGTGTGTCAGCTTCGGGAGTGCCCGCGAGCTGGTTTGGTTACACAAACAACAAACAGCAAACAAAGGGGGTGGGAGCGACTTCACTGTCCCACCCGGGACAGGCCGAGCGGAGCCGAAGCGAAGCGAGGCGGGGTGCTGGGGCGTGAGCCCCGGCTATAGGTTTTGGGGGCAAGCGCAGATGTGGACCGACCGACCCATGGTAGGAAAGGCGAGCCGGTGACAGATGGAAACCGGCAAGCGACCGCAACACTCACGCAACAAAACCTATAGCCGGGGGTCGGAGTGACGCTAGGAGCGAGAGCCCCCGGCACCCCAAGTCGCGGTGGGGGAAGGACTTACAGAAACAGCACACACAAACATTACCCGTTCCCATGGGAACGGGTAGGAGAAACGGCTTCGGAACGGGCAGGGTAGATCAAGGATTCCCTGACGCTCGACCAGGCAAAGCTTTGAGTATGGGGAATCGTGCACCACTGACGTCCTGCCATACTGGTTCAGTGAGAGGACAATCTGCCTCAAGGAGTTCTGGCTCCACTCCGAAACGCAAGTACTGCGCGACGCTGGAACCGGCGACGACTTGGCGGATGCTGTCGACGCGCTCCGTCGAAGGGCAGACGAAGACGATGCGGACGATATACCGTTCCTCGGGCAGATTCGGCCAATGCCGGCGGTAGCGCTGCTTTGACAAAAGTGCTGCGTAGCCGGCCAACTTACCGGCTATTTGTTCGTTCTTCACTGTGGAACGATCGTATTCGAGGTAGCCCACCAGATGCCATAACTTCTTCGCTGGTAGCTGCGCCAGAAAGGAAGCATCTGGTTTGCAGACGACGGGATGTGGGCGGCCCGCGAATCGTTCGTAGAGCACGAATTTTTTCGTTGCGGCGTCGCTTGGTTCGGTTCCTGGATTGGTGTCCTGCTCGAATATCCATTCGGGGGGCTGTAGGCCCGCGGCGCCAAACGCATCGTCGATGATCAGTCGGGTGCGAACCATGCCGAGGCGATGTAGGAGCGTCATCGGTTTCGGAAATGCGGATCGGCCAGGTCGCGGTGGTGTAACACCACAAAGGCGACCCATCTCTTCTGCACCGTGGACCGTTAGCCGATGTGCATAGGCTAATTTGCCCTCCGGCGGCCCAGATTCTCTTCACGATTGGGGATCATTTTGAGGGACTCCA
>CAZUAH010000435.1:0-11732 GCA_964617665.1 uncultured Pirellulaceae bacterium
AAACCCGAACGATCGGAATATTTACGCTATAGCAACTTTGGTGCACCCGAGACCGCGCCTTGCACCGTAAATCAGCCGGACGGACCAGAGCGTCGCGATGCCCAGGATGATAAAGCCGGCGCTGTTCAGTGGATTTACGTAAACCATCGTCTCCTCGCCCGCGTCACGATTGTCCTTTAGTACATTGGCACCAACGGGAGAAAGAGTGCGATTGCCACGTGACCAACGGTAACTGCCAGGACCACGTAGACCATTGGCGGCATGATCCCCCGGACGAGATCGGCGCGCACTTGTACTCGTCTTGCATACGTTGTTCCGGCCACGCGAAACGCTTCGGCCAATTCACCCGTTCGTTCTCCCCAACGAACAAGCGGACGCAACGTGGCGGGCAGCCGATAGGTCGATTCCAGTAGCGTCGATAACGGTTGCCCCCGCTGGGTACCATCCGCCAGCCAAAGACTGAGCTGGCGCATATTGGCGTCGTGGACACCGTCTGCCGCCAGCCGGAGGGCATCGGGCACAGGGATGCCTTGCTCCAGCAGCACCGCCAGGAGCCTCGACAGTTCACAGACGCCCGTCCAATGCCACAAAGGTCCAATCAGCGGAACTGTGGACAGCATGCGCCGCCAGCGAACGGGTCCTCCGAACAATCGGAACAGAACCAGGGCGACCAGCACGCCGGCAACTGGTACACACAACCACCAAGTACCGGAGAAATGAAGCTGTACTACGATTTGCGTCATGGCTGGCAACGCGAGTTCGAACTCCTCATACATTTCGACAAACGTGCCGATCACGAAGATATCCATCCACAGCCCAACCGTGGCTGCAAAAGCCAGCAAGATTGTAGGATAGGCCAGCGCCGACCTAACCGATCGCCACAACTCGTGCACAGTCCGTTGATGTTCGGCCATCTCGCCAAACACCTCGGCCAACTGATTGGTCTTCAAGGCGGCTCGAACCAGGCCTCGCATGTGTCGAGGATAGTCGGCCTGGGGTGAATCCAGGACCGTTTCCAGCGACTGTCCTTCCTCCAACCGCCGTGCCACCCGATCCAGTTCGTCTGCCATACGACGGCTGGGCGCTTCCTTGGCCGCTGCCCGCAGACCGTCCGCCAGAAGCAGACCCTCGGCACTCAGTTCCGCAACCGTTTCAGCCATATAGACGGCTTCTGCTGATTTCATCTTGCGGCGGAGTGGGTTCCGGTCGGAGTTCATAGGAGTTGAATGTTCATGTTGTGGGAAAAGATCGCTTAACCCGAAGCCGGAGGCGACGGCGAGCGAAACGGGTTGACGGTTCACGCTGCTGACCACCTCCGGCTTGCGGTCAAACAAGATAAACGAAGATCCTACGGCTCTGCTAGTTTGACCATTAGTCTTACCCAGGGAACGATTACGCATAACGCATAGGCTAAGGCCAAGCTGCCTCCGAGACCAATGGTCAGCCAAGTCGGCAGATAGACCGAGAGCCAACGCGACATCCACTCTGCGTGACGTCTCGACAAGTCCGCGATGCGGCGCAGCGAACGCACCAGACGGCCCCGGTCGCGGTGATGGAACAGCAACCATCCCAACATGGGCGGAGCCCCGACCAGATCATCGCCTGTAGACGACTTTTCTCCGCGGCGAATCCGTTCGGCCAGCACTTGGCCCGATTCTCGAATCCGCCGATCACCACTTGAGCTGGTTGCCAGCGTCACTGCTTCGTCCATGGGAACGTCGTGTTCCAGTAGCAGTGCCAACGTGTCCGCAAACACACCCATGCGTCCCACGTGGACCAGCCGGCCAATCGTAGGCCATCGAGTGAAGAAGGCTCGTGCCGATCTCCGTTCGATACGCGATGCGCGTCGCGAGCGAGACCACAAAACGACCAGGACAAAAAGAACCAGCGACGGAATCGTGGGAAACCAATACCAAACGTGTTCCGACAACCATTCGAGGGGCCGAAGCGAAAGATCGTCCGGAAACACCTCGTGATAGACTCCCATAAAAACAGGGAAACTCCGGTACAAGGTAAAAGCGATCACGCAGACAGCCACCGCGAATACGACGAGCGGGTAGATCAAAGCTGCAATCATCAGCCGCCGTGTTTCCATCGCACGGCGTAGTAGCGTCGACATGCCCTCCAGCGCCGCTGCCAACCGCCCGGAGCGCAAACCAGCCGCCAGAATCGCGCGATAGGCCGGTGGAAGGCTTGCGTCGTCCGCTAACGCGAGGCTCACGTCTTGGCCACTTGCCAGCCGATCACCAAGTTTCGTTACAAGCGCACCCAGACGCCCCGGAACGTCGTGCCCCAATTCGACCAGCCCTTTCTCCAACGGCACGCCGGCACGTGACAACGCGGCAATCTCGTCGTTCAGCACGACAAGCTGGTCCAGAGTAATGCCGGATGCGGCAGGACGAGGCGACTGGGACAACGACAGAGTCCTCCCTGCTGCCGGAGAACAGGCAGTTCCAATTGATACTTTCCATTCTAAGCGGACTAGACAGTTGTTTGCACGGTTGAACGCACGAAAACGACCGTATTCTCCCGAAGCTCAGCTAACGAGTGCAGCCGACAGGCAATGTCTTCTGAGAATCACTGGTTTTCCCTCGCGTGTTTGTTGTTCTTGGGCCGTGTTTTGCATTAGACTTGTTCCAACGTGGTTCATGATACACGCACGCCAACCCATGTCCATCGTTGGATCGCCGAGTGTCGGGCAACACGGAGCCGCACGCGTAATGACCTACCCGAAGCTCCTGAGTCGGTTCAACGCCGAAAGCCGTCTGCGAGAAACTCGAGGGCGACGAAGAACGCACAGGGTACACGTGTTTCTGCTTTCCTGCCTGTTCTTTGCGTTACCTGCTCGTCTGGCAGCGGATATCCAGTTGACTTGTGGCGCGCATCAGAAGTTCCGGTATCGTCATCGTGATATCAACGTTGTTGGAACCACGACGATTCCGCAGCCCGTGCGGTCGTCGGGGTATCGGCTCAATGACGCCGCCCCAGTCGGCTTCTATGTCAAAGGAACAAACGCCAAACGCGATCGCATTTCGCGCAACCGTCTGCAATCGGCGGGCGACTTCAACATCGAGATTCCCATCAGTTCACTATCGTTGGCTACCGGGAGGAACGAACTGACGATCCACATGACCGACTCAGACGGCCAGTCGCACGAGGCGACCATGACCTTCGATTGGGATCCAACACCGAGACCGCTGCCGATTGATCTGTCTGACTTGTCCAAAGCTAGAAACGTCCAAGAGATCGGGCAGGTCGTCAACGGCGTGTTTCAGGTTGACGCCGAGCGAAACGTCATTCGTACGCGTTCGCCGGTCGCCAAAGATGCTCTACTGCTACTCGGATCACCGCATGGCAGCCAAGAGGCGACCTACGGCGTCCGCTTTCCGAAACTCGGAGGCACCTTCTTGGGACTCAGTGATTTCTTTGCCGGACACGAGCCGGCAGTGCCCGTCATCGGGATCAAACCGGGCTGGTCCAGTGCGGGATTGGCCACAATTCGTCCGGATCCCGACAAGGCTGCGCAAGTCTGGCTGGCCTGGGGCGATTTGCTGGATCGGCCAGAGAAATGGGTCGTCAAAACGGATCCGCCAAGACCGTTCCCTGTGGACCTCGGCGGCGAGTATCGCGTTCGGCATCAAGTGCTGTTCGAAGACGGCGTCAACCGCTGCCGCTTTCGCATCTGGCCTGCTGGAGAAACGGAGCCGGATGCGTGGCTTTGCGAAGAGGACGACTCAGCAGTTCCGCCCGACAAGCCCAGATTCCGTGCCGCGTCGTTCGGCCTGTTTCAATACGGCGGCGAGCCGACCGAGTGGTTCGATATTCGCGTTGATTCTTTGGGCGCGAACTGAAGGTGGCTCGCGACCCTCGCCGCCGGACCGGCGAGCTACGTTCTGCCGTTTTCGACGGCTCCACTTGCCCAGTGCGGGAAGAGCCGTTGTCCGAGATGGATTCGGCCGACAACTGGTACCCCAACGTGGCAGCAGAAGTCAACTCGGCCGGCGAACTGGGGATCCTTTACATGCGGGGCCGGGCAAAGGACCATTCCGAGTCCGTTTCGCCGTGCTGCGCGTTCGATCGCAGGGGAAACGACGCTGACGCCATTCCCAGCGATGCCGAGTCTCGTTGATCGATAGCAGACTCGCCTACACCGGAGTTCTTTCCGGCATGGCTTCTAAATGACTCGACGCATCCTGCCCATTCTTGGCTGCCTCGGTGGGTGCGACCGAGTGCACCAACCGCAACTCGCCAACTGCGTTCGGTCGATTTCACCTCCGCAGGAAAATGCACGCCGACAATTGCACGCGACGGGCGAGCCTGGGCGGCAAGGCTACGCCATGAGGGAGCAAGAGCCTGGGCCTGGAGGTAGCCTGCTCAGACTAAGGTCCTTCGCATTCGGATGATGACACCGATCGCAAGTCCGAGACAGGCGGGATTGGCGCGCGGGCCGCAGATCATGCTCGAAAAAACCGCGAGGCGTCCGTTGGGACGTGTGATGATAGCTGATACCGCAGGTCAGGAACTCACATGCCACGTGCCCTTAGAACTACGACAAGCACGACGAATCCAAGACCAAAAACCAAGGCGAGCAGCATCTTGATTGCATGATCCTGTTTCCGCTGGCTCTCGATACTGCTGGTGACGACTGCAAGCACCCGTTCATTCAAATCGGACAGACATGCTTCAATATGCCTGGCATGGTATTCTATCTGGCCGCGATTCACTGCGAGTTGGCTCACAATGCCAATGAGACAGAGCGTGGAAAAAACAAACACGTCCATGTTGTCTAACGGTCTCAGCTGTCCGTACGTGATGAAGAAATATAGGAGCAACCCCGAGATGAAGAAGAACAGATACGTCAATGAGGTAGACAATAGGGCAGTAAGAAAGCGACTTCGCAAGAAGGTGAGGGTCCCCGAGAGCACCTCCCTCGTGCTCTGTCCGCAATCGGAGACGCTTGCAACGTGCTTCAAGACTCTGAGTTGGAACAATACCAGTGGCACCGTTACTGCGATCGCGCCCAGGCAAGTGAATGAAACCGCCATTTGAACGCGCCAGTACAGGGCAGCATCGACAGCGAGAAGAAAAGCAATCGCACTTTTCATCCAGATGTCGAGTTGCAGCATCCTCCGCACCTTGTCGACCACGGAGTAAGAACGCTTTCCCAGCAACCGCTCGATGGTTGATTGCTCGTAGCCCGAGGCTCCGGCAGAACCTGCTGTACTGTTCCACATGTCTCTGAGATCCTTGTCGCTCATGGTTTCTTTTCGTCTGTCTTGCTGAGTAGTTCTTTCAGCTTCTTCTTGATCCGTACCAGTCGCACGCTTACATTCGATTTAGTGATGCCAACAATGGACGCAATTTCCTCATAGCCCTTCTCTTCTAGCCACAACAAGATGATTGCTCTTTCGATGGGGCTCAGTTTTGAGATGGCATCGTATAGGAGTTCGACGTTTCTTGTGTCAGTTGACGGTTCAGCTACTATAGGCGTCTCGACTTCAAGTGTGCGAAAGACTGGGCTGTTTTTCCTCTTCCGAACGGCGCTTATTGCTGTGTTTAGGGACACCCGGTACATCCATGTGCCGAACTGTGATTCCTCCCTGAAGTCCGCATAGGACCGCCAGAGCTGGAGACAAATCTCTTGGAAGAGGTCCTCTCGATCAGCAGGACTGTTGGCATAGACCAGGGTCACCTTGTGGATTAGTCCCTGGTTCTTCTCAATCAGTGCGCTGAACTTCTTCTTGTCTTGCTGCTGTGGTTTCATCTCTTGGCTACTGGGATGTTAGTCGCAGAGCATGTGGAGAAACTACATAGCCCAAATATATCTTCTGTCTACGAAGGTATTTCTCGGAATGCTTGTCGATACAGGGAACCAACGTCGTAATTCTGGGCGGCGTCGAGCCGTGCTTATTTGGGGGCAGCTGTCGCAACGGGGGCGAACCTCAATCTCCGCGCGGAGTCACATCGCCCCAGTCGTCAAATGCCTCCTCTCGATGCACCTAGGTCGCCCACCGCTGTCGGCGATCACCATCCGCTTGCGTGCAGAGGTGTTCACGACCTCCGAGTCGAGAGGAGCTCTTGCCCATCTGGCCGACGTCTATTTCACCTCCGCAGGTTAACGCATCTTGCCAATTGCCGACGGTGAGCGATACCGGCGCGCCTTGGGGTTCCACGTTGGCCAACGATGATGACGGGGTCGCCGCTCGTTTGACCGCGGCGTTACTCGATTTCACTCTTACTGCAGTCGCCTGACTTCGTTTTCTCAACGTGTTTCATCGCGATTTTCCGGAGAATACGATAATATGAACGAACACACCGATTTACCGCGGGAATCGCGCGCAAGAATCGGTGGCCCAGTGCACTGAGAGACGAATGTCAGCGGCGTACGGTCATTCGTAAGGGGCTCGATGCGGCTCAGATTTGCACCAGTCTGGACTGATGGGGACAATTGAAGGTTGGTCAAAGCTATGTCTTTGCGGCCCAGTTCATTACGGAGGCGTGCCATGTATTTACAGCGCTCAAAGCGAAGACAGTTCTGGTTATGTTGGAGCCTAGCGATGCTCATGCCGGTTGTGGCCCGGGCACAGGCGTTGGACCCGCCAGCGGAACCGTTGCGATATCAATGGCAGCCGGGGGGGCCGTTCGCATATGAAATTGAAATAACCGTGGACACCCCTGATTCGCTGGAGACATATCGTGGGCGTCTTGTGTACACCTTCAAGGAGGCGGAAGGAGGCGTGCTCAGACTTACCTGCAGCGGTGGCTTGACCAAGTCGGAGAAGTCGAAGCGTGAGACGTCCAGTAGTGCCCGAAATGCCAGGACGTTTGGCCCGCGTGGTTTTAGCTCGTCAGCGCGAAGCACGTATCCCGGGTTAAAACAGACCACCAGCACCCTGACCATGACGCCACTCGGCGAGCTGCGCACCTTGGAAGGCAGTTCGCAGCTGCCTTGGCTGTTGGGCAATCTGTCGCTGTTGATGTTGGAACCGTTCCCCGAAGATGCGGCGCCGAGTTGGGAGGAAAAGGGTGGGGTGCTCATGACACGCAAGGGTCGTGAGCAACGCAAACGCTATAGTCCTCTGCACTCGCCGTCCGGAGCGACAGCGGAGGAGAAGGAGTTATTTGCCACCGGTTCTGCCTCTTGTTCTTTCCGGCTGGTCAAATCCGAGGGAGATCTGGTCGTGATTGAGAAGGAATCCGACATGGAACTGGGTGACGAAGCAACGTTGAAGATTGCAGGCCGGGGCCAATGGACCTTTCATCGGAAGTTGGGCATTCCGGAGAAGTTGGATTTTCAGCAGAAGGTAGAAATCAGCAGGGAGAACCTCAGCGTTAGCTTTCCAATGACGATCAAGTGTCACCGTTACTCCGAGGAAGAATGGAACCAGATCCAGGAACAAGAACGGCGTAAACCCGAGGAACTGGCGCGCGCTGCGGCCGAGGCCAGGGCCAAAGCGGAGGAAAAGGCTCGAAAGGAAGCGGCCATCCCGCTGACGGCTGCACAGAAGAAGTCGCTGATCAAGGACATCAAGTCTGGCGAGCACTTTAAGGTGAAACACGCGTTGGAGAAGATCGCCGCCAAGAATGTTACCGACGATGACCCGGAACTCGTGGCTGCCATCGTACCTGCCACGAAAGACGACAGTGTGTTCATTCGCCGAGCCGCTCAGGCCGCGCTGAGAAAGTGGGCGCCCCATCTCGAGCGGAAAGCAAAACTGAACGAGGCCTTCATGGGACCACAAAAAGTGGAACCGTCCGACAAACCAGTCACCGCGAGTACGCCTCTGCCGGTCGGGCTGATCCTCTGCGCCCGCGACTTCTCGGGCTGGCACCCGGTCGAAGTCCGTGAAGTGCTGCCCAACGGAAAGGTCAAGGTGAGCTTCCGCGGTTGGGGGTTGCGGCAAGGGACCTTTGCCCGCGCTGATCTGCGGTTGGCACCGGACGAGGTAGATCAGCCGGCGCTGGCCACCGTCCCTGCCACCCCCGCTCCAGCCGTCTCGGCGGCGCCTACCTCGGCACCTTGGGCATACCGTATCTGGACGGACGCGACGGGTAAGGTCCGGGTCGAAGCTCAGTACATGGCCTTGGTGGAGGGGACCGTTCAATTGCGTCGGAAGGACGGCCGCGAGATCAAGGTCCCGCTGGCCCGGCTGAGCAACGAGGATCAAGAAGAGGTGAAGAAGCTCCAAGCCGCCAATCCGTTTGAGTAGCTCGCGTGTCGCGCGGAGTCAAGAGATCGAGCCGCGAGTTCTGATCCGAACAACGCGAGGTCTATAGAGTGGATTGGAGCGGAATCTCGGCCGGCGCTCGCTCAGAAGGACCGATTTCTTCGGAGCAGCGGCGGACCAACTAATGCGCGTAGTTCAAATCGACCGAGGCATTGAAGCACTGGCTGCTAACCTGCTCAGGTCGGCCCTACCGCTGTCGGCGAACCTTCCTGGCTTGCGCGCGGCGGTGTTCACGGCCGAAGCAGGAAACGGAGATTCGTGAAGTGCGCTCGTTGGGGCACACCGACGCGCCGTTGCCTCAGTCCTCAGGATGTCCGTCAATTGCCGAATTGCGTCGCCGCGCTGCCATATCTAGCCGTCATTCGGACGGCGTGGGTTGGCCGGTAGAAGGTGGAGTAGAGCTGCGCCAACGGCCACGTATGGCGGATGGTGACAGGTTCGCCTTTCGGGCAGGTTTCCTCTACGGCCTTAGCGAACACGTTGCCTCCGCGGTGTACGCGAGTTTGACACGTACGATTCTGCGATTCAAGCGGTCACCAACGTAAACGGCATCGTCGCCGGCGGTGACTGCCTGGGGCCAATACAGCGGGATCTCTGGCGCGGGTATGATGCTACCCGGGCCGGCGAGTTGAGACCTCCCGTGTTCGACGGTCTGGCTTGGCAGGTGCACGCGTCTGCGACTTCGTGATCTGCATACCTCCTACACGCAGAAGGGCGTCGCGCCATCCGTCAGATAAGAGGGGCAGATTCCTCTAGGCGACCCTATTGTTCGTTGTCGATGTGACCCGTCCAGATTGGCAAACCGCGTTGGTCACCTCTGTGTTGAACAGCGCCGCGCGTAAGCGGGGCGAGTTTCGATCATCGGCGATGAACACAAATTCTTGCTGAAATCTGACAAGATCTGGATCGCCCTGTAGAAACTCGCTGGGCTTTCACGTTTTAGATACTAAGGGTGATTCTGCGCGACTTTCCAGCCAATGGGGCCATTCCAGCGGGAACGACGCCGCAGTTTCTCTGCGAGCGGGTGCTCAGTGAGTTGCGAACGGCGAATCAGACATTATTGAACAGGTGAACTTTCTGGGAGGAATCTAATGCGACATTTCTTGAGCGGTGTACTGGCGGTTTCGATGTTGGCCTTGTTTGCTCACGGGATTGTGGCCCAGCCGCCCGGTGGGCCGAGTGGTCGATTCGGTCGCGGTGGATTCGGTCCGCCACGTTTTCCTTTGATGAACACGCTGGATGCCAATGGCGATGGCGAGATCTCGGCGGCGGAGCTTGCGAGTGCTGCTGAGGCACTCAAGAAAATTGACGCGAACGAGGATGGCAAGCTGACGCGTGACGAGATGTTTGCCGGGCCCGGCGGACGTGGTGGCCCTGGTGGAGACGGCCCGGGACGCAAGCAGCGTCCGGGACAGCCGCCTGTCGGTGAGAGCGGCGAGTTGGGATTTGAAAGCGCGCCGATGCCGAAAGATGACACCGAGGAGAAGATGCTGGCTGTGCTGCAAGATCTGGAGCGGAACCAGCGTCGGGGCATGATGAATGTGCCCGTAGAGGACGGCCGTTTGCTTAGGCTCCTGACCGAGACCATTGGTGCCAAAAACGTCGTTGAAATCGGGACATCGAACGGTTACTCGGGGATCTGGTTCTCCCTGGCTCTGCGGACCACCGGTGGCAAGCTGACGACTCACGAAATTGACGCTGGGCGGGCGGAGCTGGCTCGCAAGAACTTCAAGCAGGCAGGCGTGGAGGAGTACATTACGTTGGTCGAAGGTGATGCCCACGAGGAAGTCAAGAAACTCGAGGGTCCGATTGACCTTCTCTTCCTCGATGCGGACAAAGAAGGCTACATCGACTACCTCGATAAGCTCCTGCCGATGGTGCGTCCCGGCGGCCTAATCGTGGCTCACAACATGAACGCGCGCCAAGCACATCCGCCGTTTGTCAAGGCGGTTACGACGAACCCGGACCTGGAGACGCTGTTTGTCCACATGGACCACGCAGGCGTTGCGATCTCGATGAAGAAACGTTGACGCCTCTCGCGACGAGGATCCACCATTTCCTTTCGGAGCCTATCATGAAGTTCTGTCGGTTTGTCTCGACGTTGTGTGTTTTGGCCTTGATCGTGGCCACGCGCCCGCTTGCGGGTGGCGATTGGCCGCAGTTTCGCGGTCCCGATGGCTTGGGTGTCAGCAGCGATGCGAATGTGGCGGTCGAGTGGAACGAGTCGAAGAATCTCGAATGGAAAACGTCGCTGCCAGGTCCTGGTTCGTCCAGTCCGATTGTTTGGGGGCAGCACGTCTATGTGACCTGTTACTCAGGCTACGGCTCCAGCCGAGGCAACCCCGGCGATATCAAACAGTTGGTCCGTCACCTGTTATGTATCGACCGCAAAGATGGAAAGGTGATTTGGACGCGGACAGTCAAAGCTGAAATGCCCGAAGACGCGTATGCCGGCATGGGTGTTCCAGAGCACGGCTATGCCAGCAACACACCAGCCACAGACGGTGAGCGTGTCTTTGCGTTCTTCGGAAAGACCGGCGTGTTGGCCTTCGATCTCGATGGCAAGCAGCTTTGGCAAGTGAACGTCGGCAAAGAGTCGAGCAACCGCCGCTGGGGTTCGTCGGCTAGTTTGACTCTTTACAAAGACATGGTAATCGTCAACGCTTCCGAGGAGAGCCGGTCGATCCGCGCCTTGGACAAGACCACCGGCAAGGAAGTGTGGAATGCCGAAGCCAGCTCACTGGAACTCAGTTACGGTACACCGCTGCTGGTTCCTCTGGCGGACGGCGGCAAGGAACTCGTGATCGGCGTACCCAACGAAGTCTGGGGACTGAATCCCGACACGGGCAGACTCAGGTGGTACGCGGAGACCGGCCTGGACGGAAACGTCGCGCCCAGTCCGGTGGCGGCGAACGGAATCGTTTACGTCTTCGGCGGCTACCGCAACACCAGCAGCGTAGCGATACGTGTCGGTGGGAAAGGCGACGTGACGGACACACATACTCTCTGGACCAGCCGAGACTCGTCTTACGTCCCCTCGCCGGTGATTCGCGAAGGGAAGCTCTACTGGGTGAGCGATCAGGGAATCGCTTTCTGTGCCGATGCCCAGACGGGCGAGACGATCTACCGCGAACGGCTGTCTCGCACGAGCGGCAGTGGTCGGGGCGGCAAACCATTTTACGCCTCCGTTGTGTTGGCCGGAGGCAAGCTGATCTGCGTCAGCCGACGAGGCGGCACGTACGTGCTGGCGGCCAAGCCCGAGTTCGAGCAACTGGCACACAACGAATTCGAAGCCGACGAATCCGACTTCAATGCCTCGCCTGCGGTCCGCGATGGTCAGTTGTTTCTGCGATCGAATCGCTATCTCTACTGCATTGCCAGTGTCCAAGGTCGTTAACTTAACTCCCAACGTTGCATGAATATCGTGGGATAGGCTTCCAGCCTGTCGGAATTTGCCGTTGATTCAGCCAGTATTGTTCCGCTCGGTAGACTGGACGGTTTGTG
>CAZUAH010000436.1:0-11708 GCA_964617665.1 uncultured Pirellulaceae bacterium
AATTCGCTCCGCACGATCTCAAGCCCACGTTGAAACAGGGCGTTCAGTTCCGTCGAATCGGTGAATGCGTCAGAGGCTCCGGAGGGCGCGTCCGGGACGGCGGCCAGTTGTTCCCAGGCGGATGTCCCGCCAACTGCCCGGGGCCTGCGACTTTCACGTCGGTAGAAGTCACGCAGTTTGTTTCGCGTGATCGTCCACAACCAGCCTCGGAATGTAGAATTCGGCCCTGGATCGAACGTGTCGATCGCTCGAGCAACGGCGGCAAAGACCTCCTGCAGCACATCGGCCGCGTCGTGCGGATCCAGTCCTGCCCGACGACACCAGTGAAAGACAAGCGGCCCATAGAGGCGCGTCAGCCGCTGCCAGGCTAGGTGATCTTGCCGAGCGACTTGTTGCAGTAAGCTAGGGGACGTCGAGTCCGAGTTGGCTGTTTGCGCGTCGGGCATGGTAGCGACAAGGCTCGTACAGGACGAGGCGTTTCGATTCAAGCGTCTTAGCATCTTTTCCCGAAGGACTCAATTCCCGTACCCGCGAATCCTGGGCCGATGCGTGCGTCCGCATGATTCGATGCGCTGCCCCTTTTTCACCGTCTTCGTGTTGAAAAAATAGTGGCTCAGCGGGTCGAGTTGACGCTGTACGCGGTCGAAGTCTCGGACACTCTTGCTTTGTCTATCGACCACGCGTCAGTACCAACCGGTTTCCCCAGCCTTTTCTGCCGACTGTGAAACTGCGTATTGTGACGAGCCCATTCTTGTCGGTCGACACCTCGCCCTCGGCGATCTTGTGCATTGTGTCTGGGTCAGAGCAATCGAGGTTCTGCCAGTGAATCGATTCTCCTGGGCGCGGTCGAAATCGCTGGCAACGGCGAGGGGTCACGTCCACCGTGGCCGTGCTTCCGGTGAACTCTGATAGACGGTTCTCGTGAAGCCTCAGACAAATTGCCCATCGGTTCTCATCGTCCACAATATCGTCTTCGGCTCGATCTGAGTCGAAGTTCTGATTCTCGCTGGACCAGGCAAAGTGTCCGTTGCGGGTTCCGCGCGGTGATCCGTCGCACACCAGAAACGCCATCTTCTTCTGCCGTGCCTCTTCACGAACCACGTCTGCGGTTGGCTCGCGCCCAAGTCGCTTCTTCAACTGACTCTGCCACCAAGACGACAGCGGCGGTAGATATTCCAGAAGGTTACCTTCCTCGATGGTTAACTGCGTCTGCGTGTTACCCTTGATGCGGAACCATTTGCGAGTTTCCACGCTGGGGCCAAGGACGAGCGACATTCCAGCGAGATCACGCGTGAATTGCGACGCTTCCACCGTAAGCGTCTTTTCACCAAGGCTCTTCACCTTGCCGATCATCCGAAAACCGCTATTGAGCGGAGTATTGCACGACGCGTTCGACAGAGCCGGGAGTGATTCGTCGCTGCGCATCAGCTTGAAGTCCATTGGGCTGCGTGAGGAGAGGGCCGATGCATGGCCGACCATATCCCAACCGGCTGAATACGGATGCTTGCCGCGTTCGAGGCCGGCCCAGTAGTCCGGGACGCTCCAAAACGTGATCACCGTATCAAGGATGCCGTGGGCCACGTCGTGGTACGGGGTATCGATCTCCGGATGATCGCCAAGCCACTTCGGTATATCCAACACATCGCAAACTGGCCGTCCTTCGTTGGTCGGATCGTTGCGTTCCAGTGGCCCGACCTTCTGTCGGATGTTTGGATACCAGTTGTTGTGCTCGTGTGGAAGCGCCCAGTTCGTTATGCCCTTGCTTCCCCACGAGCCGGCAAACACGTCGCCGTGTCGCACACCGAAAACGTTGGCCCCGCTGCCACCCATCGAGCCACCCGAAACGCACACCTGCATTGGATCGACGCGGCACGGGAAGTTCGGCGGGTCTTTCTTAAGCCAAGCGATCGCTTGCAGCACTCGCTGTTCGGTGAAATTCACGACCCGCCCTTCGACAGGGTATCGCTCGTACCTTCCGCCTTCGGTCTTTGGCAACGAATCACTGTAGCCGTACCACCATGTGAGATGATAGTCCAGAAGACGCAGGTCGATACCCTCGCGATTCGGATAGCAGTAGGCAATCTCCCAGTCCTTCCATGCCGTGTACGCGTGCAAACGGACGGTCAACGGACGACGCCGACTTCCGTCCGCACTGTCTGGCGCCCGGACGTGCAAGACGTGAGCATAGCCCTCCCAGTTGTCGTCGATCTTGTCAGGATTCCATATCTCGAAGTCCGCGAAAAACAGATACGCGAAGAAACGCTCGTCGTACTTCTGAAGGCGAATAGCGCCGGGCGTTTCGACAGATTCAGCAGTCGGCTCGACGAGGCTATTCGATCTCGGCGCAATCTTCGTCTCTTCCTCGCCGTCGACTTCCATGGTCACCGCGTAATAGGAATTCGCCGGTCGCTTGATTGTCCGCACAAAGACACCCATCCCCTCGGGCAGAATCTTGCCGGCATGGTCATCGTCCTGGATCTGGATGCCTTTGCTCCAGTCGTAGCTTTCCAGCAGCGTTCGCAGCCTGTCCGGGGCGTCTTTCAGGAATCGGTATTCGCGTGAACCCTCAGGAATCTTGGCGATCAACGTGGCCTCGGCGAGATTGTCGTCCGTGATCGGTTTCGCGGAGGTGTAGATCCTGTACCATTCTCCGTCGACCGAGTCATCCTCCTCCCATGTCAAGAACGTTTGTCCCTCGCGATAGAGCGCTACGAGGTCGCTAGAGCCGAACGCAATTGTTGGTACCGAAACGCAGACGAACAAAATGGCAATCGCTGCAGACTTCCGATTCATAGCCTCGACTCCTATCCCGCCGTTGAAATCGGGGAACCTCAGCCAGCGCAACGGCAACCTGCTGCAAGTCAGCAACACCACAAAGCCAGCACGCACGTGGATATCGAACAGAGCACTACCGTCGTCAGATTTCCCAGCCCTTGCGATATTCGCGCTGGATGTATTGGTTGGCCGTTTCGCAATTGGTGATCCGCATTGCTTCGGCGTCCCATTCGATAGTCTGGTTCAGCTTCATAGCAATGTTGCCCAACAGGTACGCTTCGGTCAGCGGGCCAGCGTAGCTGAAGGGGCAGCTCGGCTGGTCCGGGTTGTTTTCCTTGATGCCTTTCAGCCATTCGACGTACATGTCGCCATAACGTCGCAACGTCTGGGGGACCGAGCCGAATTCCGCAGTTGAACGGTTGCCCGTGCCCAGTTTCCCCTTGCTACCGACGATCAGGTGCCCGCCGTCCGGCACGCGCTCCATTCCGACCAACTCGGTCGATGGACGGTTGCCGCCGTCGTACCAGTAGACAGCCACCGGCGGACGTCCGGTTTGGCTGGGGAAGTTGAACCGAAGTGTCGTGGCGGCGGGGAACATGTCTGTCACCGGTCCTGACATTTCAACCACCTCCACGCTCGACGGAGCCTTCAGTTCCAGGCCCCAATAGGCAGGCGACCACATGTGCGGAGCGATGTCGCCCAATGCGCCGGTGCCAAAGTCCCACCAGCCACGCCATACGAACGGATGGTAAACCATCGGATGCCGCCACTTACTCTGCCGGACCGGGTGACTCTCGGGCCACTGTTGCTTATACGGCCTCACCGGCGCGGGGCCCAGCCAGAGATCCCAATCGAGCGTCTCGGGCACTGGGTCCTTGCCTTCGGGCGTGTCGAATCCTTGAGCCCAGATTGGCCGATTGGTCCAGAAGTGAGCCTCGGCAACATCACCCAGCGCGCCGCTCTGAATGATCTCGACCTCTCGAACAGTGCCCTCATTGCCGCGCGACGGCGTACCCATGTGTGTCGAAAGATTCTTCTCCTCAGCCAATTGAGTCATCACGCGCGCTTCATGGACGTTGTAGGTTAGCGGCTTCTCGCAGTAGCAGTGCAGCCCCTGACGCATGGCCCGCACACTGGCTGGAGCGTGCGTGTGGTCGGGGGTACTCACGACAACGGCGTCGAGCGACTTCTCCTGATCGAGCAACTTGCGAAAGTCGGTGTACGTGGCCGCTTCGGGGAAACGTTGGGCAGAGCCGTTTAGCCGTCCACGGTCGACATCGCACAAAGCCGCGATTCTCGCTCCAGCCTCCGACACGCCTTTCAGGTTGGCGCCGCCGCGGCCACCTGAGCCAATGATACCAACACTCACGGTTTCGTTGGCCGCGTACGCTTTGGCAAGTCCGGATGGCAGTATCATAAGCCCCGTACTGACGGCGGTCATCTTCAAGCAGGTGCGGCGGTTGATGCGTCGTGTCATGGCAACATTCCTTTTGGCCAGGGTAGGGAGGATCAAGTAGGTGTGACATAAATTGGAGGCGTTCACGAGCAAGTCGCGATGGCGGGGCCATGCTGCTTGCGGAAAGAACTACGCTACACCAACGCAGAGTATACAATCGCGATCGCGGCAACGCCAAGCAGTGCAAGACGAGCTAACAGCATTCCGGTTGCGACTTGGCCGTCTCCTTCTCGTTGGTGCACATTCTGCAACGGCGTGGCAATCGAGGTCCGTAAGGGCTGGCAGTTTGATTTCCGCAACGGGTTGGGTTATCCTGCTACTCGGAAGTAAACATCCGCAGTTGCGAAACAACAAAGACAAAACCTGTTCTGTGAGGAAAGTCATGCAAAACCAAGACACCACACTATCCAGAAGAACGTTCATTGGCGGCGCCGCGGCTTTGGCCGCATCTACCATGATGCCAGGGCGTGCCCCCGCGTTTTCGGCCGCCAAACCCAACTCGAAATTCAACGGTGTCCAGATCGGAGTCATCACGTACAGCTACCGCAAGATGCCCGGTAGCGCTGAAGACCTGCTCAAATACATCATCCAATGCGGCATCAGCTCTGTGGAACTGATGGGCGGCCCAGCCGAGCAATTCGCAAAGGCATACATAGAAAAGACAGGCGGGGACAAGGATTCCATGGACGGATTCAAGGCCCTGCGGAAGATGTACAACGATGCGGGTGTCAACATCCACATCGTCAAGTTTGGAAATATCGGAAATAGCAAGATGTCCGACGAGCAGATCGATCGGTACTTCGAGATTGCCAAAGCGCTCGGAGCGAACGGCATCACCCGCGAGATCTCGGATGAAGCCGCGAAGAAACTCGGGCCCATCGCCGACAAACACGAGATCATGATTGGCTTCCACAACCACACACAGCTCAAGCCAACAACCTACGACGGCGACATTCTCACGTACGGCAAGTTCCTCGGCATCAACCTCGATATCGGCCACTATGTCGCGGGCACCAACCAATGCCCGATTGAGCTGATCGAAAAACACTGCGACCGAATCCTCAGCCTCCACCTCAAAGACCGAAAGAAGGACAACGGTGCGAATATGTCGTTTGGCGAGGGAGATACTCCCGTGGCCGGCGTACTGCAGTACATGAAGAAGAACAAGCTGACCTTCCCCGCCGACATCGAACTGGAATACGGAGTCCCCGAGGGCTCCGACGCAGTGAAGGAAGTCACAAAATGCGTCCAGTTCTGTAAGGAGGCTCTGGCGTAGCAGCCCGCTGAGGCATTGTAGGTCGGCAACAAGGAGCGTTAGCGACGCAGTTCTGGCGCGTGGTCTTTCGGATTCTGAGATTGCCGGAACTGCGCTTCGCTGGTTCCGGCCTACGATGTGGCTTCTCCTCTACGCTCGGTTACAGCTCAACAACGTCTTCTTGACGCGGCGTTGGTGCCAGCGGAAACGTCTTGGTCTCGATGTGCGCCTTCCATTGCTGACGATCAACACCGTGGTCCACGCCCAGCAATGTCTCTAGCTCCTGGCTGGCGTAGTGGACCAGCATGGGATGGACGTCGTCGAGATATTCGACCAAGAGTGTGAATCCCCGCTTGTCACCGCACCGCGCCAAGGTCGCGGCCAGGCGGCTTTCCAAAATGCCGCCATACACCTTGTCACCGGCCTCCTCGGGCGTTTTGGAAATATGATTGCGAATGAAGGGATCGTCGAGAAACCGGCATAACGTGCGGACAGCCCTTTCATCCGGCATTCGCTCGAGAGCAAAGCAGATGATGACAATCCGGTTGTAGAAGGGAATCAGCCGCAAGTCGATTCGCCCTCGGTTGTATGTCGTCGCTTGCTCTACAGGAGGATGTCCAAGCTCAAGCGAATCCGCAAGCCTCAGGATCTTAGGCAGCACAGCGGGGTCGCCGCTCAATGCCAACAGGGCAATGTCCTGGTTAATGGTCCAGTACGAAGTGGCCTTGTCTTCACGGTAATACTCTCGCGGCAAAACGCCTGCAGCTTGTTCCTCTTTGAACAGGCCGTTCATTTCCTTCAGGATCAGTTCGTTTCCAACAGGATTTCCGAGCCAGGCCAGAGCTTGGGCCAAACGCAGTTGCTGGCTCTCGCCGTGTGCTCGGTCGAAGGCGCTGCGCAGCCCGCCCTCGACCGCGTCTCGATCCTGGATGATTACCTTCACCAAGCCATTTTGGTTTGCTGTGATTTACTCGTCGATGCAACGCTCGATAGACTCTTTGCCGCTACGCTCGGCCGATGCTTCGGGCGTAGACAACGGCGGCAGGATTCTCCATTCGCGCAGCTCTTCCTGCAGTTTGGCCACATCAAACTCGCGGGTCTTGATTCCCTGTTTGACGATACGAGCGGCGATTTTGCCAGTTACGTATCCCAGGGTCATGATGTCAAATGACATCCGTGTGAACTGCAACGCATTATGGGTCTGCGAGATGGCTTTGGCCGAAATCAATAGATTGTCGATGCCGCGGGGAAGAATGGCCCGATAGGGAATCTGGACGACCGCCGTTATCCCGTGCGGAAGCAGGCATCCGACACGAGTGAATACCGTATCGCCGAAATGGTGAGGATCATAATCCGATGTGGCCAGACAAATCGTGTCCTGATGTTGACTTTCGAGGATCACGTCTTTCAGAGTAATCTTGTAGTCGCCTGTAATTCTTCGCGATTCGCGCACGGTCAGGAACGGCGTGAAATCGTAATAGTGCGCTTGCCGGTGGCTCAGCTGATAACCTCGTTGCCACTCCGAGAGTTGGTGACTCCAGATGATGTCGTAGTCACGGTTGGTCGACGAGTCCTTCCAGGACGACAAACCCGGATTCACGTCCCACTGACTATAGTTCTGCGTGCACATCATGCGCTGGTTACCAACTTCGTAGTCAGCGCCGGCCAGCGCGGCTACATCGCCGTCACCCGTCGCATCGATGAAGACATCCCCCATTACTTTGAATAGCCGACCTGCTCCTTCGACCACCAAGCCCGTGACGTTACCGCGATCCTTGAAGACGCCGCAGATGATGCTGTTCGTTTGCAGCAACCCGTGTGGCGGCGTGACTTGTTTGCGATAGTGCAGCATACGTGCCACACCACGTGTGCAGCGGCCCGCCAGTCGGCTTTGCTTCTTGACGCCGTCTTCGATGAACTCGAAAAAACGAGTGTCTTTGTATCCTGCATAGTACCCGGTGACTCGGCCCACGGTGCTCGTTCCACCCAGCTCTGGTAGATACTCGACTGTGATGGTCCTGGCACCCTCCTGCAAGCTTCCCAAAGCGGCCATAGCACCAGCCGTTCCGCCGCCGGCGACAACAACGTCCGTCCCCAAAGTCTCCGTCAGAAACCGTTCATAAGGAAAACTGATCTGCTGGATCGCGTGGTCCGCCAGCAAACCATCGACTGGTGTCAACTGGCATTCACTGAGCGGTATTTCAGCGATCCTCGCACCAAAAATGAACGATGGCTCGGCATTGGTGCTGTTTCCGGAAGGAATCGTTCCGATCCGGTCTTTCGATTCTCGATAGGCATCGAGTACATCGCGGCAACTGAGGCTCAGTGATGCGGGAAGCGAGAGGCAGTCATAATTGGAATATGGCTGGTCTTGCGTTACTTCACCGTCGGACGGTACTTCCAAAGTCTCCCAGGCCATCTGCATCAACGTGGCTTTCGCAAAACTCGCGTGTTCTTTGATCAGATAGCCGCAGACTTCCTCCGTTCTTTGCGGGGCCTCTCGTTCCACATATTGCCGCGGCCGACGAAAACGGAATTCGACAAAACACTGTCCCGGCTTCCGTTTACCCTTGTGTACAAAGACCTTGTTATCCATCAGGTTGAGTGACTCGGGAACAGAGACCTCGGAACTGACATTGGGCGCGACTCCACCAAGCTCCAAGCTATACGCAACCTGACTACCCACTCGGCTCGCCGGATCCGATGTCCGGCCCCTGGCATCTATGATGTGCCGACTGCGAACAAGTTGCATGCCGAACTTGTTGGCCACAGCGACGCCTGCGGCGATTTGCTGCTTTTCATCGGCCAATACGCCCCAGACACCGGTGCCCAGCAAGATGTGCACATTGTCGTGCAAGAGGGCCTGCATGAACTGCTTCTTGACCGTTCCCATGAACAAGGGAATCTCGTCACCAAAGATCGGTGATGAGCTGTTCGAGTCAAACGGCACGCCCACTTCGTCCTGCTCCTCGGCAGGGAGTAACAGGTCTTTCAACTCTTGGGGAAGTTCGGACAGACCGTCGCGTTTCAACCAGGGGCGCATCGTGGCCGTGATCTCGGTTGCCAGAAACGTGCGTCGCTCGATCAAGAGGACCTTCAATCCCTTCCGCGCCGCGTGCAGAGCAGCGAAGCAACCGGACAGACTCCCACCAATCACGATCAGATCGTACGCTTCACCCATCTGCACGCCCGATTCTTGCGTGTCGGCATGCAAGAGCAGGCCATGCAAACCGGTGTGCATCAGGGCCGCTGTTGGCAGAGTCGACTTAAGGAAGTCCCGTCGTTTCATGTCACAACCTTTCGTCCAACTTGGATGCCTCACAAGCACCAATGTGCATCGCTGCAGATTCTACAGCAGAGGGCGTCTCGTGTCTGTCCGCGAGGTGGACGGGGGTAACACGGCTCGACGAATTGTGGAAGCCAGACTACCGGTGGCTCAACCCGCCTCTCCTCGCGTTTCTTTCAGGCGCGACACCAATGTCTTGCCGTGCAGGTCCGGCGGCTGGATGCGCTGCTGGGTGGCCAAGGCTGCGGCTAGCCCCGCCGCTTCGCCAGTCCGCACGACATTCCCTGTCAGACGATAGCTGCCCAGCGCATAACAGTCGCCGGATATGCAGCGCCCAGCCAACAGCAGATTGTCGACATCGGCCGCCAACAGGCAGCGGTAAGGGATCTGGTAGGGCCGAACGCGGAACTTGGGCCGTGCCGGCAAATCTGCTGGTGGGTCTTCGTACGGATTGTCGACCGGGTGGATATTTGAACCGGAGGTGACTTCTGTAATCCCGTCTTCGAAACGTGCGCCTTGGTCCATATCCTGCCAAGTCAATGTGTAGCGGCCGCGAATTCGTCGCGTTTCACGGACGCCGATCGCAGGGCCCGTACTGATCAAAAATGCATCCTTCCAATCGTCACCGCCGTGCTTCTTGAATACCTCGACGCATTTGCGGATTTCGTCGCGCCCCTGGATTTCGGCTCGCGTAAGATCACGCACATCTGTGCCATCGACTCCGTAGAACTGCGTTGCCATCAAGCGGAAGATTCCGGGCTGACCGGGCTGAGGGAACAACGTCACGGGCGGATAGCTGGGCCGCCAGCCGCCTCGTTCCAGTATCTCGACCAGGGATCGCCCTTTGGCGGGCTGGCCGCGATAGCCGCCAATCGTCCCGAACAAGGTGACAGGCTGCGTCTTGCCGTCGAAGGCACGACCGATCGAGTATTCGCAGCCAGCAGCGGCCGCAACGTCGCCATCGCCTGTCGAGTCGATAACGGCACGGGCTTCGATGAACTCAACACCGGATTTGCTCGCCGTGAACACGCCCCGTAGTTGGCCATTGTCCGTCGATACGGCGATCGCGCGAGTGTGCAACTGCGTTTGCACGCCTGCTTCGTCCATGACCTTGTCCAGCAGTGCCTTCATGTCTTCGATCACGTAGATGTTACGCCCAAAGACCTGATGTACCGGCAGCCGCTGATGAAGCTCGGCATTGAACCCGCTGCGACCGCGGCCTTGCATGAAATGGGAGACCCCAACCGCCGTCCAAACGCCGCCCAGGAAGGGCAGATTCTCGATCAGCATCGTCTTGGCACCGGCCCTTGCCGCATAGACGGCCGCCGCACACCCAGCCGGACCACCGCCGCAAACCAGCACATCCACTCGGCGAATGACGGGCGCCGCGCAGTCAAGCGTTTGGTGTACGGTAGCATGCTCCGCCTGCTTGGCGTCTCCAAGAAGCGGAACACGCGCAGTCCCGATGCCCGTAACGGCCGCCGTCGCCATGAATCCTCGTCGCGTAAGTGTCTCTCGATTGCCGTCTTCGTTTGAACGCATGATGCGTAGCCTCTCGCTGGTTTTTCGCACAGATCTCGATTCTTGCCTGACCACGTCGATGTACGCGCTATGGTAGACCTGATGAGTTTACCACGAATTGCCGTCGCTGGCAGAACCGTTGCCGTGCCGTCGGTATGGAGAGGCATCAGCCTGGCCGACCGATCTCGACGGACCACTTCAAGAAGACCACCACTCCAGTGGATCGCAGGATGAACGGCTTCACAGGAATCTCTACTCAAGATTTGAAATCCGCGTGGCAGTCCTCTCTGGATGGCAGGTCGCCAACAATTCGATCCCGGTTCTTGGGTTTTTCCCACGGGGTCACGGAACTCATTCAGTACGAACGGAGCGCGGCTGGCATTGCCAATGACTCGTTCCCAGGATCGAGGTACGACGTTAGTTGGATGATCCTGCACATGCCCGAACGACGTCCCAAACGGGATTCGGCCACCGTTCTTTTCCATTGCGTGTATTATACCCGGAGAGTTGGTCATCCGGGACGCCGTTTGGGCGTACGCCCCTAGCATTCCCACTTCCTTGCGTTCAAAGCACGCGTGATGAAACTCCTGATACGTTTTTGAGTACAGAACCCCCAACATTTGGATTGCTTGAATTTGTCAAAAGACGCCGTCGGTCATCCGCCTATGTGGCTTCAGGCTGGCGTACATGTGTTGAACCCATCCCCAGTCGGCACCGAAAACGGGCGGATACCATCCGATCCACAGCCTGCGTATCTTCGTTACGCCCGTTGGGGCGGGATGCTCTGCGGAAACTTCATCTTGCGAAGATGGTGCGGGAATTGGCGAGAGGTGGCTACAAGCCCCAGGCCGGTCACGGCCACCAACGCAGGAGTCCAAGTCCTTCTAAAGTGTGCGGTGGCCAGAGATGAACCAGTCGGGCCAACACGAGAAGCCCAAGGCTGGTAACAGTCGGTCGCCCATTTCACTGATTGTTCTACCCGCAGGAATCTCATGTGTCTTGAGTATTTTGTGCACTGGCTGCATTGCATTGTGCTTATCGTTGCAATACAATGCGTGAAATGGGGCCGTCAGGAGGCGCTACTACCATGACTGAAATCGAACTAACGCTGGCGTTTGACATCGGTGGTACAAGAATTAAGAGCCAGACCGTGGATCCCTCGGTTGGACTAGTTGGGGGGCATGTGTCATGCCCGACTCCTCGTCCAGCAACACCTGCACAGTTGACGGAAAAGCTCGTGGACATCGCCACTTCGGTGCAATTTGACCGTGTTTCTGTTGGGTTCCCGGGACTTGTTCGTGTGTTTGACGGGGTCATCGTAACGGCCCCAAACCTCGACGGAAACTGGCGGGGATTTGGCCTAGTGCCGCAACCGGGAATTGTGTCGTCACCAAGGCTCGTTCTTGCCTAGCTTT
>CAZUAH010000437.1:0-11688 GCA_964617665.1 uncultured Pirellulaceae bacterium
AAAACCCGAACGATCGGAATATTTACGCTATAGCAACTTTGGTGCACCCGAGGCCGAGACCTTCGACGAGAGTCGTTTCTTCAGGGGGAGCGACATCCTCGTACGGATCGACCCCCGGGACTATGACGTTCGTATTCGCCGACTGGAGGCTTCTATCCAGGCTGCGGAAGCGCAAAAGGCGGAGGCCGAGCAGCAGTTGGACCGCCAACTGAAGCTCCGCGAACGGGATGCGGCTACGCAATCCGCTCTGGATCAAGCGCAAGCGGCCTTCGACGTGGCGAACGCGCACCTCGCTGAGTTGGATGCCCAACTGGACGAAGCTCAAAACGCCAAGGAGGATACGGGTGTCGTCGCTCCGTTTGATGGCTGCATCCGCGAGAAAAACGTGGATGTGGGCCAGTACGTGACGCCGGGCACTCCGCTGGCGACATGCTTCGCCACCGACGCCGTCGAAATCCGGCTGCCGATCGACGACGACGAACTTGCCTTTCTCGATCTGGCGCTAGGAGCCTCTTTTGCGCCGGAGGAAGGCCCAAAGGTGATTTTGGAGGCCGACTTCGGCGGGCAGCAACGTCGTTGGCACGGGAGTATCGTCCGCACCGAAGCCATTGTGGATCGCCGCAGCCGCATGGCGTATCTGGTCGCAAGTGTGTCGTCGCCATACGATGCAACACAGGATTCCGGCGGACACCCCTTGGCTGTTGGGATGTTCGTCGAGGCCGCCATCCGTAGCTGTGAGGTCCGGGATGCCATTGTGTTGCCACAGGTATGCTTGGAAAGCGGCGGTCGAGTTTTCACGATCGACTCGTCTGATCGGCTGGACGAGAAGACGGTCCAGGTGATTCGCCGCGAGGGTGAATGGGCCGTTGTCCGCGGCGACTTGACCAACGATCAGCGTGTTTGTGCCACGCACCTGGAACGGGCAGTTGACGGCACGCGCGTGAAGATTCAGGAGGACATCACGCGTGAGATTCCTCGCGGCGAAGATGGCCGTGTTCTCGATCTGTGCGGCGAATTCGACGGATGGGTGCCGGAGCCCAGAGTGGCCGATGCGGAGTGAATCATGAACGGCATATTTGCCTGGTTTGCACGCAACCGCGTCGCTGCCAACTTGCTGATGCTGATGATTCTCCTGGCCGGTTTCCTGGCCATCGCGTTCGGCGTGCGCCGGGAGCTCTTTCCGCTCATAAGCCTCGACATGGTAAACGTTCGCGTTCCCTATCCGGGGGCGACACCGGTGGAAGTCGAGGAAGGCATCGTGCTGCCCATCGAGGAGGCCGTTTCGGATCTGGACGGCATTGACGAACTGAACGCGACAGCGGCGGAGGGGTTCGGAACCGTCACTATACAAGTGCGCACGGGCTATGATACGCGATCGCTAATGAGCGACGTGAAAACGCGAGTGGACGCCATCACGACTTTTCCGCAGGAAGCTGAAGAACCGATCGTCGAAGAACTCACATTCAAGTTCCACGTGATTAGTGTCGTCGTGTCGAGCGACACGATCAGCGAACTCGCGCTTCGGACGTTTGCCGAACAGGTCCGCGACGAACTGCTGGCCGTTCCCGGCATCACGCAAGTGAAGATGGGCGCCGTGCGCCGGTACGAAATTGGGATTCACGTTTCCGAGGAAGACCTCCAACGACACGGGCTGACCTTCGACGAAGTGGCCGAGGCGGTCAGGGCGTCATCACTGAATTTGCCGGCTGGCGAGATTCGTGCCGACGCCGGGGACATCCTCATCCGGACGCAATCGCAGGCTTATCGCGGCGATGAATTCGAACGCCTCGTCTTACTCACGAATCCCGATGGAACGCGCGTGCATTTGTCGGACGTAGCAACGATCGTGGACGACTTCGAAGAAGACGAGCGTTGGGCCCGATTCAATGGACGGCGGGCCGTCACGCTGTCGGTGATGGCTCCGAAACGCGAGAACATATCGGATGTCGTTGGCGGCGTGCAGGACTATATCGCGGGGAAGACGCTCCCGGAAGGCATCTTTCTGGATACCTGGTTCGACATCTCGACATACTACACGGAACGGCAGGATTTGATGCTGCGCAACGGACTCTACGGACTCCTCCTGGTGTTCCTGTGCCTTGCGCTCTTCCTTCATTTGCGATTGGCGTTTTGGGTGGCTGTGGGGCTGATGATCTCCTTTGTCGGGACGTTCGCCGTCATGTGGTACTTCGACGTGTCGCTGAACATGATTTCCATGGCGGCCTTCATTCTCGTCCTGGGAATTGTGGTCGACGACGCCATCGTGGTTGCAGAGAGCATTCACCACAGCCAGAGACAGGGCGATCGCGGCGAGCAAGGGGCGGTCTCGGGCGTGACGCGCGTTGCCACCCCCGTGATTTTCGCAGTACTCACGTCGATCATCGCCTTCTGTCCCATGTTCGGCATCTCGGGCGTGGACGGGAAAATGTGGCGGATCATCCCGGCCGTGATTGTGTCTTGCCTGGCGTTATCGCTGGTCGAGTCGCTGTTGATCCTGCCGGCACATCTTTCGCACGAGCCGTCGAAGACCATTCCTTGGTACCTTCTGCCCATATGGCCACTTGTGTGGCTATTCGAGCAGGTGCGGCGAATCGTCGAGTTCGGAGTCACCGCATTTATTCGCAGGGTGTACGTGCCGGTGCTGAACGTGGCCCTGTCTTGGCGCTACACGACGCTGGCCCTTTTCTTGGCCAGTTTGATTGTGGTGATCGGCCTGTTGGCCGGTGGTCGCGTGCCGTATGCGTTCTTGCCACGACTGCCGGGCGATGTGGCCACGGCAACGCTGGAAATGCCTCACGGAACTAGTGCGGAGACCACGCGAAAGATCCTCGAGAAGATTGAGGAAGCCGCCGAGCAAGTCCGCGAGGAACTCGACGGGCAGAACGGCGGCAAACCGCTTGTGAAGCACATTCTTGTGGCCATGGGCAGCCATCCCGTCGGCGAAGCGCAGAACCCCCTTGGACTGGAAGGGGTCAGAGGGCCACACTTGGCCGAGGCGACTATCGAGTTCCAGAACCTCTACGCGCGCAACTACTCTTCGGAGGCCATCGCCGACGACTGGCGGAAGTTGGTTGGAACTGTGCCTGGCGTACGTAGGCTGACGTTCGACGCCACGGAAGGACACGAAGAGAAGGACATCCACATTCGACTTGCCAGCCATAGCATAGATGATGTGGAAAAGGCCGTGAACGAACTGAAAGAAGCTCTGCACCGATACCCTGGGGTTTACGAAATCGCCGACACGCTGGGCTCTCGCCGCCAGGAAGTAACGCTGGCCATCAAGCCGTCCGCTGAACCCCTTGGCCTTCGCAGTATCGATCTGGCCCGCCAGGTGCGCCAGGCGTTTTTCGGCGAAGAAGCCCAGCGAATCCAACGGGGGCGAGACGAAATCCGCGTGATGGTCCGCTACCCGCAATCGCAGCGCACGTCGTTGGCCGACCTGGAGCGCATGCGAATCCGGACGCGATCAGGCGACGAAGTCCCGTTGGGCGAGGTGGCTGACCTCCAGTACGGCAAAGGGTTGGCCTCGATCAGTCGGGCCGACCGGCATCGCATGGCCGATGTGACCGCCCTGATTGATCGAGAGGCGATCGAAAACGTCGAGTGGCTCATGGGGCAACTGGAATCGGGCGTCCTGGCAGACATCCAACAGCGCTACCCCGATCTCACCTGGGAACGCGAGGGCGGCATGGAGAGCCAGGACCGTGTTGTGAAGGACCTGATGCTGGGCTTCGTGGTCGCCCTATTCGCCATGTACGCGACCATGGCGATCGCTTTCAAGTCGTACATACAGCCGGCGCTGATCGCGGCGGCGATCCCGTTCGGCTTTGTCGGGGCCGTGGCCGGACACGTGCTGCTCGGCGAGACGTTCGATATCGTGTCGTTTCTGGGAATGGTCGCCTTGGCAGGTGTTGTGGTGAACGACAGCTTGGTGCTGGTCGATCGTGTCAACCGACTCATTCGCGCCGGAACACCGGTTCGCGAAGCGGTGCCTCAAGCCTGCCAGGATCGGTTCCGCGCGATCCTGTTGACATCGCTGACCACGTATTTTGGCCTCACGCCCCTGATGGCCGAGACGAGTGTCCAGGCCCGCTTCATCATCCCCATGGCCATCACACTGGCCTATGGCGTTGCCTTTGCCACATTGATCACATTGACCCTCGTACCAAGCCTCTATCTGATGATCGACGACATCAAGCGACTTTGGCACAAGCTCAAGAGCCTCCTCGATTTCAGCGAGGATGAGAAACCACCGAAGGGCGATTCTGCGCAAGAGGCCATCACACTGCAGCAACATGAGTCCGACGAGGCGATCGTGACGGCGTCTGAGGTGACACAGGGAACTGCATCACCATGACGAAGAAGAAGACGGTCCAACGCGAACGAATCCTCGAAGTGGCGCAAGGCCACTTCGAGAGATTCGGCTACAAGCGGGCCGTGATCGACAACATCGTCCGCGACGTGGGAATCGCCAAGGGCACGTTCTACCTGCACTTCACAAGCAAGGAGCAGTTGTTCCTGGAAATCGTCAACCAGTTACGGCACGAAGCACTGGAGCGATTCCTGGCAGCGATGGACGAGGAGACATCGGTCGCAGGCAAGTTGCGGACCATGATCCGCATGAGCCTGGATGCGTTCGACGAGTATCCCTTACTGGCCCGCTTGGTCGCCGACGATCCAGAATTCCGGCTGATCGCACGCCTGCTGGAACAGCCGAGCGTTCAGGAGGAAATCGAGCATAGCCGACAGTTCGTTCTCGGCATCCTCCAGGAAGGCATCGCCAAAGGCGAACTGCGTGCCGATCTCGATCTGGAAACCGCCCCCTTCGTCATCGGCACCCTGAAATTCCTGCACTTCTACACCGGCCTGCTGAAATTCCACGGCGTCGAGCGTGAAAGCTACGTCGAATGCCTGATTGACGTTATTATGGGAGGCATGTTGCGCGACGGCCTCAAAGAACGGAGCGACGATGAGTGAACCTGAGGTACTACTGAGAAAGATCACGCGACGTGAGTTTCGCGAACGTATGGCATTGGGCGACTTGCGTGCCTGCATCATTCCGGTCGCTTCCATTGAACAGCACTTGGAGCACCTGGCAATGGAACACGACTGGCGGAGTGTGGCACTGGTTGCGACGAAAGTAGCCGAGCGACTCCGGCCGCGTGTGCTTGTTGCCGAGGGCGTGATGGCCGGAGTGAGTGAACACCACATGAAGCATGCCGGTACGTTGACGCTCCGTCCAGGAACATTCTTGGCCGTGCTTGCCGATCTGATAAGAAGCGTGGTGATGGCGGGTTTCGAGAACGTGTTGGTGCTGAATGGACATGGAGGAAACATCGCACCGGTTGACGGCACCTGGGATCAGTTTTTGCGTGAGTTTCAGGTGAACCTGCACTTCCTGTCGTATTGGGACGTCTTGACCGAAACGGATGCAAAAGAGGTACTGGAGAGCGGACACCGATTGCCCTACGACCTGCCCGGCCACGCACAGGAATTCGAAACCTCGATCGGCTTGTCCGAGTTCCCCGAAAACGTGCGCACCGAGGTCTGGACGGACCAGCCCGATCCCAACCCAGCCATGGCCAATGCAGAAAAAGGCCGACAAATGATGACCCGCATCGTTGACCGCGTGGCGGATTACGTCAATGACATGATCGAAGGTCGCCGCCGAGCGGAAGTGCCGGCCTTTTTCTTCTGAGTCGTCTTGCGTCGGGCCGAAGTTGCACAACACCGAGCACGCAATGCCTGCACCCATTCGATCAGGGGCTCGAAAAGGCTCGCCCCACAAACATTGTAGTTATCTGGAGCCCCGGTAGGTTGTGCTTCGGAACGCGCGGTGAGAAGGGAAAGCCCCCGCAATTGGGGCGCGGGCCCTGCGTGCCTGACTGAAGGACGGGCTAAAGCCGGAAAATCCGCCAATCGGTAATTGTAGGGAGCCATTCGCCCGGCTCCTGTGCGAACAACGAGTCTGTGGCCTCGTGATCGCCGATCGGGTTCCTCTCTGCTCGTGCGCTTGGTAACGCCGCGACTCTGGCAGGGGGCGTCTTGGCCCGAACCATACTTGAAGCGGTTTCAAAACCGGGAGGGCGAGGCTCCCGCCGAGCCGAAAGCGCGAGAAAACACGGCTCAGCGGGAGCTTCGCCCTCCCGAAAACCAGTTTTGAAATGCCTTGTGGATTCTCTTAGGAAGCTCATCACAGCCCGGTCGTGGACATCGCGTTGCGAGCGGGGGTTGTTCGAGCGGTCAGAGCGTGAATCGTTCCGGGTGGCCAAAGCGAGCGGAACTGACTCGTCCCGAGACATGGCGTTAAGTGGCAAGCTTTCCATTGACGGCGCGGCCACGCCAACCGCGAGAGGCTCCATCGGAGATGCAGCCAGCAAGGCTGGCTGCTGACGCAGGGATTCTCCTTCTGCGGCTTGCTGCTGATTGAGAAACCAGACCACAACCAGGATGTCCATGGTCGAGATTGCACGATCGCCGTTCGTGTCGACGTAGAAATCCGGATCGCGAAAGATCAGGCTGTGCGGGTCCAGCGTGCGAATGCCGTTGCGAGTGATATCGTTAATCAAGGGGAGGACGTCGAGGACACTAACGCGCGTGTCGTGATTGACGTCGCAGGGATTGGGGCGGTTGTGGTATGGCAGAGCATCGAAGGCGGGGACGACAGGATCGACAATCTTGCCGTCGACCGTAAGGTCGTTGTCGCCCAGTTCGCCATCTTTGTAGTGGACGACGATCACCTCACCGACCCGCTCCGCACCCACGGTGCCGTTCCACTGAAATTCGTACCAGTGGGGCACGGGATCGTCCGCAGTGGGGCCGAACTTGTACAGCGTGTTCGGAGCGTCCACGTTCGGCACGATCAGTTCCACGGTCGCGGTACCATCTGGGGCAAGCTGGTGGACTTCGAAGTCCAAACAACCGAGCATGGGGTCGATGTCGGCCAATTCCTCAGGCAGCGGTGGGGCCTCGACCGAGCGGACATCTCTAGGTTGACTTCCCTCGAGTGTGACGATGGTCACGTACTGTCCGTCCGCTGCATTGGGCAGCGAGGTCACGTGGGGCTGTTCGCTGTCTGGGATTCCGTCCTGGTTTCCATCTCCACTGCCGCCGCCGGCCAGAGCCTCGACTCCGTCCTCGACACCGTCAGCGTCCAAATCGTCCGAAATCGTTCCCGTCCCGGTGTCGGACAAGTCCACCGGGCGGCCACCCAAGCCCGTACTGGTGCTCAGGCTCGCCGTGAACGTCTCCGTGCCCTCCGCGGTGCTGTCATCCGCGATGGCCACCGTCACCGTCTTGTCCGTCGCGTCACCCGCCGCGAACGTCACCTGATCCGGGGCCGAGTCGTAGTCTGTGCCGCTACCTGTGGCCGTCACGTCCGTGTACGTCACGTCGACCACAACAGTCGTGTCCACCGGATTGTCCAACGACACGGTCAGCGTCATGGTGCCGGCATCCTCGTCTACCGTCTGGTCGTTGATCGTGAACGTCGCCGTATCGTCGTTGTCAATCGTACCGGTCCCCACCGCGCGGGTCGTGATCGCCGCGTCTTGAACCGGTGTGGTGTCCGTCACGTCGCCCAGCGTGATGGTGAACTGCTCGTTATCCTCGACGATCGCGTCCGTCGTGATATCCACCGAGATCGTCTGTGTCTCGCCCGCTGTACCCGCGAACGTCAGCGGCATTGCCGTGGTCACGCTGTAGTCGCTGGCCCCCGCCGTGCCGTCGGCCGCGGCAAAGGCCACCTTGAACCCGTCTTGGACCGCCAGCGGAGCCGTCACCGTGAACGTAAGCGTTGTCGTGCCGCCTGTCCCTTCCGTGACCGTCGGGCTGTCGATCGTCAGCGTCTGCGGGTCGTCGTCCACTGCCGTCACCGTCACCGCGAACGTCTCCACGCCCGTCTCGTTACCGAGCGAATCCTCGACCGTGAACGTCAGGCTGTCGTTGGTGGTGTTCGAGTGGTCATGCGTATAGGCGATCTTCCCGGAAGTGATGTCAGCCTGCGTGAACGTGCTGTTGACAGCCAGAGCCGTGCCATCCTTCTTCAACTGGCCGTTGGCCGGTAGGCTCTTGAGCGTAAAGACCAGTGTCGCGTGGTCCGTGTCCGGATCCGTGGCCGACAGGTGCGAACCCGTCAGCACCAGCGTACCGCCCTCGGTCACCGTCGCGCTCCGGTTGCCCACCACCGGCGGCTGGTTCCGCAGCTCGAATGAACCCGCGTCGACGGTTCCATGAAGCATACGAGGATAGCCGGAGCCGCGCTGATCAAATTCTAATGGGTCTCCCGCAAGATCAACGGCCAGTTGGCTGTTGCCTGCATTGATTGCCGGACTGCCCGGCAAGAGGGCGATCGTCTGTGTGGGGCCACCGTGGTCCTGCAAACCGGCTGGGTCGAGCAGCGGGTCGACACCCACCTGGTTGCCGTTCACGCCGTCGTTGATGCCGCTGCCGGCTCTCTGCTGAATGACGTTGTGCTGGGCAGCGATCGTCCCCTCGTTCAAGATATCTAGGCCATATGAATATGGGGACATGTTTCCACCCACAAGAGAGTTGGCGATATTCAGCGTGGAGGTAGGTCCGTAGATGCCGCCATTGTAGATACCACCGCCGCCATCGCTCCCTTCCTCGCCACCTACAGCTGTGGTCCAATTGCCGAAAATCGTCGAGTTGACTATCCGGCCGAGACTTTGACTTACGTAGATGCCGCCGCCTGCGAAGGTCGCCCAATTCCCAAAGAGCGTGCTGTTGGCGACGGTCAGCGTGCCATCGCTGTAGATACCACCGCCCGATGCATGAGAAGAATTGCCAGACAGCGTGCTGTTGATGACCGTCAGCGTGCTTCTGTTGCAGATGCCACCGCCGAGTCTAGAAGAGTTGCCAGAAAGCGTGCTGTTGGTGACCGTCAGTGTGCCGTAGCTGTAAATACCGCCGCCGGCGCCCACGCGAACGTTGGATGCCGAATTGCCAGAAAGCGTGCTGTTGGTGACCGTCAGCGTGCCTCCGCTTCTTTCTGCCCGATTGAGTTTGATTGTCGACGAGTTTTCCACCCAAAGCGTGCCGTCATTGTAAATCCCGCCGCCGTACAGGCTGGCCGAGTTGTCGTCCAGCGTGCTGTTCGTGACGGTTAGCGTACCGGTGATCGAGTTGTAAATACCCCCGCCGACCCTGCCAAATGCCGAATTACTATAAAGCGTGCAGTCCTCGATGGTGAGGATCTCTCGGTTGTAGATTCCCCCGCCATCGTATGCGTGGCCGTCATCCAGCGAAAGACCGCTGATTTGAACGTTGATCGTCGCCCTGTCGTCTGTGTCGTCCACTTGGAAAATCCGGCTCTCATCGTTGCCGCTGATCGTCAATTGATCGGCCCCGAGGCCTTCGATCGTCAAGTCATCGGTGATCGACAACTCGCCGGAGGTGAGCGTGATGGTGCCTCCCGCCAACTCCGAGGCGAAGTCGATCGTGTCGGCCCCGAAAAACGCATTGGCCAACTCAATCGCCTCACGCAGGGAGAGGTCGCCCGGCGAGAAGTCCCCATCGCTTTCATCCTCCGTGGTATCCACCACCAGCGGTTGCACCTCGTACGCTCCCACATCCACAGCGGTATCGTAGATGCGTACAAAGAGATCACCTCGCTGGTCGAACTCCAGCGCGTCGTCGTTGGAATCAACGGCTAGACTGTTATCGCCCGCATCGATGGCCGGACTGTCTGGCCGCAGGGCGATCGTCTGCGTCGGGCCGCCGTGGTCCTGCAAGCCGCCCGGATCGAGCCCTACGTCGGGGACATCGACTTGGTTGCCGTCCACGCCATCGTCGATACCGCTGCCGGCCCCGTCTTGAATCAAGTTGTACTGGGCGGAATCGATCGTACCGGCATTTCTGACATCGGGTCCCAACGAAGCTGTGTTGCCTCCGAAAAGTGAATTGGCAAGGGTCAGCGTGCCATAGTTCGAGATTCCGCCCCCGGCAGACGCCGAGTTGTTGGCGAGCGTGCTGCCCGTAACCGTCAGCGTGGCACCGCTGTTGTTGAAGATACCCCCGCCGGAAGAACTCTCCGAGTTGGCCAGCGTGCTGTTGGTGACGGTCAGCGTGCCAGAGTTGCCAATACTGCCGCCTACGTCGTCCGCCCAGTTGTTGGCCAGCGTGCTGCCCGTGACCGTCAGCGTGCCAAGACTGGAGTTGTAAATACCACCGCCGCCCCAGTCTTCTGCCGAGTTGCCAGAAAGCGTGCAGCCCTCGACAGTGAGGTCCTCGTGGTTGTTGATTCCCCCTCCACTGCCAGCGCGGCCGTCTACCAGCGAAAGACCACGGATCGTAACTTCGATGATGCTCTCCGTATTGTAGACATTGAAAATCCGGCTCTTTTGGTCGCCGCTGATCGTCAATTGATCCGCACCTGGGCCGCTGATCGTCAGTCCGTCGGTAATCGGCAACTCGCCGGAGGTGAGCGTGATGGTCTTTCCGGCCAGATCCCGGGCGAACATGATCGTCTCGGCCCCGACCGACGCATTGGTCAACTCAATCGCCTCACGCAGGGAGAGGTCGCCCGACGCGAAGTTCCCGTCGCTTTCATCCTCCGTGGTATCGACGACCACCAACGGTTGCACCTCGTAGGCTCCCACATCCACGAGGCCGTCGTAGATGCGGACAAAGGGCACATCGCGCTGGTCGGTCGTCAGCCCAGCCACGTCATCGGCCGCCTCAGCATTGTTGCCTTTATCGATCGCCGGACTGCCCGGCAGCAGGGCGATCGTCTGCGTCAGGCCGCCGTGGTACCGCAGACCGGCGGGATCCAGCAATGGGTCAACACCCACCTGGTTGCCGCCCACGCCGTGCTGCAACCCGCCGGCCCCCCCGTCGCCGATCAGGTTGCACGAACTCTCACTCTCGACAGCTCCCACCAGATCGTTGTCGAGCCCGTTGCCAACAGAGTTGTCAGCCACGATCGTGTTGTGAAGCGTGGTGGCGCTGGAGAAGTGGTGATCGGTACGGATTCCACCACCGCCTCCATCACCGTCGTTGTTGGCGTCCGCGGTATTTTTGACGATCGTGGCGTTGACCACGGAAAGCGTGCTACCCCCGTTGTAAATCCCGCCGCCGGACCAACCGGCCGAATTGCTCGAAATCGTCGAGTTGACCACCGAAAGCTCACCAGAGTTGTAGACTCCGCCACCGTCCACGAGAGTCGTATTGTCCGAGATCGTCGAGTCAACCACCGAAAGCGTGCCAGAGTTGTAGATTCCGCCACCGTTGTCACACCACGTGGCTCCATTTTCCGATATCGTCGAGTTGATCACCGAAAGCGTGCCAGAGTTGTAGATTCCGCCGCCGTCGTCGTTCCTGTCCCCAATATAACTTTTGAGCACATCATTGCCCGAGATCGTCGAGTTGATCACCGAAAGGACGCCCAAGTTGCGGATTCCGCCACCATCACCAAACTTCGGCAAGCCTCCAGTGATGGTCAGGTCACGGATGGTCGCGGTTACCCCTTCAGTGACCTCCAGCACCCTGCTCTTGCGCTGCGCGTCAATGGTGACACCCCTCCCTACCAGCTCGAGGTTGCCGGTGATTCTCAACTCGCCTTCATCGAGCGTGATGGTTTCTCCCGCCAGGGACGAATCGAAGACGATCGTGTCGGGCCCTTATGTGAAGCTGCTGATTATGTGGAGTTGAGCGGCCTGTTTCGGCGTT
>CAZUAH010000438.1:0-11657 GCA_964617665.1 uncultured Pirellulaceae bacterium
TCAGACGCTGCAAGCAGGAATTGGACGTGGGTGACGATTTCGATCCCTATCGCTATTGGGATCTGGATATGATCGTCATAACGCCGAACATGGATCCGCGGATCACTGGAATCCAGGTGCTGAAGGACACGCCGGACCACAAGATCGTCAAGACCGGCTACGGAGCCACGATCGAACGCAAACAGACCATTCCCATGCCGTATTTCGTCTCGTTCGGGACCGAATCGTTCGAACAAATGGAAGCCTTCCAGTTCGACGACCCGAAGGACGAGCGTCGGTACTTCGAGGCGATTGACGATCAAATCAACGCAGTCGGTGACGAACTGAACCTTGGGCTGCCGTCATTTGTCGACCGCGTCAATATGTACGCCGATGATTTCTGCGTCTTCGGCAGTGTGTGCGAAGCCCAGGAACAGCTTTGGCGCATGATCGGCAACGACAATGTCTACTACAAGATGGCCGAAGCCCCGGAACGACTGGCTCGGTTCATCGAGCGACTGGGGGATTTCCTGGTTGGTATCGTGGAAGGCCAAGTGGCCGCGGTCGGCGACAAACTGACGGGCATGTACGTGTGGGGCGACATTGCTTGCACGCGAGGGATGTTGTTCTCGCCAGACTATTGGCGCGAAGTCCACAAACCGCAGCTCAAACGCATTTGCGACGCCATCCACGCGGCCGGGCTGAAGGTCATCTACCACGGCTGCGGCAATGCATCGCCCGTCTTCGAGGACATGATCGAAGTCGGCGTGGATGCGTATAATCCGCTGGAGGCGAAAGCGGGGCTCGATGTTGTGGAACTGAAGCGGAAGTTCAACGGTCGGTGGGCCTTCAACGGAAACCTCAATGTGCAGGTACTGGAAACAAACGACCGAGAGAAGATCCGCGAGGAGGTTCTGCGCAAGCTGAATGCGGCTAAAGGCGGCGGCTACATCCTCCAGTCAGATCATTCCATGCCCAGCAACGTGGATCCGGCCACGTACGATTATGTGATGCAACTCGTCCGGGAATACCGCCACTATCCGTTACAGCTTGGTTCGTTTGACGAACCCATCGAAAACGTTGGAGAGACCACGTCATGAAACGATTCGGCACGGTGACCAGGGCGCTGCCCGAGCGACTTGATGAATACAAAAGGCTCCATGCGGACGTATGGCCTGGAGTCTTGGATATGATCACGCAGTGCAATATCCGCAACTACTCGATCTATGTCAGCAAATTGCCAGACGGCAACGACTACCTGTTCAGTTACTTCGAATACGTGGGCGACGATTTCGAGGCGGACATGAAGAAGATGGCCGCCGATCCGGAGACCCAGCGTTGGTGGTCCGTGTGCAAACCGTGCCTGGAAGCGATTGAAGAGCTTGCACCCGGCGAAGTGTGGGCGCCGATGGAAGAGGTATTTCACCACGCTTGACGGACAAATGAAGGAATAGAGGCAAGCACAAAGGCTGCGAGATCGAAACGTGACGACTTCAAACGAAGCCCAAGACAACACGCCACCCAAGAAGATGAAACTTGGGCGAGTTCTAAACATGGCCCTGCGCACGGCCCACATCGGCGTAACCAGCGTGCTTTTCGGGGGGCACGTGTTCAAGGAATCGAAAGAGAATCTTCTGCTTTGGCTGTATCTGACAATTGCGACTGGAGGGATTCTGGCAGCGATCGAAGCGTACCCGCGATTGAGGTGGTTCTACCAAGGCCGAGGCGCTGCGGTCATGGGGAAGTTGCTTCTGCTTTGTCTGATCCTAATTCCCTGGGTCTGGGACCATCGCGTAGTTCGCGTGGGGATACTGGTAGCCGTGATCGTGATCGCCTCGGTTGGTTCGCACATGCCGGCGCGATACCGCTACTACTCGTTTGTGCATGGGCGCGTGTTGGACTAATGCTAGCTTGCGCCGACGTTTTCTTGGAATTTGCTTGACAACTTCGGCCGAATCCCTAAGCATAACGGTATGGATTTTTCCCTTCTCTGAGATGTTGTCCGGAAATAGCCGAACATCGAACTCTCAACCACACGTGCCGAGGGATGGCGCGCACCACTCTCGGCTTGCATGGGCGAAGGAGGCAGCGGGGCATGAATGCAAGTACCGAAACGTTACGGATCGAGGTCGCGTCACAACGAGGTCAAGTTAGTCGATTGCTTCGGGATGTGGAGCAACTGCTCGACGACATAGCAGATGCCGATGTGGACGCGTCGTGGTTCGCGCCGGCTATGCCGACGGAAGCGGTTCCGGATCGGTTGGCCGACTTGGCTAGTAATCTTCAGCACATGTTCGTTCTTGAAGAGGACACGGAGTATCTGGGCGAACTGTTTCCCTCCCAGCCTGGTCTTCGGCGGGAATTCCGGCGTTTGCACGAGGACCACGGTAGACTGCTAGATCTGTTGGAAGAGGTCAGTGAGCTGGCTGGTTCTTCCACTGAAGTCGGGTCTACATGGGACGACGTCGAGTCTCACTACCGTGGCTTTGCGCGAGAGCTGAAGGGCCACCAAAAAAGCGAAGACGCGGTCTTGGCACGTGGCTGAACGGCCCGACGAACACCGTCACGCATACTGCCCGTACTGTTCAGCCAGTGCGGTCATTGTCTCTAGACGCTCCGGCCGAACGTGCGGCGCTACCGAGCAAGCCGACGAGAGTATGTAGCCGGAACCGGGCATACCAATCGCAAGACGTTGGCGGACTGCCTGCTCAAACGTGTCATCGTCCGCATGCAGCATTTCGTTCACGGCGTCAAGATTGCCTTTGAAGAACAACCGATCGCCAAAGTCCGCCTTGGCCTGAGCCAGATCGACTGTGCCCAGTGGTGGCGGGTCGAGCGTGTCGATCCCGTCGATGCGAGTGTCTGCCATCAAGTCCAATCGGTCACCGATGGCGCCGCAGGTGTGCGTATACACCGGGAGTTGGAATTCATGCACGACGTCGGACAACTGCTGCTCGTAAGGCAGTACGAATTCCGCATACATATCACGGCTGATGAATCCGGCGCCTGCAAAGGCCGAACTGATCAAGATTGCGTCGGGATCGCATCGGGCGCAGCACCGCACTTGGGCAGAGACCATGCGGGAAAACACGTTCAATAGCTCGTGGCACTTCTCGGGATCGTCGAGCAACGCCATCAGCCCATTTTCGTAGCCGAACAACTCCATCAGATGCGTGAACGGCGAAAACACCTCGGCGTGGATCGACACATCGGGCGCGTCTTGCCGGGCCTTCCGCAATCCGCGAGTGAACCAGTCGGGATACGCGGCCGGATCTGTCAAGTCCGCATCGGCTGGGATGTCCCATAGACCGGGAGCGTGCCAGGTGTTCCACACATAGCCGCTGCTGCGATACGTCGCCGGGTCGCTGGGATCAACGGTGCCGTAGTCGGCCCGGGGCAACGGCAAATCGTCCGCCAGAAAAGTGTGGGCGTTGTCGTCGGCAACGGTCGAAGTCACAAGGCCGCTCGGCCAAACGAGCCTCTCGCCGCCGTTGCTGTCGCAGCGATCGGCTAAGTACTCCCGCCAGTCCGACGGCCTTCCCGGCACGTTCACTAGGAAGCCGTCAAATCGATACCGTCTCTGGAATTCGATAAACGTCTCGGCCAGGATGTCGCTATCGAACCAAATGTCGGCCGGCTTATGGTCGCAGTGAAGGAAATAGTGGCCCAGCGCCAATTGACACATCACGGGAACGCGGTCCGGCGTCTCGTGCCTCATAGCCCGACGTACTCGCTCGCGCGAATTCATGGTACCGCTCCGGAAAATGACCACTGACGTCGTGGCACCGCGAATTGACTGGGCACAGAACGACTAACCGCTGGCTTTCACGTTGTAGGCAAACAGTCGGAAGTCGTGGCGGATATACAACCGGCCGCCGCAGACCACGGGATGAGCCCAACTGGCGCCTCTGCCGCCCGACGGAAGTCGGAATTGGCTGACCACTTCCAAACCCTCTGGCGATCCCTTGGCCAGACCCACGGTGCTCTTCTCGTTCATCAGGTAGAACATTCCGTCGGCATAGGTCGATGAACCTTTGCCCACAGCTCTTTCTGCCCACTGCACTTCGCCCTTAGACCAATCGAGGCAAACCCATTTGGCGTTGTTGAAGCTGTGTGCAGCGCCGTAGAGATATCCGTCCAGAAAAATCACACCGCCGTGCTGATTGTCCAATTCGCGCGATGCCCAGACTTCTTCGACCGATGCGTTGTCTCCCTGGACAGCAACCTTCAACATTTCGGAACCCGTCGTTCCGTAACCGCCGCTGATGAAGACCAATCCCTCGTGGAAGATGGGCTTCAGTACATTGATGTCGTACTTCGTCTCGAACGGATGGCGGAACAGCAGCTTGCCCGTATCGGCATTGACTCCAATGAAGGCTTTGGCGTTCATCGTCAAGATCATTCGCAAACCGTTGTACTCGACCAACGCGGGCGTGGCATAGCTGGTTTTGTCCCCAGTGCTTTCTGAAGTCCAGACGGTTTCGCCGGTCATCTTGTTCAATGCAGCCACGCTCGCGCCCTTGCCGCCCGGACAGCAAATCACTCGATCTCCATCGATGAGCAACGATTCGGCCAACGCCCATTTGATGTTGTCGGCCTGGAATGTATCGAGACTGTTGCCACTCCAGATCTCCTTGCCGGTCACTGCGTTCAGGCAGACGATGTTACCGATCGGGCTTTGATGGTAGAGACGATCGCCATCGATGGTGGGCGTGCCGCGCGTGCCCGGGTAGTCGGTAGTCCATTCCGGTCCGTTTGGCACCTGCCATTTGACGTTGCCGTCCATGTCGATGGCCGAGATCAGCGTACTACCGTCCTTGTTTCCTGCCGTGTAAATCAGGCCACCGGCCATCGAGACACCTGAGTAGCCGTTCCCGATTTTTTCGCACGTCCAATCCAGCGGCGGGCCGTCATCGGGCCACTCTTTCAGCAGACCGGTATCGCTCGAAATGTTGTCGTGGTTCGGACCGTGGAAACGCGGCCAGTAGGGGCCATCGCTTGGTGCCACCTTCGTAGTCCCAGTGGTTGACGGCGGAGCGGCGACAAACCCATCGCCTTCGGGCGTTGTCGTTTCGGGTGTTGAGACGCTCGACCGTTCACCCGATCCGGATGAGCCGCCGCCAGTGGGCGTGCTTTCGCTACCGCAGGCAGTTACCAGAACCAGAATAGACAAACAAGCCAAGAACTTGGCGTGTCGAAGCATCATGGGGGATTCTCCTAGGGGCGGGGATGATTTGTGCAAAAATACCGCAAAAGTTATACCAGTTGGACCACGTGATGCCAAACGGGAGTCACGCATGGTGGATAGGGCCCGATCCTGTCTATAATTGAAGTTCACACCATTCTTGGACTGGGATAGTCAGGCAGCACGCGACGAAAAAGCATGGAAACCGGCCTCGTTTTCAATATTCAGCGATACTCCATCCAGGACGGGCCCGGGATCCGTACCACCGTGTTCTTGAAGGGCTGCCCGCTGCGCTGCTGGTGGTGTCATAATCCCGAAAGCCAGTCGGCCGAGCCCGAAATCACGGTTGTCGAAGGCCGATGTGTGCGGTGTGGTCAGTGTTGGGAGGTCTGTCCGCAGAACCAGTCATCACATGACCGATCCGGCCCGTTGGTGGACCGACACCAATGTGATCACTGTGGTACTTGTGTTTCCGCGTGCCCGACCGGGGCTCGGCAGATGGTGGGCACCAAGATGAGCGTTGCGGAGGTGATGGCCGAAATCCTCAAGGATCGCATCTTCTACGACGACTCCGGCGGCGGTGTGACGGTCTCCGGGGGCGAGCCGCTCGCGCAGTTGCCTTTCCTCAAGAGCCTGCTGGAATCGTGCCGGGCCGAAGCCATCCATACGACCGTGGATACCTGTGGATTCGCGCCACAGGAAGACTTGCTGTCGGTAGCCCCCTTGACGGATCTGTTCCTTTACGACCTAAAGATGATGGACGACGATGGACACCAGCGCCTGACGGGCGTGTCCAACGTAACGATCCTGGACAACCTGAAGACGCTTGGAAGTGTTCACGACAACATTTGGATTCGCGTGCCCGTCATACCGGGCTTCAACGACGACGAGAGTCATTTGGATGCAGTCGCCGGTTTCGCCGCCTCGATCGCGGGCGTACGCCAGGTGAACTTGCTGCCTTATCACGAATTGGGAACGCACAAGAACGAACATCTCGGCCGAGTAGATATCCCGGCCTCGGTCCCATCTCCATCGGCCGACGACATGGAGGCCGCCGCCGAACGGTTCCGGGCCGCTGGCATCACGGTACACATTGGTGGATGACGAAATGAACGAAAGAACCGCACGGCTCAGGCAAGAAAGCCTTGACGCCGTTCCGACGATCACGCACGAGCGAGCCCGTCTGCTCACGGATTTCTACAGAGCGAATGATGGCAAGTACTCGATTCCTGTGATGCGTGCCCGTTCGTTCCTGCACCTCTGCGAGCACAAGACGATCTACCTGGGTGACGAGGAACTGATCGTTGGCGAGCGCGGTCCGAAGGCGAAGGTAGTGCCCACTTTTCCAGAGCTGACCTGCCATACCGCCGAAGACTTGCGAATTCTCAATTCGCGGCTCAAGACGAGCTACGTTGTCCCGGACGAGTGCATTAGCGTCTACGAGGAAGAGATCATCCCGTACTGGCGCGATCGCACAATGCGCGACAAGATCTTCCAAGCACTGTCGCCCGATTGGATCGACGCCTACGAAGCCGGCGTCTACACCGAGTTCATGGAACAACGAGCACCGGGCCATACGGTGCTGGACGACAAGATTTACCGAAAGGGCTTGATGGACTTCAAGCGAGAGATCACTCAGGCCGTCGACGAGTTGGATTTCATCAATGACCCCAGTGCGTATGAGAAACGCGAGCAACTGCAGGCCATGGACATCGCCTGTGATGCGATGATTCTGTTCGCTGAACGGCACGCCAAGTTGGCCGCGGAAATGGCGGCTGCCGAGTCAGACTCGGCGCGCAAGGCTGAACTAAAAAAGATCGCCGACGTTTGCCAGCACGTTCCGGCCCATGCACCGCGCGATTTCCACGAAGCTCTGCAGTACTACTGGTTCTGCCACTTGGCGGTAATCACCGAGTTGAACGGTTGGGACGCTTTCAGCCCCGGACATTTGGACCAGCACTTGCTGCCGTTCTATCGCAAGGGAATCGAGGACGGAACGCTCACTCCCGAAAAAGCGAAGGAGCTGTTGGAGACTTTCTTCGTCAAATTCAACAACCACACGGCACCGCCCAAAGTCGGAGTCACAGCAGCCGAAAGCGGTACCTACACGGACTTCGCCAACATCAACTTGGCCGGGTTGCTCGCCGACGGTTCCGATGGATCGAACGAGCTGACCCACATGCTGCTGGATATCATCGACGAATTGCACTTGTTGCAGCCCAGTAGCAACGTTCAGCTTTCCCGCAAAACCCCCGATGCCATTCTGAAGCACGCGCTCCGCGTGATCCGCGCCGGATATGGATTCCCGTCGGTGTTCAACACGGATGCCGTGGTGGAAGAGCAGGTGCGGCAGGGCAAGTCGCTGGAAGACGCCAGGGCCGGCGGTTGCAGCGGCTGTGTCGAAACCGGTGCTTTCGGCAAGGAGGCCTATATCCTGACCGGGTACTTTAACTTGGTGAAAGTGCTGGAAATCACACTGCACGACGGAGTCGATCCGCGAACAAGCAAACAACTGGGGCCCCGCACCGGCGCGGCTGAGACGTTTCGCACCTTTGAAGACCTTTTCAACGCGTTCCTCAAGCAGTTGCACCACTTCGTGGAAATCAAGATTCGGGGCAACCAGATCATCGAACAGATGTACGCCACGTTGATGCCTGCCCCGTTCCTTTCAGTGATGACCGACGATTGCATCAAGCGAGGCATGGACTACAACGCAGGCGGGGCGCGATACAACCACACGTTCATTCAGTTCGTCGGCATCGGTAGCCTGACGGACAGCCTGTCCGCGGTCAAGCAGTTGGTGTTCGATGACCAGTCTATCTCGATGGAACAACTGGTCGATGCGATCGATGCCGATTTTGATAATCGCGAAGACCTTCGCCAGCGTCTCGTGAACCGGACGTCAAAATATGGCAACGACGACGACCGTGCCGACGATATCATGGTCGATGCCTTCAACGCCCTTATCGAGATGGTTGATGGTCGGCCAAACGCGAAAGGTGGTCGATACCAAGTCGAAATGCTGCCGACCACCTGCCACGTCTATTTCGGCTCGGTTACCGGTGCGATGCCCGATGGTCGCAAGGCCGGCGTACCGCTGTCCGAGGGCATATCGCCCGTACAGGGGGCTGACCATCATGGCCCAACGGCTGTCGTCAAGTCAGCAGCCAAGATGGATCACGTCAAGACGGGCGGCACGCTGCTGAACGTGAAGTTCACGCCGTCGTTACTGGCCGACGAAAAAGGCATCGACGCACTGGCTCATTTGGTGCGCAGCTATTTCAAGATGGACGGCCATCACATGCAATTCAACGTGGTCAAGGCCGACACGCTTCGCGAAGCCCAGAAGGAGCCCGAATCGTATCGTGATCTAATCGTACGCGTCGCCGGTTACAGCGATTACTTCTGCGATCTGTCGGCAGAGCTTCAGGAAGAAATCATCACGCGCACAGAGCATCAGTCATTCTGACAGCAAGTCGTTTGCGAAGAAGCCTGATGGCCCGTTAGACGACCAGGGCTAAAGGGCACGCATCTCCCAGAACCTAGTCGGACAGGTCGAGCAGTTGATCGAGCCTGTTGATGCGGACGATCTCCCGGATCACCTGATTCATTCCGCACATGATCACTTCGCCTCCTGCCCCAGTTACCGTTCTGTGCAGTACGATCAATCGGTTCAGAAACGTACTGCTGACGAAATCAATGCTATGGAAGTTCAGGATGACGTGCGGAGCAGAGTATGACTTGACGAGTAGCTCGCCAACGCGGTCGATATCAGCCCTTTCCGGGTTCATTTCGGTCAGCAGGTTCAAGATAATCGCATCTTCGACCTGCTGCATACGAAACCACGCTAGATGCCCACAACGCAAGCACGGATCATCGGTGGGGGCGTGCTTCGTGGCAGCACCATCCTTGTGGTCGCATATCGGACATTGATGTCCGCTGCTACTTGATGATTCAGACGGGATAGCCATCGCTAGTTCTTCTTCCAACGGTCAGGGCGCGATACTGTTACTATTTGAGCATATCATCGCACGGTTCGGAAGAGTAAATAGACGAGGATTATCGTGAATCGACAAACGGTCAATCCAGCGGCTGGACGATGCAGGCTATGTGACCCTTGAAAGTCGGGGCGGTCACCGCGCAGGGTACACGACGCACACGATCTGTTTTCTTTGAATCGGCCGTCTGTGTGTCGATCCAGAAAACACATGGCTCCGTAGCATCAAGCCCTTGAACGTGACTCGCGGCTGACTTGGCGTCCGATTCGAGAATTCCACATTGTAGTACAGCCAAGCGATCAGATCTGGGTTTCGCGCGGCGGCGCAAGTCAGGAGTTCTCATGTGGTCTTCAGCATCATGGCCGATTATCTTGTTTATAGAGTACGGTTCGTCGGTTGGCAGTGACCCATCGAGAGGTTTCCACATGTACAGAATCACAACGAATGCATTTCTGATCACAGTTTTCGTCTTTCTAGCATTTGCGTATGCAACCGATGGTGGAGCTGCCGAGCCTGTCCAGGGCCAAGGTTATCGGCAAACGAATACGATGGGTGGCGGGCCCGCGGCGATTCCCGATTCGGGCAAGTTTCGCGTATTCATTCTCGCGGGGCAGTCAAACATGACGGGACAAGGCCGAGTTCGGGAGCTTACCGAGCCACACAACAAGCCGCACGACCGCATTCGTATCTGGGCAAACGGTCGTTGGGAGTATTTCGTGCCCAGCAAAAACTTCGGTCCCGGCGTCGCCATGGCACATCAGCTGGCCGAGTTCTGGCCGGAGGACACGATCGGCGTCATCAAGGTGGCTATCGGCGGCACGGGAATCCTGGCGTTTGCACCGGACTGGACCAAAGAACAGGCCGACCGAACAGGCGACGGCCGCAAAGGCAATCTGTACAAAGACATCGTCGATGCTGTCACCGCCGCACGCAAAGCTTCACAATTCGAGATCGCTGGATTCGTGTGGAAGCAAGGCGGAAAGGACTCGCGTTCGGCCGAACTGGCCAAAGAGTACTCTGATAATTTCAAGAAGATGGTAACGGCAATACGCGAAGACGTTGACACGCCGAAAATGCCCGCGTTCATCGCGACCTACATGTCCGACGACGACATAGGCAAGGTGAGTGAAGACATCCGAACGCGACGTCCCGGGCTTGAGATGGTTCTGCGAGCCCAGAATCGCGCTGCTCGCGATATCCCCGGTGTCGTCACCGTCCACCACGGCCGGTTACCGACGCACGCCGACGGCATCCACTTCAATACTAAAGGCCAATTGAAGCTAGGCGAAATGGTTGCCGGCGCGGTGAAAAAGTACTACGAGCACTAACCTGAAAGCGTCCTCTTGACGAAAAGGACCAGCGCCAGGGCAAGGCTCGCAATGCCGACAGCTACTACACCAATCGCAAACTCACGCCCATGAAAAAACCATGTGATGGCACCCCCCGTGAGTGCCCAGATGCCGAGGAGCAGCATCCGAAACCACCATAGTTTCTGCAGTTCTTTGTGCCGCTTCATTGCTTCGCGTAATTTTCTGGTTCCCAAGCTCCCGCTTGGGAACTCATGTCCCCGAAGCTCCGTTTCGGAAGGCCGGGAGGGCTAGATTTCCGAGTGCGCGTTCCCAAGCCGGAGCTTGGGAACGAGGGGCGTGAGGTCGTCACTTCTGTCAGTTCTGACTGGAACTCCGATGTGCCGAGCACTCATTCACGGACGCTGGCTTTGTCGGGCCCTGGGAAGTCGTCGGGGACCTTCTGCGTCACCTTCCCAGATGCGGCCCATTCGGCACCGCGCAGGAATGGGACGATGAAGGCGACGCTTTTCAGTTCCGTGGGCGTGTGTCCCAGCGCGTTCTGGAACACGCGGCCTTTGCCGTAGGACACGGTGAACAGTAGCGGCTCGTGCTCGCCCGCGCCGCCCAAGTCCTTGGGCGCGAATGCCGTAGCCAGCACCGTCAGGTTCTTGGCCGGGCCGCGGAGCCAACCATACAGTTCGTCGGGCACGTGCATGAATTTTTCCGGCAGACCTTCCGTGATCGGATGGTTCGGCTCGCGGATCACCAATTGGAAGGGCTGCATAGGCCCGTGACCGCCGCCGCGTCCGGGCGACGTATCGCGCACGATCTTCCCGTCACGCCAGCGGACGTACGGACCGTGCTTCTCGTTGCGGCGGCCCCAGCCGCCCAGCCCGATTATCTCGTTGTATTCCTTCCACTGAGGAAACGCCGCGCAGGCAAAGTGGTATACCACAAGACCACCGCCGCCTTTGACGTATTCGACGAACGCCTTCTGGGTCTCCTCCGGCCAGGAGTCTCCCTGGTAGTTTGTGACCACCACGTCGTACGCCGCGAAATTCGGTTTGAACCCGCTCATGTCCTGGCGTCTCGGTGGAGAAGTGGCCACGTCCACTGTGAACAGTTTCGTCTCCCCCAAGAGCACCTTGAGAACAGGCGTCGTCTCCGCCCACTTGTGGCCGTTCTGACCGTCCACGATCAACGCCT
>CAZUAH010000439.1:0-950 GCA_964617665.1 uncultured Pirellulaceae bacterium
GGGCACATGCCGTTGGAGGACTACATCAAGAAGCACAACGTCTTCGCCGAGGCGATGCGAGCCGAAGATCCGTCGATAGCATTGGTTGCCGTCGGCGCCTCGGGCAAGTGGAGCGAGGGCATGATGCAGCACTGCGCCGACCACATGGAGCTGATCAGCGAACACTTCTATCGCCAAGGTCACACGGGGCTGGCTTCACACGTCCACCAGATCCCTGATGCCGTGCGGCAGAAGGCCGAAGCCCACCGCGACTACCGGCGGCGATTCGATTCGCTGAAAGGCAAAGACATCGACATCGCACTGGACGAATGGAACTACTGGTACGGCCCGCACGTGTATGGCGAACTGGGCACGCGTTATTTCTTGAAAGACGCCCTGGGGATTGCCGCTGGGTTGAACGAGTACACGCGACAGAGCGACATCATGTTCATGGCCAACTACGCTCAGACCGTAAACGTGATCGGCTGCATCAAAACCAGCAAGACGGCCGCTTCGTTTGCCACAACGGGCTTGGTGCTGAAGCTGTATCGAAAGCAGTTCGGAGTGTCGCCGGTTGCCGTCACCACCGAACAACCGCTCGACGTGGCCGCGGCACTCACCGAGGACGGTCGGACGTTGACCGTAGCCGTCGTCAATCCGACCATGCGCGAATTGGAATTGCCACTCTCGATGGCCGGCGCAGCGTTTACCGGCTCCGGCAAGCGATGGGACATCGCCGGTAGTGACCCCACGGCGTACAACGAACCGGGCAAGCCTGCGAAGGTAACGATACAAGAGTCGGTGGTAACCAGCGTAACAGACAGCCTGTCGGTGGCACCATGCAGCGTGACTCTCTTCTCGTTGGCAATGAAGTAACTAGGCGCGCTGCTCGTTTAACCGCAAGCCCGGGGGGGCCCGGGGCCCCCACCACCCCCCCCCCCCCCCCGGGGGGGGTGAACCCCCCCACCCCA
>CAZUAH010000439.1:960-11643 GCA_964617665.1 uncultured Pirellulaceae bacterium
GGTCTTTACCCCGCACGCGGGCGGGGCGGCGGCCACACACCACCCGCCCCCCCGGCGGGGTGGGGTTTAAACGACGAACCAGAAAACAGGAATCTAATTCACTACAGCCGGAGACTTAGACCATGCTTCTACGTCACTCGTCTCGATTGACTCTCGTCCTCCTCGCACTCGTGCTGTCGGTCACCACGACTGCTTCGGCCCGCGAGCCTGGCGAACAACCGAACATCTTGTTCGTTATGGTTGACGACTTGGGCAAGGAATGGGTTTCGTGCTACGGGGCCGAGGAAATCGAAACGCCCCATCTGGATGCTCTGGCGGCGGGTGGCATGAAGTTTCATAACGCCTACTCGATGCCCCAGTGCACGCCTACACGCGCGACGCTACTAACAGGGCAGTACCCGTGGCGGAACGGGTGGTGCAACCATTGGGACGTACCGCGATGGGGTGCCGGCTGCCATTTTGATTGGAAACACAACGTCACTTTCGCACGCCAATTGAAAAAGGTCGGTTATGCCACGGCGGCCGCCGGCAAATGGCAGATCAACGATTTTCGAGTCACACCGGATGCATTGGGCAAGCACGGCTTCGACGAATGGTGTATGTGGACGGGTTACGAAACGGGCAATCCACCAAGCGGTGCGCGTTACTGGGATCCGTACATCAACACCAACAAAGGCAGCCGTACGTACGAGGGCCGGTTCGGTTGCGACGTCTTTGTCGACTTCCTGATCGACTTCATGGAGCGTCATCGGGAAGGCCCAATGCTGCTGTACTTCCCCATGGCCCTGACGCACGGCCCGCTGATAAGCACGCCAGCCGAAGCGGATGTGACCGACAAGATGGCCAAACACAAGGCGATGGTACGTTATACCGACGCGGCTCTGGGCCGACTCGTGGCGGCAATTGACAAGTTGAAAATCCGCGAAAACACAATCATCATCTGGTCCACCGACAATGGAACCAGCGGCGGAATCTCAGGCCGTATGAATGGACGCTTGGTCCGTGGCGGCAAAGCGAAACGGACCGAGAACGGTGTTTGCGAACCATACATCGTCAACTGTCCTGGTTTGGTACCTGAGGGCGTCGAGACGGACGCCTTAACCGACTTCACCGACCTATTCCCGACCTTCTGCGACCTAGCCGGGGCCGAGTTGCCCGAAGGCGCTGCCATCGACGGCAAGTCGATCGCTCCAGTGATCCTTGGCAAGGACAAAGGCGGCCCACGCGATTGGATCATGGCCCTCGGACACGGCGCAGCCCGACTAGACGACAAAGGCGTGCGTCCCAAGGTGGACTACACACCCCGCGTGATCCGCGACAAACGATACAAGGCGTTCGTGGAAGAGGGCCAGATTTCCAAACTGGTCGATTTGAAGACGGACGCAGAAGAACAGAACGACCTCCTGGATAGCGAAGACACAAACGTCATCGCGGCTCGCGAAAAGTTCGAATTCGTCATTCGCGCATGTCCCGAAAAGGACGCCCGCCCGCAATACGATCCCACACCACCGCAACCGTGGGACCGAAAGGCAACCGACGACGCAAGTAAGAAGGCGAGGAAGGACAAGAAAAAGCGGAAGAAATCGCGAAAGGTGGAGACAGGAAGTTGAAGCCGGAAGACATTCGATGGGCCCGCCGCCACTTGCGAGCGGCGGATCCCGTGATGAAGGGCATGATCGACGCGGTTGGACCGTTCACGCTACGGCTTCATCGGGAACGCTTTGGGCTGCTTGTACGTTCCATCATCTCGCAGCAGATTTCGACCAGCGCCGCTCGTTCGATCCGTGGCCGATTGCAGGAACTTGCCGGTCCGGATGGCTTGACGGCAGCGAATCTCGTCCGCTTCACCGGCGATCAGCTTCGGTCGGTCGGATTGTCGCCGCAGAAAGCCGCCTACATCACGGACTTGGCATGCAAGGTGAACGACGGCGCGGTCAATCTTCGACAGATCGGACGTCTGTCGGACGAACGCGTGATAGAACAACTCACACAGGTCAAAGGCATCGGCCGCTGGACAGCTCAAATGTTCCTGATCTTCTCGCTGGGGCGTCCGGACGTGTTTCCTCACGAAGACCTTGGCGTGCGAACGGCGATACGCGAACGATACGGCTTGGATGATCTGCCGGACAAGGAAACGAGCCATTCCATTGCCCAACCGTGGCATCCGTATGCGTCGGTGGCAAGCTGGTATTGCTGGCGAACGCTCGACCTAGCTCGAAACAAGAACACAGTCGCGAAAGGCTATCCCTGCTAGTTCGTTTCCCACGAGAGGGCGAGCATCGAGAATGGCGGTAGCGTCCATCGCCAGCCAGGGCGGAAGTCGTCGATGGTTCGCTCGACCACGCGGACGTGAGGCTCGGGCGTCTCGAACTCGTTGTTGTCGGTAATCTTGTCGGCGGTCATGAGCCATCCTTTGGCGTTGTTTCCGGCTACACCGCCATCGAAGTCGACTTCAATTGGGTGGGGTTGGGACGTATCCAGGCTGACGAGGATCATGCCGCGACGTCGGCCGTCAGCAAAACCGTAACTGAAGACCACAGGCAGGTCCTCGATCGTTTCGACGCCCTCGCTTTTCGAGAACACGCCGGTGGCATCGAAGGTCGGCTTTGCTCCGGAATGGACCGTTTCGACCAAGTCGCCGCCAATGACGTTGTTTGCCGTCGCACAGGCCAGGAACGTCGGACGATATCGCTCGTGGCCGGCTCGCATACACAGAGCCGTACCCCAAAGCCGCACGGGACCGATCCCTCGGGCGTTGTAGCTGTGTTGGGCCAAGGAGAACAAGGCCTGGGCGCGAAGGTGATGCTCTTTCAGCATCGTTAGCATGTTGTTGGCCACGTTCAAGCCGCCGCCGATCGAAGTGACCAGCTTGTTGCGAGGCTCCAACGGTCCATCGCCGTGTGTGATGTGGTGGTTGACTTCGTAGATCGACAATTCAATGCCGGCCTTCTCGGCCAACTCGTGATTTTGGTACATCGCCCCGGCCGGATCGCGCGACCGGCGAATGGCCCAGGCAAACGCCCAACGGAACAGCTTATCGTCCGTGTTGTAGTACTTGCCGACCTCTTCCTTCGAGAATCCCTGGATGATATACGGAGCGACGCCGAACCGATCTGCATTCGGGCAGTCGCGCATGATACCCTCATTGCGGCCGACATAGGCTGCCTGGCCTGCAGCATGGAAGGTGACATTCGGCTTGCAGTGCGCCGAACGTTTGCCCGTGGCGATCAGATCTTGCCAGTAGTCGGGGCCGTTGTACCCACCGCACTTGTACGGCCCCGCGTTGTTCCAGGCTTCGTTGCCGAACTCGACGTGAATCTGGCGGAACACTTCGGTCCACGGTTGCGGGTGGCCAAGTTCGGCTCGGCGACGGCCAAATCCGACGTCAGCCGGCGCGCCAAGATACTCCATGAACTGCTCCATCTCTTCCCGCGTGATCGTACCCGGCAGACAATACCAAGGATCACACCCGAGGTACTCGCACAACACGTACATCTCGTGAAGGCTGTACGGATCGCGACCGTGAGACTCGTACGGTCCCAACTTCGCGCTCCCTTGGCTGGCGTAAGCAAAGGATTCTAGTGCGGGCGATATCGTGTTGGCCACGGTGCTGCCGCCCATTTGAAGCTTGCGCAGAACGCCCGGCTTGAACCGACGCAGCATGGCAACGCAATCGTCCCGAAACGCTGTGGGATTTTGGTCGCCTTCCATCCAGATCTCGACGTCGTCGACAAACACGTCGCCGTCGGTCGCCGTGAAGACGAACAGAAGATGCGGGTTCTCCTTCGGCGAACTCGGCTCGGGGACATTGTCTACGACAATCGTCTCTTCGTACTTCTGCCAGCGAGTTCCGGGCTCGAGTTGCACTCGGCCGCCGAAATCGCGATCTGCGGCGACGGTCAATTGGGGCGAGCCTTGCTTGGCCTTCGCCCAGAAGCGAATACGCCACGTGCCGTTTGTCTCGCCATACCGTTGATAATGCGTGCCAAAGCGGACGTGGGCTTTGTCCACCGAACCGCGGAGATTCAATGCGGCGCATCCAAACGATCCCGGCGGAACGTCCCCGATGGAAATTTGGTTGTGGGGTGCCGTCCAATAGCCGTCCAGCCGTCGAAAGCTGCCATCTTGCGTACGGTCGCGGTCGATCATGATACCGAGCGGCCCGCCTTGCGCAGACGACTTGATCGGTTTGTCGAGCGCAAATGAGACAAAGGGCTTGCTCTGTCCCTGGTGCATATACGACTTTTCGACCAAGTCCGCGACGGTTCCGGTAGTCCACTTCGACGGGCCGGAAAGGACCGTGTATTTGCCGCCCGTGAGAATCTCCTTCCAGACATCATTGGGGCGGAACCAAGTGGAGATCGAGCGATCGTCGCTCCCGGGACCGAAGTGACATTGTCGATACATGGTGCCTTCGAAATTGAACTGCGCCCGCCGTTTGACCAGAGCAGCGCCGGAATAGTACGCATCCCCGCCGAGATTGATGCCCAACGGAATCGTGTCCTTGACCAGAACGCGATCGGTCAGGCGGATTGTCGTCCACTCCGAATCCCGTCCGTTGTCGGCTGCGTCGAGCGTTTCCCGAGTCGACAAGAAAATTGAGCAGAAGCAACCGAGCAAGATGCCAATCCGGACTACGCAGAGTGGCCAAAACGATCGGCCAGCCGGCAAACGTGTGTCAATTCGACATCGAAGCATTTTGATTCCTCCTAATGCTAACGGGACGCCACGCCAAGTTCGAAACGATCTTAGTACGACGCAGACCTACTGTGAAGTGGCGTAAGAATGCCCGGGGGATTTCAATGATCTTGCCGTGACATGATTTTGCTCTGTCTTCTTCAAACAAGATGATTGTCGGGCAAAATCATACTTCGCGAGGCAGGTTCGCTGGAGATCAAGTCGTGGTGGGCGCAAAAGAAGGCCGAGTGGTCGCCCCTGGGAAACCACTCGGCCGCAGTGTGTTGCACGGACATCCAGTGCCCGTCATGTCAGTGGTAGATCGCTCTACCGCTCACGCTCAATCAGCATCTCTATCGCTTGCCGCATCTCAGCCATTTGGCGGCGCATCTGGTCCATCTGCTGATGCATTTCACCAATGACTCGCTCGATTTGCTCGGGATGGGGCGGTCCCTCGGGTCGGTGCTCGGGTCTCGGATGCTCCGGATGATGCTCGTAATCGTGCGCATCCTGTTCATGCGGATGGTGCTCGTGCCCTTCGTGCTCGTGCGGACGGTGGTGGCCTTCGCCCAATTCGCGTTGCAGGCGTTCGCCTTCTCGCATCAGGTGCTCGGCGGCGTCGTGCATGCCGGCTTCCCTCAGGTTGTCAATCGCGACGCGTAGATGATGCAGTCTACGTTCCATCTCACCACGCGGGCCATGCTCCGGTCGCGGCCGCTCCCGTTCGGCGTGTTCGCCGCCTTTGATTTCCCTAATTCGACCGTCGATGCGTTCGACCAACTGGGCCAATTTGCGCAGTTCGGCTTGTATCGCGGCACCTTCATCGTCGGCATCGTCGGGCAGTTCAGCCAGTTCCCGTTCCATATGCTCGTGTCGCTCGATGATCTCCTCGCGTTCTCGCACGAGATGACGCAAAGCCTCTTCGCGCATCTCCATTTCGTGGCGTTCCCGCTCACCGTGCTCGCCGCCTTTGACTTCCCTGGCATGCGCATCGATTCGTTTGATCGCTTCGGCCAATTCGCGAAGCTGGGCCTGTATCTCGGCCGCTTCCTCGTCGGCGCTGTCGGGCAGTTCGGCCAACTCCCGTTTGAGATGTTGGCCTCGCTCCATAATCTCTTCCCGCTCTCGCATGAGGTTGTGCAGGGCTTTCTCGCGATCCATCTCTCGTTGATGATGCTCGCGCTCGCCGTGCCCTCGCTCCCGCTCATGGTGTTCGCGTTCCCGAGCTTCTCGCTCCTCGCGTTCTTCCCGCTCGCGATGCCGAGCTTCGCGTTCGTCCTCGTCTCGCTCTCGCTCACGGCGAGCTTCGCGCTCTTCCTCCTCTTCATCCCTTTCTCGCTCGCGACGAACTTCCCGTTCCTCCTCTTCCTCGTCCTCCTCCCGCTCACGGCGAGCCTCTCGCTCTTCTTCCTCCTCGTCCCTTTCTCGTTCGCGACGGATTTCGCGCTCCTCCGCTTCCTCGTCCTCCTCTCGATGGCGACGAGCCTCTTCTTCCTCTTCATCCTCCGCCAACAGGGCCACTGTCATGTCAGCGTCCGTCAGCGACGCATCCGGCTGCGTTTGGTCATCCGAGGCGTCTCCGGACACCGATCCCCACAGCGTCAACAATGCGACCGAGGCCAACGACCGGCACCAGCCTGATTTCAACAGCGTCATCGTAGTCTCTCCTTCTCTCGAGGCGGCCTGAGGTCGAGCCCAGGCGGTACAACAAACAACTGAAATCAACAACAGAAGCACAACAGTAGATTTTGCCAACCCAGTGCGCAAACGTCGTGGTGTTCGCCACGTCGATTGCTCGAGCCCCAGCAAACGAACCACCCGTTTGCCCAAATCGGATTGATAGCCCTCGCCTGTCACCTGCAGCCACGCCACCCGGCGCGGGCTTGCCAATCGACGTCCCATTTCCACCAGGCACGCGGCCAAATGCCGAGGACCGTCCGGAACCACCAGGCTCGCTTCGTCGGCCGCGGCCTCGCTGGCGATTCGAATCCGCCGTTGCATTAACCACACTGCCGGTTGCCACCATAGAACGGCACACACCAGCCTTGCGAACAGATGCCACGCCGAATCTCGCGCCGCCAGATGAGCCAACTCGTGGGCCAGCATGGCCTGCTGTTCCCCAACGCCAAAGTCGTCCGAGAACTTGGGCGGCAGGACGATGGTTGGCTTGAGCATGCCAAAGGCCACTGGCGTTGTCACCTGTGATGATTCCATCAGACGGATGTTCGCGCGAAGGCCAACTCGACGCGACAATCCTCCGATCCGGCGACGCAGGACCGCATCGTCCAGCACGCGGATGCGACGTCGGAAACGGACAAGCGAAAGTTGGCTGGCCACAATGAACGACAAGACGACAAGAGACCCAACGGACCAAATTGCCGCTGGCCACAAGGTTGCTTCTGACGCGACGGGTGGAGTTTCGGTGTGAGACACAGATGTAGCAGCCGCAACGTCTTCCTGCTCTTCATCAGATTCTGTTCCGCCTGCAAACGCCGGTGTTTCCGACGGTATGGGCTCAATCGGCGCGGGCTTCGACAGAGCGATTGCCTCTGGGGGTGGGAACAGTGGGCCCTCAAACTCCGCTTGGTTTCCGAAGTAACGATAGTCAAAGGAATCGGGAGAGCGAAGCTCCTGCTGAGCCGCCTCTTCGAACCGGTTTCGCGGCTCGGCGGGAGCCTCGCCCTCCCAATGTCTTGTTCCTTCGAGGCTCGTGATTCCTTCCTGGCTCGCAGGTTGTCGGCTCTCGCGGGTCGTCGCCACGTCAGTCTGTGTTTCGTCATTCGCAACGGCGCGTGGCTGGTAAGCTGTGTCTTCCACGAAACCGGCGGTGAAAAGGCTCCCGATACCGTGGCCCAGCCCTGTCACCTCGATTACGACAAGCAACCCCACAGCAGCAACCGTTGCTTGCCACAAAGTCCGTCGCCACACGGCAATACGGACGAATCGGTCCGCCAGAACGGCGGCGGTCACGATCAGAACGGGCCCCAGAATCAACACGGCGGCCAGTTCGATCCACGGCGAGTATGCTGCTGAGATGTTCATCGTCGACGACCACGTTGTTTGATCAACCGCTCTAACTCGGCCAAGTCTTTGCGGCTGACATCCCGAGCTTCCAGCAAATGGTTCACAGCGCTGGCCAGACTGCCTTCGCATACACGATCAAGGAAATCCTCGGCCACGCTCCGTCTGACCTCGGTTTGACTGAGGCACGCCTCGTAGATGAAGCGGCGATCCTTTTCCTGATGACGCACCAAGCCACGATCTTCCATTTTGCGCAGCATGGTAGCTACCGTCGTATAGGCCAGACGTTCGGCCGACAGATGGTCATGCACATCCGCCACGCTGGCTCGCCCCAATTCCCAGAGTGCCTGCATGATCTTCAACTGAAGATCCCCCAGGCGTTGCGTCCTTCGCGGAGTCGCGTTGGTCATGGCCAGTCCCGCTCCTTGGTTCCATATCAGAACGAACTACTACGGTAATACTACCGAGGTAGTTTCAGTGTGTCAAGAGTTTTGTTTTCTCTTTCAGCGATTCTCCAAGCGGCTGCTTACGATCGGGCCATCCACCTACGGATCGGCTTGGGGTGGCATGTCCTTGGTCTTGCCCTTCCCAAAGACCAGCAGAAACCGGTCAACAGCCGGCGACGGACCTTCGGACCGGAACGAGAACCCGGCATCGGCCATCTCTTGCTTCACAGTCTCCGGGCATATCTTCCTGCGATGGCTCGCGTCGCGACGGGACAGTGGGCTCTCGGACGCCCGGTCCATGACGTACACACAGCCCCCGGTCGACAGCCGTTCGTGCAATTTGACCAAGAGCGTTTTTCCGTGGAAAAGAAGATGGTAGCTGTCCAGGAAGAATACAACGTCGATCGGCTCGTCTCCGAGTTTGGGGTCACCCTTCTCGGTCAGAACCGAAGGGAACGAGACGTTTTCGGGAAGCGCTGGCCGTTCGTCCTTCTGCGTGGCCCATTCCTCCAAAACGATTTCAACCGCTTGGTCGGACGAATTGGCCAGAACTGGCGTTATCAGCTTGCGGCCCTCTCCCAGCGCGATGATCGCCGGTCGCTGATAGGGACCACCGAGCGGCAGCAACGAGCGAGAAGCCTTTTCTGCGTTGAGGGGCAAAAACGGGTCTGGGTCACCCGCCGGTTTTTCCACCCCCTCCGGCCGCTGGAACACCAGCACAAACGCGTCCCTTCCGTGCCAGCACTGTTCGGCACACTCGACGTACAGGAACCCCTCCTCCCTGGCTTCACGGACCACCGTTGTCTCGCTCGTCCAATGATGCTTCTTTGTGCGAATCTCTCGCAGGACCCAATCGCGCAGCGTGCCGCGTACCTGGTCAACCACGACTAGATAGCCGCCGGGCTTGAGCGACTTCCAGAGACCGCGTAGCATCTTCCGCGGTTTGGCGAAATGATGGTAGACGTGGTGCATGAAAGCCAAATCGGCGGAAGCCTCCGGCAAGCGAGGATCATTGTCGGCTCCCAGGATCGCGCGGACCTGCGCCAGTTTGTTCTCCTTTGCCTTCTTCTCGATCAGCTTCACTTTGCTTTCCACGATCTCCTCGGCAAGGACCGTTCCCGTTTCACCGACGATCTCGGCGAAGATCAACATATCCTTGCCGCCTCCTGCGCCAACGTCGGCAATGGCCGAGCCTTCGCCCAGACCGAGATGCTTGGCAATGGCACGGAGCGAGTCGGCTCGGTTCTTCGGCTTTGTGGGTTTCGACTTTTCGGACTCTTCTGCGGCGACAGCCGAATCCTGTGTCGGCGAGAACGCGGGAGCGATGGCTAGAACGATGAAAAGGATAGAGTAGCGCAGTCTCTTGGTGATCATGACCAGATGCCTTTCTGCAGGTGTTACTGAGGCGGGACAGTCTTTGGGTGGGTGGCCGGCTCATGCGTTGCCGCCTGTTGGCCAACGTGCGGCAGGTTCGCCCCTATTCGGATGCAGCACGCGGGAACCAGACCTTCACTTCCGGGTGCATGGTGTACATCCGTAGCAGGTTCCCGTCGTGGACGTAAATGCCGCTGGAGTCGTTGCTGCGGATGACGGGGTTTTTCGGGTATTTCCTCCAATGGACCAGATCGTCGGAGACGACCAGGCAAGTCGTCCAGGGACCTCGCCATTTGGGATCTGCGTTGGCGTGATAGACCCCGTAGTAGCGACCCTTGTGTCGAATGACCTGGTTCAATGCGACTGCGTGACGATCGTACGCTTCGGGACCACAAGCAATCACGGGATCGTCCTGGACGTTGGTCCAGCGCTGGCGGTCGGTAGATGTGGCCAGCCATATGCCACGGTCGCCTCGCTCGTAGAAAAGGTACCACGTGGGTCCTTCGATCCAGACGGTTGGTGTGCCATAGGGCCCCGGACTGAGCGGCTCGCCCGACTTGGTGCGCACGTCCAGCCGACCGTGGTCCTGCCAATGAACGGCGTCTTTCGACGTCAGCATGTGAGCGATGTCGTGGCGGCCTTCGGCGAACATGTAGTACGTGTCGTCGTGCCGTACCACGCACATGTCTTCGACCCAAGACTTGTCGAACACAGGATTATCGGGGTGCCGTGCCCAACGGAGGCCGTCCTTCGACGTTGCATAACCGAGCAGTTTCTTATCAGTTCGTTTCGTGTTGTAACCCGTGTACCACAGGTGCCATTTGCCGTTTTCGCGCAGGATGTAGCCACGTTCGCGAATCCTCTGATCCCACGTGTCGCCTCCGGTTCCGGCAAAGACAGGGTTGCCGGAATGTGGTACGAGATCGACCAACTCGCTGGGAAACTCCTCGCTGGATGACGAACCGGCTTGTTGTGCGGACAACGATGCACAGTTGCTTGTCACGACCAGAATCGTCGTCAGCAGGAAAGGTATCGGGCTCCGCATCACGACCGCAGATGTGAACATGGTCAACGGTCTCCCCTCTTTCATCGTCGCGAAGGACATGTGTCGGGCAAGTTCTTCGTCTATGATAATACGCTGATCGCAACAGGTCATGCAACTCTG
>CAZUAH010000440.1:0-11634 GCA_964617665.1 uncultured Pirellulaceae bacterium
TCGTACGACTCTTTCATTCGCTACTCCAGACCGGTTTATCCCGGCGCTTTCCCTGTCACCTTTTCTTCGCCCAGCAAACTGCGGAAACTGTTTCCCAACCCCTACTCTCATAACCCTGGACCAGAAAACGGGGGCATCCCATTCGAGCAGAGCGTCACGGCCTTTCTGAAAGGAACCTGTTCATCGCCGAAAGAGTGTAACTCATGGCAACGACAGCCATATGCTAGACACGCGTAAGGGCCGCTTTGACCGTCATCTGTTCCGTTATGTTCCTGTTCCTTGCAAGCTGATTGCAGGCACTGACAATGCCATTATCAAGCACGTCTTGTCCGTTGAAAATCTCTGCACTCATGCAGTCTACCGTGCAAGCGAGAATTCCAGCATCATTGAGGAACTTGAGACTTCTTATGCCTGCATCGTTCTTACCAATTCCAGCATCATTGAAGAACACAGCTTCGACACCATATTTCTTGGCATAATGTCCTGCACTCAAGCCTCCGTGTGACCCACAAACAACGATGTCTCCTGCATTGCCCTCGTTTAAGAACGTTATGCTATCGGCTACGGTGATACACGCGCCGTCAATTTGCGTTCGTGTTTGCCTCTTCAGGCTTCCCTTGTTCCTCTTGTTCTCTTCATCAAGAGGTCCAGGGTCCGCATGCTGTTGAGTTAGCGATCGATGGCTGACTATTCTGGCAATGGCATCTTTCACGGAATCCCCGGTCTGGATTCCGATTGAAACTGCTTGCCTGGTCATGTGACTGATGATTCCGCTCTCATACGTATCGCAAGCGATGCCAATCTCGGCGCTATGGTTGTCCACGGCACACGCCAACACATGTTCAGCTTCATAGTTGGCGAGGCCCCTGATCCCTGCCTGATTCTTGCCGACACCTGCATTATTGAGAAAGACAGCTTTCACATGGCAGTTTCTTACGTGTCGAGCGAGGTCTCTATCGCCTCCACAGTGGGACCCACAGACCAGTACTGGGTACGTATTGCCGGGCTGTAGATCACCTAAGCTATCCAGCAGCACTACACCTTCGGGTAATTCCAGCCCATTTCCCGCATGGCTATCGTTCATGCTCTGATCATCCTCGACTATTCAGCCGCGAAATCAGCACCAGAAAGAGTCGTTCCCAATTCGTACGCCTTTAGATTGCCTTCAATGAAGCGTTTGGGAACGCTTTCCTTGATTATCCTGAGCATATCATCATGCGCATAGCCTCTGAACTCAGCATAGAAGCCGAGCATGACTACATTCATCATTTTGCTGATGTCAAAATCCAGGCTTTTGTGCTCAGTGGGATCGATGGCGAATACCTTCTTCGCCGACCTCTCAATGATCGCTGTTTTGGACTCGGGCACATCCTTCTGCAAACCAGTGTTCACTGTAGAAGACGTTAATTCATAGGTGCTTGTGAAGATAACGCCATCATCTTTCAAGCAATGTAAGAACCGGAGCGTTTCCGTCTGTTCGAAAGATATGACGTAATCCACATCCCCTGCCTTGATAAAGGGCGATAGCACGGGCTTGCGCGAATAGCGAAAATGGCTTTCGACACCCCCGCCGCGCTGACCCAATCCAATCACGTCTGAGATTTTCAGCTCATATCCATGGTCCATATAGAAACTGCTTAAGATATTGCTGAAGAGGAGAATGCCCTGTCCTCCTACGCCGGCAATGATGATATTCTTTCCTGTGTCTTGTGAATTCATGATTGTATTGTCCCGTGCTTGCATACGTGAGCGCACAATCCGCAGCCCGTGCAGAGGTTTTCATTGATCACGATTTGATGGGAATCCTCGTCTGCTTTTCTCTCAATGGCCAGACATCCAATATGCAAGCATTTTCGACATTGCGTGCATAGGTCCTGATCAATATAGCGCGACGTATCTGTGGGTAGTCGAAATCTCGTGACACATGGCTTCTCAACAATAACCACCGAATTCGTCTTTGCCTTGACCGCGTTCAAGATCGCTTCTTCCAAGCTTTCGAGTTCGTACGGATCTACCGTTACAACATCTTCAATGCCGATGGCTTCGCAGATTTTTGCAATATCCAGTTTATTCTCCGGCTTGTAATTGAACCCGAACTCACTGGAGGGCACGTTCTGACCACCTGTCATTGCCAGGCAACTATTATCAACAATAATCACCGTGGATTGACTGTTATTGAACACCAGGTTCATCAGTCCGTTGATCCCGGTTGCCCAAAAACCACCATCGCCCATCATGGCGACAAGATTCCCCCTGTTATCGTGTGCAGTATTGTAACCATGGGCCATGGCAATGGATGATCCCATGCATTTCTCAAGGCAGTAGGCCTCCATATGAGGAAAGGTGCCAATGAGACCACAGGTGACATCGGCAGCCGCCTTGATCTTATGCTTCCTCAATACGTGTGCAATGAAGAGGTGAGAACAGCCGGCACAGCTGATAGGCAGCCGGAACGGGACATCTTCTTGGGGAGTTCGCTTGGGTGCGCCCGGAACGAGTTTTTCCTCTATGACATCCGGAGTGAAACGCATCATCTGGGGGAACTTGGGGAATAGTTCCTTTCCGATTACCGAAACCCCCAGTTCCTTGATGTTCTTCTCCAGAACATCGTGGCCATCCTCAATGACATAGAGTTTCTCTACGTGTTCGGCCAGCGCTCGAATCATCTGTTCGGGAAGTGGCATGACAAGGCCAAGTTTCAAGACCGAGGCCTCGGGCAAGACTTCTTTCACATAGTAGTAGGGGGTGCCGGCCGTAATGATCCCGATCTGTTTGCCATTCAACTCCAGTTTGTTGAGATCGGAGTCATTGCTGTCCCTGGCCAGACGAGCAATGTTCTCCACAAAATCATTGAAGTACTTGGTCAGTTTTGGATGCGTCGAGTCTTTCGCCTTCGTCATGATGGTTGTCATCACGACCTTACTGAGACTTACGGGGTATTCGTGCCTGAAATGTGCTTCGTATGTGACGTCCTCATCAATGACAACCCGACTCTTTGTCTTGCAGGTTACAGATGTGGTTTTGAGAATGACCGGAGTGCTGTATTCTTCGCTGATCTCGAAGGCACGAACCATGAAGTCCTTGGCATCCTGACTGTCACTCGGCTCCAGCACCGGAATATTGAACATGTTCCCAAAATGGCGGCAATCGTTGTAATCATCACCCGCAATGCGGCCAACATCATCGGAGACCACCAGAACCAAACCACCGTTGATCTGACTGCCGGCAGCCCCGCATAGCGCATCTGCCGCCACATTCAGCCCAACCGTCTTCATCAATGCAAAGCTGCGATATCCTGCGAACGAAGCTCCGATTGCTACTTCCAGGGCCACCTTTTCGTTCGTCGACCATTCGCAATAGATATCCGGGTAATGATGGTGCGTATAATCCATCACCTCTGTAGAAGGTGTGCCCGGGTACCCGGCAGCAACTCTCACTCCTGCTTCGAAGGCGCCTCTGGCAACGGCTTCGTTCCCATTCATCAATTTCATTGCGGCAGACTCTCTCTCGATTTCCATATTTAAAGACGATCTCTCTCAGAACGTTCTGAATGTCTTATCGAAGCCACCTACTGTATCGAATTGTGCCACGAGATCAAAGCCTTTGGATGAAGGAGCTTTTTCCGCTGTAAGCGGAAAAAGCAGTTGTCCATCCAGACGATCATGCCCGTTGGCGACGTGGTTACCACCGTCAAGTTCGACATCATGACGAACGCCATGGCCATTCACAACGGCGTTGCCGTCGGGAACGTCAACGACCCCAAGGGATGTCGCACGAAGCTCGCGGTCGAGGTGCCCGACGCCCATGGGATCACCTCTTGCCTGGTGGCTCACGACATCCCGTTTGTGGCCCAGGCTTCGGTGTCACATCACATGGACTTCATGCGCAAAGTGGCACGGGGATTGGAGGTTGACGGTCCGGCATTCATCAACATTGTCCAACCCTGCCACCGAGGCTGGCGATGCAAACCCGAAGACTCGATCAAATTGGCGCGAGTGGCCGTCGAAACCCGATTCTGGCCTCTGTACCAAGTCGATCACGGGCAGTGGAAAGTGAAGTACAAGCCCAAGGAAATGTTCCCGATCCTCGAGTGGTTCAAAGCCCAGGGCCGGTTCAAGCACTTGGCGAAGAACGACAAGGAAGACATCCTCGCGTGGCATCAGGAGCAAGTCGAAACGAACTGGGCCGACTTGCTGGAGAAGGAAGAGGCGAGTAAGGCCAAAGCCGAGAACCAAGAAGCTTCTGTGCGGAAACATAAGCGAAAACGGGATGGATCCCGGCTGGGTTGTTCCGTTCGCGGGGTTTTCCTGTTATGGAACCGAATTTGCCGTGTTGGGTGGCATCGTGGCCATGGCTGACGGTCGCAGCAGAACCTCCCAAGAATCACAATATCGGAAGATGTTTGACACAGCGTATCAATGTCGGGTATCAGCTTGGCCGTGTGATGGTGTTCAGGATGCGTACTGTTTCCTGGGCACCTTTCGTGGGTTGGAGCGCCGTTGTGGCGACGCCGGAAACGACTTTTGTGATGTTGTGGTCGACCTTGCCGTCCTCGCCCCACACCGAACCGTCCGGCGCCGTGATGTAGATGGAGAATGTGTGGTGGCCCGTGCCGGGACGCTCGCCGATGACGTGCAGGATGGCGCGGTCGCCTGGCAGGTGAGCGAGTAGCGTCTCGCCAATGCGGTAGCCGGCGCGCACGCGCCCTGAGGTCAGCACGATGTGTTCGGGCGCTGGCCGATACCCCTCGCGCATGAGGCCATCACGCACCTCGGCGAGAAACGGAGCGAGGTGCCCTGGGTCCATGATCGCTAGGGCGTTCAGGCCATCGGACACGACGATCTGGACGTCGCAGCGGCCGGCATGATGTTGGCGCAGCGAACGTAGCGTCGCGACCGATTTCTCGGACAGTCGCTCGCCAGACTCCGGGTGCAGAATGTAGTCGTTCCGGTCCTGGGATTGGGTTGACAGTTCGAGCACATTCGGGATCTGGGCGATGAAGGCTGGCTCCAACTCGGTCCAGATGCTCTTCTTCGCGTCCGCGTAGATGCGGCGGATGTCCTTTTCGAGTGCAGGTTCGAGACCCCACGGATTAACGCCGTGCCCCTGTGCGATGAATACGCCGCGGCCGCGCACCGCGTCGATCTGCGACTGCCCTTCCTTGATGATCTCGCTATCGCTGCGCGTGTCACCCTTCTTGCGACGGTACTGCAGAAAAACCCATAGTGGGTCGCCAAAGTGGTCTGTCGGCTTGCCGCCCCGGTCGATGACGCCAAGCTGTCGGTAGAATTCCCAGGTACGGTCGTTGACCTTGTATCCGAACCTTTCGCGGATGCGCACATGATCCTGGAATCCAGTTGTCAAGTACCCAAGCATCGGGTCGTTCTTGGTCGGTAGGGCCATCAGGTATGCGGGGTTGGCCGGCATCACCTGGTCCAGACACCAGTCGAGGTCGTCGAGCGAGATGTCCATGTGCAGTGTCGAGCAGACATCAAGACCGATGGTCAGCCCGTGCAGCTTGCCCATGACGATGTCTTCCAGGCAGCAGCGCACGAGTTGCTCGCGCGTGCGAAACACCTCGGGACCAATGAACCCGGCCACGTCGTTCAGATGCACCCAGGGTGCTGCTGTCTGGCCTGCCTGCGCCTTGGCCACCTTTTGCGTTAGCACGCGCGCGAAGCCGTACTTGCGCGACTCGTGGATTACCATATCGAAACCGTGGCCGTGGCCGTTGGTGAAGTCAGCCCCCTGACCGGTCTCGAAGTACAGGCCGAACTTGCCGGTCCGCATGGCGGCGTAATCGAGCATCTTCTCGTTGCTGATGTCGAAGGTGCCGTTGGCACTATCGCTGCCGGCGATACTCTGGAACCAAAGGGCCGTGCTGCCCGGGCGAGCTTCCTCGACCTCCGCCTGAACATCGATGTGGGCCAATACGCAATGCGGCAGAATGTCGTCGATCCCAAAGGTGACGAGCACATCCTGGAGCATCAACTCGATCGCTTCCACCGACTTAGGATCGCTCGACACGGGATTCGTGCCCAGCACGACATCGCCAACTGCAAATGCCCAGCCGTCGAAAACCTGCCAGCGAATGTCGTCGATGTTGTCGGTGGGCGAGTTGGGCTGGATGCGCGCCCCCAAGTACCCCTTAGCCCCGATCTGACTGCCCGGAAGCGGGTTAAACACTTTAGCGCCAACGGCAATCAGCTCCTGGTTGCTCATCAACTTGACGACGCAGCCGATAACGTCGCTCGACAGGCCGGTGGCGATCGCCTTGATGGCATCTTCGCTCTCAGTGAGCAGGAAGTGCTTCAACTGCCCCATGGTCAGATTGGCCGCCTTCGCAGCGGCCGCCGCGTCGCGGCCTTGTGTGAGCAGATCGTGAAGGTTGTCCTCGAGCAACGGATGCGCATCGAGGTCGCGGATACGCGTGTTGGACAGCAACGAGCGCGCGTTGCGGCGCGAGGTCTCGTCGGCCGCGGCCACGCCGACGATCTGGTCACCTTCCTTCAGATCGTTGGCAGCGCCAAGGACTTTTTTGTAGAGCGCGGAGTCGAAGGAACCGTTGACGCGATCGACGTAGGCGAAGATGTCCTCGCCCGGTCTGATCTCAGCGATGGAAACACCTGGAGGCAGCGACCCGCCGGTCGCCCTGCCACACAATCCCTTGACGTGCAGGCCCAAACCAGCCGCACCCCCGACCACCGTTCCAAGAAAGTACCGCCTGCTAATCATCGAAGTCGGCTCCTTCTGACACGGGCACAATTCCTACACAAGGACGCCTGACCATCTCCTGAAAATACCAACACTCCCACATTCCTGCAACAAAAGTAGGTCCCGTCTGCCGGACGGGACCTTGAATCGCGCATCTCGTGCTCAGATTCGAAATCATACCTGACCCTTCGGTCGAGTCTATTTCCGGAAAAACGACCAAAATATGAGGAAGATCACAATCAGAACGACGATCTTTCGGTAGTAACCTGTAGAACCGACCCCTCTTACCGCACCGTCTCCTAGACTTGCTTGCTCGTCACGACTCGTGTCCATCTCGCCCGGGAGGGACGTCAAGTGGGTGTCGTCGGTGAGTCGAAAAGTCTCGTCCGTATCGTATGCGCCATCCTGAGCGGCGCATGATTGTGCCGAGATGACTGGGAGCCCCATTGCTAAGACCAGGAGCAAGACAGGCCATTTGGCTACTCGCATACCATTCAGTGCGTTCGCAGCCGACCGTTTCTGTGAGATCATTGGGAACATGGTGGTTTCTCCGTTGGTTAGTCGGTACTTGCTATGCGTCAGGCAGTGCTTTGCCACGCCTGCCACTAGGTTCAACGCATAGCCGTGATCCGAATCGTGGACATCGATTCCTGCCGGGATGCATTGTCCGCTCGACCGCCCACTAGCGGGGCCTGCGTTGTTGTCCGTTCACGTGGACCGTGCGCGAACTGGCATCAATCACCACATAGTCACCTTGGTCCATCATGCCGTACGACTTCAGCGCCCTCAGCACCGCAACGTCGGGAATGGTCATCTTGGAACCGGGAAACGCAATCAACAGTTCGCGAGTTTGATGCCCTGCCTTTCTGAGGAAGACGCCCACATTTCGCGCATTCGCGAAGATGCCTCCACCGTTCGGCATGGGCCATCCGTTGATACGACCGCCTGCCCCAAATGAGGCGTTGCTCAGCCGATCCGACCCAGCATCTGTGACTGCAAACAAGACCCCGTCGAATTTGCCTCGTATTCTTCCGGTGTGTTCAGCGGTGCGTCGGTCCGGCAAACGCTCGTACCAGTCCATTAACGGTGCACTGATGACATGCTTCGCGTAGACCCAGCCCTGGCCAACAAACAACCAAGGGCCGTTCACCTGTTCGACGGTGAGCTTTTCGCTTTTTTGAACGTGCCCGAGAGTCTTCTTGCCAGATTTCACTTCTGTAGTGCGCAGTGCAATGACTTCCGATCCCTTCCTGTGGACAATTACTCGAGCTAGCTCGGCTAATTCCTTGACTCGCTGGTTCGCGGCATCTTCTCTGGCCTTTCGTTCCGCCTGCTCAACTTGTCTCTCCGACGCCTGATATTTGTCCCTGGCTGTGCGATACGCACTGCGGGCATTCTTGTATTCATCGCCAGCCGCTTTATAAGCATCGTAAGTTGCCCGGTACTCGTCAGACGCTCGCTTGTATTGTCCTTCGCTGAGCGTCTCGTCGTCCTCTTCGATTTCGTCGTGGATGGTCTCTATCTTCTCATGGAATACTTCGAGCTCTTCGTAGAGTTCATAGATGTCGTCGTACGCCGTCCTTGTCACGTTCTCGCCCGCGTCAAAGGACTTACCCTTCTCCTTGAGCTCACTGGCAACCAGCCGTATTTCCGACTGGATGCTTTCGAGTCTCTTCGACCAATCCTGGACACGGTCGCTTTCCTGTCCAATCGAGGGTGTGACCGGTATCGTATAGAGCACGACGATGGCAATGACGATAGAGTGTGTTGCTCGGCAGATCATGACAGTGTTTCTCCTTCGGGAAACGAGATTGCTGTGGACGGATTCGACAAGCTTCCGTCTCTCAGTAAGCTCAACGCAAGACCGTGACGCGAATCGCGAAGATGGTTTTGTAGAACGCCTCTGCCAGGCTCATGTAGGGAAAGAGTGCCGTCGGTCCGGATGTGTGTGCAGCTGAGACAGCGAATTATCGATAGGAGGAATCAGAGTCAGCAAAGGTCGCAACTGTCCCGTGTTCTGTCGGCTGATTCGGTACTGACCCACCAGTTCCACCGGTGAGAGTTGAATTGGCTCCGCTGTTCCTCTGTTACCGCGAAGCGGTTAGACATCGTAGCCCAGGGTCAGCGGTGCAGCCGCGCCACCCTGGGTTACGATTACCACGCGTCGGATGAACCCTGAAGGGGTTCCACAATGGTCAAGGCTTTGTGCAACCCCTTCAGGGTTGAGGTGCGTCGATTCTCGCTTACCCAGGGTGGCGCTCCACGGCTGCGCCGTTGCGCTGACCCTGGGCTACGTTGTCTGACCCCGTTGGGGTCGTTTTGTCCTGACGTCGGTTCACTTCCAGTGTCAGGGATCGACGTCCCCTGGGTGGGATCCGACTTTGCTCGGATCGTTCTGCCAGTCGTACTTGTCGGCGAACTGCTGCAGTGTGAGTGTCTCTTGGCCTTCGTCGGTTTGGACGACGGCCACCAGTTCGTCTGCTGCTTCTTCGGGACCGGTCCAGTGACCATTCGGCGCAAGTACGATGTTGCGACCGTCTCGTAGAACGGCTGTCGTCCGAATCACTTGCCCGTCGGTTGTACGGGTCAGACGGAACATGCTCTCGCCACACGACGCGATCCACTTCCCGTCCTGCGACATGGCATCAACGTTGGCGGCGATCGCTCTGAGGAAACTGCGGCGCACGCCGGGGCCGATTTGCCAGAAACAGACTTCTTTCTGACTGCCCGACAACAGCGTGTAGAATCCGTCCCCCGGCACCCAGCGGATCACCGTTGGTGCTTCGGTGTGTCCGTCCAGGGCACACAGGAGCTGCTCTGACGCCACATCCCAGAGACACATCTTCCCATCGGCCATGCCTGCAGCAATCAATTTGCCGTCCGGCGACCAAGCCACGACCGTGGCATGCGATTTCGCACCGCCAAGTTCCTTAAGGTGCTTACAGTGCTCACCTTCCTCGGACTCAGGTTCCAGGACGGCGATTCCGCCAGTGTTTACACCGATGGCCACTGTATCGTCGACTGGCGACCAAGCGAGGGCTCTGTTCACCTGATGCTGACGCAGGTAGTTCCCAGCTACACGACCAGTGCCAATGTCCCAGATCACGCCGCCGAGGCCCGCAATGCGTCTGGAGTTTTTCGACCAGGCAATGGCTCCCCACGCCGGTGGCGGCTCCAGACTTGTTGTGCGATCACCCGTGTCCAAATCCCAGATTGTGACTGGATGGCCAGTAGTCACGGGAGGAGTCTTCTCTGCGCTGCCACGAGTCGCAGCAAGCTGACCATCAGTGGAAAAAGCAAGTCCTGTGACATACCCGAGATCCAGCGTGGCCGAACCTTTTGGCGCTGGTAAGGAGAATGTTCGCGTCGAGTTACTCGTCGCCGTGTCCCAGACTCGAACATCCGAGTACAAGTGGCCACTGGCCATCCGTTTTCCGTCAGGCGAGAACGCGACGCTGCGAACTGCACCGGTCTGTGCCGGCAGAGTTTGGAGGGGATCGCCGGTCCGTGCATCGCGAATCACCACTCGTCCGCTGGCACAAGCCAACGCCATCTGATGTCCGTCGGGTGAAAACGCCACATCGTAGACGTCCAGGTTGTCGGCTGTCGGTTCGTTGTGCCCTGCAGTAGTTCGGCCACGGTCGCCCCAAAGAGGAGTGTCTGCTTCAGTATTCCACACGGTCACATTGCCCGTCCGGCAGCCGCCCGCCGCAAGCGTACTTCCGTCTGGGGACCATACCAAGGTATTCGCGTAACGATAGTTCAGTCCGTCCAACAACTCCGCTCGGCGTTTGCCAGTTTCCACATCATACACACCAACCTTGAAGTCCAGGCCGTCTTTCCAGGAACACGCCGCGAAGCTCTTGCCATCCGGCGACAACGCCATGGGCCAGACGGCGGTGTCGTCGCCTTTCAGCGTCTGCAGCAACTTCGCACCGGGTGAGTGTGGACGCCACAACTTGAGCGTGTTGTCCGGTCCGCCTGTGAGCAACGTTTCGCCTCGCCATGTTAAGTACCTCACCGCGCTGCCGTCACATGCCTGGAAACTGTAGCCAATTCCTGAGTTGGTACGCCAAATGTAAACCGTCCCGGACTCGCTGCCGCACGCGACAGTCTCGCCGGTCGGTTGCCAGGCCATGGTACGGACTGCGGGACCGCCACATTGAAAGACTCGTGTGGACAGTCCCTCCGGCATGCTCCAGATGCGGACAAGACCACTATCGTCAGCGGATACCAGACGCTGGCCATCCGGCGACCATCGGATGCAGTGGACGGCATCGTTGTGCCCCACCAACGCTCGCAGAAAACTGCCGCCCTTGGGCTCGAAAATGCGAATCACTCCGTCATTGCCCGCAGTAGCCAATTGTTCGCCGTCCGGGCTGTAGGCAACGCTCCGCACACAACCACGATGTGTCCATGTTTCCAGCGTCCAGGAGCAGACGCCGTCAATGGATGCCGGTCGGGCGACAAGCGCCTCTGCGCTTGCCGGTGCGTTTGGCTCGATACTCCACAGCTTCACAGTGCCGTCGTAACTTGCCGAGGCCACCATGCGTCCGTCAGACGAGAAGGCAACATTGTCAATGCGGTGCTTATGTGCATTGACGACCATCATGCCGTCAGTGTGAAGATCCCAAAGCACAAGTTTACTAGTGTCCGTCGTCTGCAATAGATCACTGCCTGCAACCACAAATCTACCATTTGGGGAAAACGCGACGGAGCGAAATCCGGTGTTGGCGACCGCTGCCGAACGTATCTTCTGACACCCATCGACCCTCCAGATAGCGAGGCCCTCCCCTGATGCTGACGCGAGAGTCCTCCCGTCAGGCGAAAACGCGAGGCCATAGGCATTGGGAGCATTTGGTGCTCCAGTTCCGGCGGCGCACTCTGCGAGCGCGTGGCCATGAAGTAGCGGCTCGGATT
>CAZUAH010000441.1:0-11632 GCA_964617665.1 uncultured Pirellulaceae bacterium
GTGGTTTTGTCCAACATATTGGTGGTCTCCCTAACCGGCCTAGAACTCCGGCGTTTCTCTTACTGTTTGCGAAGGAGTTGATGAGTAAAGAAAATCCCGCCGAAGTGCAAAAGCTTGCTGAAGGGCAGGCATAGGATCAGAAGAAGCGCCAAGCACATGTGAATCAAAAACACGTTGTGCTGCAGGGCTGCTGCCCCCATGATGTCGCCGAACGACGCAAGACTGAGAAAATACTCTCTCGAATTCGCCAGGTCGAAATGCTGGGCGTCGCTGAATCGCATCAGATCGCCAGTAATAATGATGGCCGCGATCAGAAGCAGGGCCAAGTAGTCGGCCGCGCCGGTGATTTCGCGCACACGGGGCAACATCATTCGCCGAACCAGAAGCAGAATCGTAGCCAGCAGGATCACCACGCCGGCACCGCCGCCAGCCGCGCCGGACATGGCCTTGATGCCCTCTTCGCTCATCCCCATCGCCCCTAGCGTGCTATCGATTAGCCCGGTGAAGACGCGAAAGTGGCCGAGGAATATCAGTAGCAGCACCGCGTGGAAGACCCAGGCGATAATCCATAAGGTCCGGTCGCCGTTGAACAGGCTCTTGAACAGCACGGCCTCCTTCACCGTGTTCATGGTGTTGCTCTTGTTGTCCTCTGGGGCCGGAAATAGCGTCATCGGTGGCGAGGCCAACTTTCTCCAAACCTGGATACGATAAGCCATGCCGACCACAAACACTACAAGCGCTACGTAGGGTAGAATTACCCCTACGATAAACCTCACAATCTCCATGCTATGAATCCTCTGTGCAAAGGGTACGCTAAAGTCTGGCGAGATGCTGCCTCGCCTTTTCTCTGTAAATCAATAACTCAAAGGCATCCCGAAGGACGCGGCAGGCCGGCCAAGCGATACGCCCCCTTGGCCACCCCACACGGAAACAAACGACAAACCTCCGCCCTGCTAACACCAGTCTCTTTGCAGATCCGGACCACCGGTGGGCCGGAGGCGTGCTCCAAATAGTAGTCCTTGACGAATTCGATAATCCGCCAGTGGTTATCGGTCAGCGGGCCGATATCGTTCATCTCGGCCAGCGTCTCCGCCGTAGACCTGTTCCACCCGGACATGGTTTTCAGAAATCCATCCTCATCTAGGCTTCCCTCGATATTCGGATCGGTGGTCGGAACTCGTTCTTCAGTCATCGTTGGTCCTTTCCGGTCCTGCACTACAGTGTGCCGCTCTCCGCCGGCAGGTAATCGACGGGGAAGCTGTTGATCACGTCCGCGATCTCGTTTATTCGGAACGGTTTCTCTATGACGCCGACGATCAGACTACTCGTCGGTCTGTCATTTCTTCTGCGTGTTCCGTTTCGTGGCACGACCAAGATGATTCTCAGACCCGGAATCCGCGGGTCGTCCGACATTGCATCCAGGAGTTCCCTATCGCCGGTCGCGAGCAATTCTTCGTCAACCGCTGCGAAGGCTGGCCGGAAATCCTGAATGATTGCCGAGGCGTCGTATGAGTTACGGGCAAACCGCAGCACGATGCTGTCGCTGTCCTCTTCGGCAAGCCGTGAGATCAGGCCCTCGTCCGAAGTGAGTACCAAAACGTTCGTTGCGAGTCCTTTCACACGGCGATAGTAGACGCAATCCTGGCAAGAGCTTTGGCAGAATCGCTTCGCGTGTCCGACATCCTGCTCGAGCCCGGCCATCATGAAGCAACGCCGAGCGCGGACCCGATAGACCACACACTGTTTGCAGTCCTCGGTTACCGCCCCCCGATCGCCCAGATATTCCCAACACCGCAAATCCGGCGCATGGCAATCGGAGAACCGCTGGTCGGAAGGGTGAGTAGCACCGCGCGTAGTAATCAAGGGCTCCAGATGCCGGCGCTCGATGCGAAAGTGACCACCGGCAGTTCTAGCTGCTTCGAGTCGGCCTTTGCGGATCCATTTAAGAATCGTGTCTGGAGTGACGGAGCAGAGTTTCGCCGCCTGGCCGGTCGTCAAGAAAGAAGGATCTTGGCTTGTCATTGCTCTGACCAGTCTGCCTTTTATGGTTAAAGCAGTCTCTAACGCCAGTTGTCGTGATGATATCAGCTTTTTAGTGGATATGTCAATCTTGCAACCCAATAATTCCCAGACCCAGCCACTTACAGAAGGAATGCAGTATGGATATTATCGAAATGCGACTGGCGTGAACTCGGCTTCTTGGTGCCGAATAACAACCACTATTACATGACAACACCAGCTCACACTAACCATTAATTGCTAGGCATGCACTTGCACTAATGCGATGCGCGACGTAAAAATGCAGAAAGCCAATACGAAAATAGAGAAAACACATCGAATACTATGGAATCCGACTTACTTACGACTGGGCAAGCTGCCAAATTCTGCGGTGTTACACCGGACGCCGTGCTGAAGTGGATCAGAAATGGAAAACTCCCCGCCAGCCGAACCGCTGGTGGTCATTTCCGCATTTCCCGAAGGAATCTGGATGCGCTGGGATACGGCGAACGGGACGCGAGTGATAAAGCCCTAGCCGACGCGTTCGATTCAGCCTCGATGCCAACGCATTGCTGGGAGTATTTCTGCCGAAGTACGTCACCGTCCGAGACCTGCAAGAAATGCGTCGTGTACCGTGCTAGGATCGAGAAATGTTACGAAGTCGCCGAGTTGGGCGATACGATCGGGCACGAGGGCCGCTTCTGCCACGCGACCTGCGAGAACTGTTCATTCTTCCGGGCCTGCAACGGGCTGGCTTCGATGGTGCTTGTGGTAACGAGCGACGAAGCGTTGATCGGCAGGCTAACGGCCCAGGTCGACTCGGACGACCTAGTATTGCGTTTCGCGCGGGGCGGATACGAAAGCTCAATGCTCATCGAGACGTTTCATCCGACCGTCGCCGTGCTGGATAGCGCGATGCCCGAGGTGAAAGACGGCCGCTTGGTGGATTCGATGATCCAGGATGAACGAATCCCTGGCGTGAAAGTCATTATCGCCCTACGCAAAGGCGACAAAGCGCCGCCGGGCCGCGAAGCGATGGTGATGCCCGCCCCGTTTACCGTCAAGAAAATCGAACGACTCGTGCAAACGGTTGTTCGTCCAGCCGGCGCTCTGGAGGATGGGGAAGACTAGCTCGCAGGGCGTTCGAACGGCGGAAAAAGTTCAACGCTTCTGTTCTACCGATTGTTCCCCAACTGCTCCAGTCGCAATGTGCCGCTGGGTCGTGCAGTTAGATCGTCGGGCCGCCAAGGCAAGTGTATCCGAAGGTCGAGCGTCTGTGGCGAATCGGCGTCCCGGTCGTCCGCTTCCGATTGCTCTTGGTGCCGCAGAGGATCGAAGACGATGCGCATCGGAGCGTTGCCGCGTTCGTCGTCGAACGTCGTCGTTGAATGAGCGAACACGATTCGGTCTCGACCCGCGGATCTCATAGTGCCTTGTACTCGCAATTGAAGCAGTCGCCGCAACCAGCCCGGTCCCATGGGAGCGCGAACGTTTTCTATTAAGCAACTTCCAACCCAGTTAGAATGGGGCCTCCAAACCCCGAGCGCTGTAATTTCTGACCGATCAGCGCTGCACTTCCTGACCGGTGTTTAGACCAGGCTCAAGCGCGTCCGCTTCAGCCTAGCCAAGTGGTGTACGACGACACTGAATACTGCGTCGTTCAAGACGCATACGGGTCGATGCACAGCCATGGATCTTGCTTGGCAAGAAAAGGAAACGGCCCCTAGCAGAGCTAGAGGCCGTTCGTATGGCGCAAGCAATTGAAGTCTCGGGAATCAATCTGCTGCAAACGCTCCGATAACGCGGTCAAGAAGGTTTGCAGAAGCACTACCGCTGGGCAGATCTGACTTGCGGATGACGCTTTCAGTCGTTTCGATTTTGAAAGGACCGCCGTCCCATTTCACTGTCACTTCATACTGATCAGCCAATTCCTTTGGTACTCGCCACGAGTACGAACAGGTAAAGCCTCAGCCATACCGGAATTTGCCTTGCGCGACCTTTTCTTCATCGCTGGTGATAGTGAATTCGGGTACACCCGGGCGAGTGCCATTAACCATGATGTTGCTGACGGCTTCGCCCCCTGTCCCGACGAGGGACAGGCTCAGATAAGCCACTCGGTTGCCCGCACTGCCAGAAGTGCGAGAGACTTTAACGATAGGTCTGTACGGCGGCCCGAAGGGAAGATCGATGGTTTCCCCTTCGCGAACGTTGACCGCCGTCAAACTGCTCGCCGGTCGTGCTGAGATAAACGACCAACGCGGCGTAGAGCTGTTGCTCTGAACAAGTGCCTCGCTGAGCGTATTCAGCAGCGAACCTTCTTCTTCCTTCGCCTCCGGCTTCACGGTGCCGTCGATCGTGTATGACAGCAGTTTCCAATCGCCAACTGGCAACGGCGATTTCCCCGACTCACCTGCGGAGATCTTGAGGATCCCCTGTTCGCCCTGCATCAGGGCGCGAAAACCTTTGTTCGGGTTGCTGACATATCCGACCGGCGCCGACGATGGCGTCAGCGTGAGCTTGTCGCCCGCAGGCGATAGCTCCATGTCGTAGAAGCGATTATCGATATTGACCAGTTTGCCTACCGGCTGTTGGACGTCGTTCATCGTCATGTCGCTGTAGGCGTACACACCCGCGTTCGGGTCCGGATCGATGAAGATCGCGTCACCGGTTGCATCATCGAATTGCGCGTTGCTGTTGGAATCCACCAACACAATGCGTTTCTTTTCGCCGTTCAGCGTGATCTCGCCCTCGCGGTACGCCGCCCCGTAAAGATACGCGCGGCTGTAACCGGACGAGCTGGAATACGTCCTCATGTAGAACGCGTAGTCCACCTTCGTCCCATCGACGTCAATCGTGACATCGACACGGGGAAAGTAGCTGTACGACGAAGAATTGCTTTCGGCTTTGACGGGCTCATCGTCCGTCAGATCGCCATTTCCGTTGCTGTCAAAATAGAGATGCGTGTAGCGCACTCGCGTGCTGCGAGTGGTTGTCGATGCAGAGGAATCCACATCGAACGCAAACCCAAACTCCTGGGTTCCCAGCTTGGCCACGCCCTTAAACGGACGCGCGTACTTATACTTCGGCTCTTTGACAACAACCTTCGAGAAGTCCGTTTGACCGGGCGTTCGAACGTACGATCCGTCGCGCGTGTAGAATCTCTGGTAGTAGCGCGACATAAACGCGGCGTCCTTGGACGAACGCACTGACACGTAAGACGAGGGCAATCGCTTCGTCTTAAGGTCAAACGTCTCCGTGCGAGCGTCGCCGACGGTGATCAGCACCACCGCGACACCCGCGAGAAACTTCAGACAGGTTCTAAGTACCCTCATATTGACGGTCCTCCAATGTGATAAAACGTCGGCAAGTCAGCCTGGAAAGAACTCGCAATAGCTGACACCGAGACAAAAGACTGTGCGGCAACGGTCGCCAAGACAATGCCGTCACCTACTTGCGCCATTACAAGCACTATAGACAACCGCAGCCGCATGGACAAGAAAACCGAGGCAACATTGGCCACAATCACGGCCTGACGGGGTGCGCAGCGAGGGTCCTATGTAGTGGAGAAGGTGTAACGGCGGAATGGAATAACATAAAGCCCTGCGGGCGAGCATCGCCCGACCATCATCGATCACCGCGTTATGATTGCCTGTGGCAGCGCAGCTTTCAGATCGTCGATGTCTGCATCGGTGAAGTTTTCGCATCCCACGAGCTCGATCCGTTGTAGGCTCGGCAGGGCCTTCACTTGTTCCAAGCCGTCGTGGGTAATCTGCGTATGTGAGAGGTCCAATTCGCGCAGGCTCGTGAGGCAAACCACGTGCCCAAGGCCGACGTCCGTGATCTCGGTGTTCCAAAGACTCAACCGGCGCAGGCTGGACATTCCTTCCAGATGTTCAAGCCCAGCATCAGTCACATTCCCGCATCGCCACAGGTCCAATACTTCAAGGGCCCTCAGGCCGCGCACATGCTCTAAACCCGCGTCGGTGATGTCGGTGCCGCAAAGGTACAGCTCTCGAAGATCGGCCAGTCCCTTCAGGCCCACCATGTCGTCGTCGGTGACTTGGGTAAAGCTGAAATCCACCTTAACCAATGGTTGGCCGGGTGATTGCTCATCGAGCTCAAACTCACCGCCTATTCTCTGGATCGTGGCAACGGCTCGATCCTTTGGGTCCGGACGTGCCGACAGAATGTAAGCCACGAGCAGCAGGGCCATGAAAAGAACCAGCGGCCAAGCGACCGAAAACGAGTAGACCTTACCTTTCCATTTGATTATCACCATCGAACTCCCGGTTCAACGGCACTGGCGCGTCTTGGGTCTTCTACTCGAACGGACGGATCTTGATGTTGCGGAATTCAATGCGGTCCGAATGATCCTGAAGACAAATGTGCCCCTGCTTGGCTTTGGCGAACTTGGGCTTGTTTTTGAACTTGCTGCCGGCCACGCGCTCGTTCCAGTCGTCGCTGCCGATTTCGTATTCGAACAGCTTCACTCCGTTCAGCCAGTGCTCGATGTGATCCCCGTCGGCTACGATCCGCACGGTGTTCCACTGGCCGACTGGCTTCGTCACGTCTTTCGGAGGTGCGTACAGGTCGTAACAAGCTCCCGCCAGTTGCCGCTTGTCGCGTCGAGGATGCCGGGAATTGTCCAGCACCTGCATTTCCGGCGAGACGTGCCAAGACGTAACGGCATCCTCGGTGACCCGAAACAGAATTCCGCTGTTTCCGCCCGACACGATCTTCCATTGCAGCGTCAGTTCGAAGTTGTCGTACTGATCAACCGTAATGATATCATCCCCACCGCCAGCCCCTTTGCCGCCTGCTCCACCCTTTACTCGAACCAGCGCTCCTTCGACTCGCCAGCCGGGAGGCATCTTGTCCATCTTGTATCCCCGCCAACCTTCGGTCGTTTTGCCATCGAACAACAGTTTCCAGCCAGCCGCCTTCTCCTTGTGCGACAACGTGTTTGGGGCTTGCTCTTCAGGCTGGACACTCTGCGTTTGAGCGCTCACCGCATATGACCAACTCAGAGCAACAAGCAGCAGAGCAGTGACAACAACTCTTGGTGATGTCGGCATGATGTGTCTCCTCGCAGGCGCCCCCTTCCACAGCAGTTGTTTCCAACAGCATGATAACACGACGGATTGCAGGATGCAGCCAAGCGATGTCGGATCTTTCCTGGAAGATGCGACGTACCAGGTTGTGGTCTTCGACGAAACCCCACGCCAGAAGGCTCCCAAGCGGTGTGATGCTATCCACGGTTTTGCTGCACGCGTCAGGGTCGTACAATCATGGCACGTTGCCCTTGCACTGCGCTCCCAACTGAGTACCGACGATGACCACATCAAACACACCACGCGATTCACACGGTGATTCGTCGCGTGTGATCCATCGAGGACCGTATCCCGAACTGACATGGCCAGCCGTGATTGTGGGGTGGTTCCTGGGCGCCATAATCGCCGTTTCGATCGGCTACGCTGCGCTGATCCTGGGATTTTCGATCGAGGGCTCTGAACTCGCCGCGATTCTGGGTTGGGGTATCTTGCGCGGCATACTCCGGCGTACGAGCATTGTCGAGAACAATATCAACCAGACGATCGCCTCGGCCGTAAACGGCGCGTCGGCAGGTATGATGTTTTCCATTCCCGCCCTGTTCATTCTTGCCGAAACGTCCAGCGACAAGAATGGCCAGTTTGCCGGCCTGACGCAATTCAGCATTCCATTGATGGTGCTGGCGTGTATTACGGGCGGCATTCTCGGGCTGGCTTTCATCATTCCCCTTCGCAAGCAGATGATCGACTTTGACCGTTTGGCATACCCGGGTGGCATCGCGGTCGCGACCATTCTCAAATCACCCGGCGCTGGTCTCAAGAAGGCCGTCTACCTGCTGGGAGCAGGCGTCGTGTCGGGAGCGTTCTATCTGACGGTTATCTGGCTCACCGGCAGCGACCACCCCGAATGGGCATTGGGTGAACAGCTTCGACTTCCGGCATATCTAAATATCACACTGTTTCTTTCGCTGATGACGGTGGGTGTCGGCTTTCTGTCCGGTAAGGGCGGCTTTTGGTTCGGCGCCGGCGGCTTCATCTGCTACTGGCTATTGGCCCCGTTGTTGTCATTGGTCGGGCAGGGCGGCGTGCCGAACCTTCTCAGCGACCCAAGTGATTTGCGCATGACGTTGTTTCGCCCCACCGGAATCGGAATGCTGATCGGAGCCGCCCTTTGCGGCATCGTGGCGGCCTTTCCGCTAATTCGCAGCGCGATCAAATCCATGCACGAGGCCAGCCGAGGCGGCGGTGACGGGAAGAGAGCCATTTCGGACGAAATGCCGATTCGCTTGCTGTATTACGGCATCGCCGGCGGCATAGTTGTCTTGATCGCCATCTGCTATCAGTCGGTCGCTGAAATGACCCTCTGGCGAGCAGCGTTGATGGCCGTCTTGGGAACCGCATGGGTCTGGGTGGCCGGCGTGATCGTTTCGGAATGCCTGGGACGAACTAACTGGTCACCGCTGTCGGGCATGACCTTGATCGCGGTCACAATTCTGTTGATCATCGCGCAGGCCGGGATGAGCAGTCCGGCAGCCATCTTGAGTTCCGTCATCATTGGCGCAGCCATCTGCGTGGCCATCGCGCAGGCTGGCGACATGATGTTGGACTTGAAGTCCGGATACCTGGTCGGCGCCACGCCGCGACGCCAGCAGTTGGCCCAATTCATCGGTTCTTGGTTGGGGCCTTTGGTCGTGATCGGGCTCATCTTTGTGCTCCACAAACACATGACGCTGGGAAGCGAAAGTCTGCCCGCGCCTCAAGGCGAAGCCTTGGCGTCGATGATTCGTGGGATCGTCAGCGAGGACGTGCCAACCTATCGCTACGTGGCCGGCGCGGGGTTGGGAGGGGCGCTCGCCTTCAGTGGCCTGGGCGGCATCGGAGTGCTTATTGGCCTGGGCTTCTACATGCCCTTTGGCATCGTATTGACCTATACGCTGGGAAATCTGCTTCGCGTCGCGGCCGACCGCTTTCTCGGTCGCAGTTTTTCCGAGCATGTTGGCGTTCCGATCGCCGCGGGGTTGATCGTCGGCGAAGCACTGGTGGGCGTAGGCAATGCCTTCTATCAGGCATTCTATCAGACCATCTGTCAGTTCATCTGGGGAGCGGCGTGATGAAAGTGGCTCGGCTATGCGGACACGTGATGTTGTGGAGCGGGTTTCTGAGCGGCGCCCTGCTGGCCGTTCGCCGCACCGAAGTACCCGGCAGTCCCTGGTCCACCATTTCCTGGCCAGCGTACGCCATCGCGCTGGGCATTGCCGTAGCGGGCGTCGTTCTGCTGCGGTCCACCAAGAGGACCGCACGCTTGGGAAGTGAACGGCACGCGGACGACGTCGATCAACTGGACGCCACGCTGAATCGACTGCACAAGCAATTACGGCTTTGGCAAATGGGCAAAGAGAAGCCGCCCGTACACGACGTACACGGGCAAATCGACGAACTTCTGGCACCCGATCTGGCCTCGTTCGCCGAGTTGCGAGAATCGCTGATCGATTCGTTCGGCCTACAGGAGTACGCGGGTATCATGACACACTTTGCCTTGGCCGAACGAACCATCAATCGGATGTGGTCTGCCTCGGCCGACGGCTACATCGACGAAGTGGACGTCTGCCTTGACCGAGCGATCGTTCACCTGGAAAACGCTATCGAACGCCTGAACGAGGCACGGACGATCGAAGCCAACTGGGCCGTCGACCAGCATGCCTGATACAGGGAGCTGCGTCGTCGATATTGGCATTTTGTGACCCGGGGCTCCTGACCGGGACACGTGGACGAGTGAGGTTCAATATCATGGCACAGGAATCCGCCGACAAACCGAAACGGCCCGCACGTCGATTGCGGTTTCGGCTGTCCACGCTGTTTGTGTTGATATTGATCATCTGTTGTGGACTCGCATGGTTCCACTGGAAGACCAAGGTTGCCCGAGAACAGCAATTGGCGGTCCAGGAGATCCAGCGGGCCGGCGGATCCGTGCGGTATGATTACGAGCAGAATGACGAGCTGACCTACGATCCGCTTGGTCCCGTTTGGCTCGAGACGTTCCTGGGCGACCATTTCTTCGCGTGCGTGGTCGAAGCGCGTATTGCGGGCGAAGTGGACTTGGGGATTGTCCGCAAGTTGCCGCGGTTAGACAATCTCGTAGTCTCTCGAGATCGAATGACCGCTGCTGATGCGGCCCATTTGAAGGAATTGTCGGGTCTCCACCGCTTGGAAATCTATGTGACGGACGTCACCGACGAGGACCTGCGGGAGATGGGCCGGCTGCCACGGCTGAACCAGTTGATGGTCGGCTGGGCGTACGCTCCGGATGACTTCAAGCTGAGCGATACAAGAACGGAGATCGGGCCCGTCGTTCCGAATACGCAGGTGACAGAAGCTGGCCTTGCCCATCTGAGCCGGCTCAGAGAGCTTCGGCACCTGCGGCTCGAGAATTCGACGATATCGGATGCGGGGTTGAGTCATCTTCGCGCGTTGACCAATCTCGAAACATTGAATCTGTCGGGAACACAAGTGACCGCCGCAGGGCTGGAACATTTGAAGCCGCTGACCAATCTAACGAAGTTGTTCCTTGCACGAACGCAAGTGACCGACGCGGGCCTTGCGCATCTTCGAGATCGTCCAGGACTCTATCACCTCGAGCTAGAGGAAACACAAATCACCGACGCGGGTATGGATCATCTCGTAGCCATGCCCGATCTTTCCATGCTGTTCCTAGACCATACGCGTGTAACCGATGCTGGTGTAGAGCGTCTGAAAGATCTACCAAACATTCGTTTTCTTGGGCTCTCCGGAACGCGAGTGACCGACGAGGGTTTGTCCCACATGCGAAAGATGAAGAAGCTGCACTCGCTCAGTATCGCAAGAACGAAGATCACGCCGGCCGGCCTTGCACATTTGAGCAATCTGCCCGACTTGGTGAGCATCGAACTCGGCGGCCCGAGTGTGACGGACGAGTTCTTGCAGCGAGTCTCTCAGATCCAGCAGATCCAGAAACTCTGGCTCTATGACGCCCAAGTCACAGACAAAGGGGTGATGCAACTCAAATCGCTCACCGGGCTCCGGTTCCTAGTGTTGCTGGGCGAAAGCAACGTGACCGATCAAGGCATCGAGCGGCTGAAAGACGAAATGCCGGATCTGATCGTGTCGCGGACTGTTCCGATCGTCGCTGAATAGGGAGCCTGACGTTTCAGGTGGCGTCACTTGGTCACAAGACTCCCCTGGTCCTCAACCTCCGCCACCGCCGGGCGTTTCTTTTGGCTCTATGAACATCATCTCGGCGGGCGTAACCCAGTGGGATCTTAGGTCCACCCTGAACCATCCTTCACTGTTCTTCTTGTGGAACCGGCAGGGTGACCGTGTGCCGAACTCCTTCAGATCGTATTGCGCCCAAGTCTTGCCCAAATCCAGCGAAACGATGAAGCCGGTGTCCATCGGCGACGCGGGCGCGCAATGGGATGCCAGAATCACGCCGTCTTGGATGATCATATTGCCCGATTCGACGCCCGGATTGAACAGGAGCGTGTGCTTGTCCAGGTTGGTGATGTCGGCCGGATCGCAGCAAAAGACTCCTCGGTCGTACGGCTTGGGGC
>CAZUAH010000442.1:0-11616 GCA_964617665.1 uncultured Pirellulaceae bacterium
CCGAATATCCGGCTCGTCATCGAGAATCCAACAGCATTTTGGTGCCGAGGCAAATCATCATGTGCGAGCAAACGTCGCTGGACCGCCTGACCGAACCGCAGCGCGTGCTCCGTATCTTGTTCGGCCACTACTTCTGGGAACAGTACAAGAGATTTCTGGCCGAGCCTTGGCTGCAGATGCTTGTGAGCCGACTGGCTGCGACCGACTCCGAGCCTGACGTGCTGCGCCGCGATCATCGCGCGATTCGCGTTTGGCAACAGCATGACGCTGCTTCGATCGAACCGGGGCTGCTGACCATGCCTCAGCGCGAGGCAGCGCAATTACTGCTCGACACCCACCAGCCGGAGAATTTCCGTCGATCCACATGCTACGGATACCAGATGGCTTCCCTGGCCGAGTTTCTTGCTGGCCGCCATTCCGGTAAACGTCGTGAGCAGTTTCAATCGTTTCTGCGCAATTTGAAACGCCGGGAACGATACGAAGACGCCTTCGTCCGGCACTTTGGCCACGGATTCGATCAGCTAATGCGCGACTGGCACGCGTGGGCTCTTACGCAGGAGATCCAGCCGTATGATCCTCCACCACCCATCGTCCACCGGCACATCGAAGAACGACTTGTTCCACTGATCGCAGACGAAGACGCGCCGCTTGACGAGCGGTCTGAAGCCATTCGACACATGGGCGGTGGTGCCTACCCAACGGGTGCATATGTGCTGATCGATTTGCTTCGATCCGACGATGCGCGGCCGCTTCGGAACGAGGTGATCCGGGCTTTGGAGACGATATCAGGCGAAACGCACGGCGACGAAGCGGCTGCGTGGCAGGAGTGGTGGGAAAGTTCGCTGGATCAACAGGAGCCGCACGACGGTGTGCCAGTGGCTGAGCCTGTCGAGGCCGTGCTGGTAGCCGACGAAGAAACCCCTGTCCTGGCGGAACTGGCAGACGAATCTGACAGTTCTATTGGAGACGAAACCCGAGAACCTCCCGCGGACTCGACAGAGACAATGGCATCCCAAGCAACATCGCGGGGCAAGCCAAGCGAACCGCCCGCCTCGCTGAAAACCTGCTGGGTGCTGTTCGTATTGGCCGGTGTCATCGCAATCATCTGGTCTGTAGTGACCGTTTTTCAACTGTATGGGCCGTTCGATTTTTCCGGTGTGTCGAGCGTCATCGGCTGCTACGGGATCGCGGCCGGTGTATTCGCCATCACTCGTGGCGCCGGGCGTGAACAAAACCGCCTCAAGCCAGCGGCAACGATGCTGATATTCTGTTTTCTCAACTGCAATTTCATCAGCGCAGTGTTGGGGCTCGCGATCCATTCCCTTCTCCGAAAACAGCCGCACTTACCGGCGTTCGTATTCAGACGTACCCTACGTGAGTCCCGTTCCCAAGACGGAACTTGAAGATGACGAGCCGGAAACCTTTGCAGGATCCTTTCCCGGTCGTTATGATCACGAATGGGGGGCGACTGCGAGGGCCGGCATTTCGCTCACTTCTTTCTCAGTGCTTTCACTTTCGTCGTTCTGAAGGGGCAAAAACGCGAGGAAGCGTTACAATGAAGCGCCCCTTTCTCCTTCGTATGCTGTGCCCCGTTTTCACTGTACTCTTGGCCACTGGGCCGATCGCGCTGGCGTCGAAGAAAGCCGAACGAATCCGCGCCGCTGAAGAACTGACCAAAGAAGCCCTGCACCGGGAAATCTATGGGTTGAAGGCCGAACGAGACCGGCTGCTTGCGCGAGCCGCCGCACTGAGCGACGACTACGGCCCCGCAAAATGGCATCAGGGCCTGGTTCGACATGAAGGCGTATGGATCAAGGCCGAAGACCTGCCCGATCTGCTCGGCCAGCAGCAGCGAATTGCGGACTATCGCCAAGTGCGCGATCGCTATCCACAGAGCCCGCAAGGACAATTGGAATTGGCCAACTGGTGTGCCGACCGCGGACTCGGCGACCAAGAACGGGCTCATTTGACTCGTGTCGTAGCGCTCGAGCCAGACAATCTCATTGCGCGCCAGCGGCTGGGCTTTCGTCGCATGGGGTTTGATTGGGTAACCGAGGAGGAAATCCAGGAGGCGATGATAGGATTCCAGGCGAATCAGGGGGCTTTAGCTCGCTGGCGGCCTCAGATTGAAGATATCCGCCAAGATCTGCGACATCGCAGTCGGCTCAGACGCGAGAACGCGGCAGGCCGGCTGATGGCCATCAACGATCCGGAAGCCGCGACGGCCATCGAGGCGGTTCTGTGGAACGCGAGCGAGGAAGCGGCACTTCTGATGGTAGGAGCGCTAGGTGCGATGCCTGCGCATGAAGTCTCGTTGGTGCTTGCACGTCAAGCGTTGCTGTCACCATCCGCGCGAGTCCGCGAGAACGCCGCTCGGCAGTTGCGGACGCGCGAAATGGACAGCTATGTGCCAACGCTGCTCTCCATGCTGTACACACCCGTCACCTCACGCACCGACATCTTCCGGACCAGCAATGGGCGCCTGCTGTTCCGGCACACGTTTGCTCGTGAAGGACAGAATCGTCGCGAAGCCATGGTGCTGGATTCCGCTTTCCAACGATTTGCGTTGCCCGGTGGCGATGGGCGGCAAACGATGCTGGAGGCGATGAACGATGCCCAGAACAACGGTGTCGAACGCGATTTGAGAGTGGTCCGACAGAACCTTCAGACGCAAGCCTTGAATGGTCGAATCGCTGCAGCTCTCAACGTTGCCACCGAGCAGGAACTGCCGGCGGATCCGGAAGTGTGGTGGCAGTGGTGGAATGAAATCAACGAGGTGTTCACCGAGGGCGAGAAGCCGTTGCGTGGGGTTCGCATGGCGGAACAATTCGTTCGGATAGACCGTGGTGCCGTTCGCGTCGAACGTGCCGAAGACTTGCAGCGGCCAATGCAGCCGCCAATGCCTCAACCGATCGAGTCGTTCAGCCCATCTCCGCCACGCCGTTCGGACTGCCTGGCAGCCGGAACGATGGTGTGGACCGACAGGGGGACAACGGCGATCGAACAGGTTCAGGTCGGCGATCTAGTGCTGTCGCAAGACCCTGAGACTGGTGGACTGGCCTACAAACCTGTGTTGCGCACAACGGTTCGGCCGCAAGGCCCGCTGGTGCGAGTACGAACAGTAGCGGGCGAGGTTTTCGAAACCAGCGGCGGCCATTTGTTCTGGGTGGCCGGCGAAGGGTGGCTTCGGGCACGACAACTTGAATCAGGCATGGAATTGCACGGCGTGGGCGGTACGGACCGCGTCAGCCTGACCGAGGATGGGCCCGAGTTGGAGACCTACAACCTGATCGTTGCGGATTTCAATACCTACTTCGTTGGCGAAGGCAAGCTCCTTTGCCACGACAACACGGTTCGACGTCCGACGGATGCGGTCGTTCCGGGCTTGTTGCAGGAATAGGAAAGCCGCTAGACTCCGGCAACATGCCGGAGAAATCTCCAAAGAAATCGCCCGGCGCAAAAACGGGCTACTGGTACGAATCGGCCCGGCCTCTGGCCGGGTTGGTTTTTGTTGCGCCCATGCTGATCTTCTACGAGCTGGGCGTGCTGCTATTGGATCGCCATGCCATTCGCAATGCGGCCGACGTTTGGCTGCGTCAAATCCTGGACTTGCTCGGATTCAGCCAGTATTTTCTGCTGCCAATTCTCACTTGTGGACTGCTGCTAGCATGGCATCACCTCAAGCACCAGCCGTGGCGTCTGAATTGGAGCGTGCTCTACGGCATGTTGCTGGAATCGCTGGTGTTCGGCTTCGCTTTGGTGCTGGTGGCCGGTTGGCAGAGATCGCTGTTCTCCGCAGCCATTCCGCCGCTTGCGGCGAATACCGGCAGCCACGGCAGTTTTCTGGCGCTGATGGTGGGCTATGTGGGTGCAGGAATATACGAGGAGCTGCTATTCCGTCTGATGTTGCTATCAGCGGCAGTGGGACTGCTGCGATTATCGGGACTTTCAATACGTTGGAGCGCTGTGATTGCGGTGGTTGCCACGAGCCTATTGTTCTCGGCCGCGCACTATCAGATTGACATTACGTTTGCCGGTTACCAGTTCACCACGACATATGGCGAGGTCTTTGATTGGTACAGTTTCTGTTTTCGATTCCTAGCGGGCGTCTATTTTTCCGGCCTGTTCGTCTTCCGCGGATTCGGGATCGCTGCAGGCACGCACGCGGCATACGATCTCTTCACGCTTGTATTCTGAGTGCGCGAACCACAAATCACTGTCCTTGTCAAGATGCGATTTGGTGTAGTCAAGAACGAAAAGAAAAGTGCCTTTGTAGCGAGCACCACGGAAGCCTATAATACGCACAGAATCAAATGCTGAATTATTCACTGATCATCTATTTTCATATCGACTAGCACGACGAGGACTCATTCCGTGTTAACCGTTAGGCCCAAAGTTGCGGAATTGACATTTCAAGTCTATGGCCGGCCCCTTCATCCCGAACTGTTTCAGATTTGCAGGTCGCACGAAATCGAACGTGGCGGTTACCAAGCAAAGATCAGTATCACCAGCGCCGGCCACGTGGTCACTTGGCGATACGATGGAATCACACTGACCGAGGTGGCTGCATCGGCTAACAATCCGTTGCCCAAGAAACGCCGCCTACTGTTCCATCGTTTGCGAGGAGAGCGAACCGACCGCATCGAGTGCCGCGGCGGAATCGAATACCAGACGAGTTTTCAACTGGAGTCGGTCGATCCGGAGATCTTCTGGACGTTCCAGCAGGAACTGGCTCGTGACAGTGATCGTCGAGGTATGTTGCACATGTTCGGCGCCAGCGGCCGTTTGGCTTTGGGGGCGCTAAGCTATGTCAACGTCGAAACGCGTAACCGCTGCATGCTGGTACAAGCGTTCCATACGTTCCCCGACGACTGCGCAATCGTGAAGAGCCAGTCGCTCTTCGAACTGCCGTAACCGTCAGCGGCATCTGCCTTACTCGCTCCTCTTGCTTGACAAGCAGATATTCAATCCCGATGCTGTTCTCATGCGCACGCGTGCATCGAACTAGCCATCAGCTTGCCAAAGCGAGGGAGTCATGAGCGCGAATCGTCGCCTTCTTAGCATTCACGGTTTTCTGTTCGTCATATGCACATTGGCCCAAGGTGTGGCATACGGGAACACTGTGCAGAGCCCGCCGGCGCGAATTGCTGTGTGGGACACAGGCAGTTCGTCGGCAAGCGCGTTGTCGCCGTCTGTCTTGATGAGGAAAATCGGTTGGCAACAGATACTTCGCAACGAGACGCCATCTTCTTTCCGGGGCGATACGGTAATGACCAACGGCCGTATTCTCGCCGTTCTGCGCAAGCAGGGATCGGCCGTCGAGGTCTATTCCGTGGTTTCACAGGGAGCGGTGTCGCGGGCGCGGCTCCAGCTTCAAAGCAGTTGCGGCGCCCCGGCTGTTCGTCTGCAGAGCGCGGCGCTAGTTGAAAATACGAGATCTGCCGCACGTCTTGAGGCCGTCTACCAGACCGCCAAAGGATCTACGATTACGACTCGTTTTCGCATCAAGAGAGGTGACGTTTGGCTAGAAGCCGAACCCGGCCCCGGCGCTGGCCTGCTCCGCGTCGAATCTCCGGGCCGATACGTCATCCTGCCCGATTTCTTTGCAGACGATATCCTGATCGACGCCACCACAATCCCCGTGCCCGCCGTCGACGTGCCGAGTGAGAACTTCTTGTTGCATCTAACAGGGGCGGGAGACTCGATCACCATGTGCGTCTTCGAGAACCGGGAACAAGATGTCAGAGTCTCGCTTGCAGACGATGGCAACGAGAGAACCGTTACTGGATCCGAGATTCAATTCGGAGCAGAGAAGAAGATCTGGGTCGCGTTGATGGAGTCGCCTCAGATCTGGCATGCTCTGGAAATCAAGGACGGATACGCCGGGCAAATCATGTCATTGGACTGGACGAGGCCGTTCGCCGGACAATGGCGAGTCGATTTCACGCGCGGCAATGGTCTGACGGATAGCTGGGAGATGCTGCTTCCGCTCAAAGACGGACAAGGGTACGTGCGTCCGACATGGCTACCAAGCGGACCGCAGGCCGGCCAGCCCAGCAGGACTGCCTCCGGAGAGATCGACGTCGACGCGTACAAGGTGGGCGGCCCGGCATCCAACCGGTTAGGCATGGACCGCAGACGATGGATCACGGTCCTTGGCTGGTACGAATATCCGTGTTGGTTGGACGAAGCGGGGAAAGGCTATCTTCAGCCTCTGAAGCACAAGAAGATGTCGTTTCGAGGACCTGCCGTCATCTACCCGATCAATCGCTTGCCCGAAACACCAATCGACACCTACACGATCGTCGACATTATGCGAGGCACACTGGGTGTCGGGCCTTGCGAGCACATCCTGAGCGTAGAGAGCCAAAGCCAGGACCATGTGGGCCGGGCCACGTGCCACGTCCGCAGGCTACTGAACGAGATCTACCAGAGCGGGCAGCAGAAAGCAAAACGGACAGAGATCGAGACGTACCTTGACGATGCCCTGGACTTCGTCAAACACATTCGCCAACGAATCGACCTCTATCTCGCCTTTGGGCGGGAGATCCAGGAATACCTCGCTGAACAAAAGAAAGACCATCCCGAGCTTCGGGCGAAACTGACCGAATTAGAGGACATCGCGAAGGAACTTGACGAGCGTATGGAAGAGCGACGCGAGAAAGCGAAATCGCCGGAGTTTGTCGTTGCGCTGAACGAAGACTTTCGCAAGAACCTGCTCGATTACACCGGTCCGGACGTGCTGAAACGGCTGAAACAATACACCGACGCATTGACGTCTGTCGGAGGCAGTCAGGACGGTCTGGTCGGCGAGTGCCGGTGGATTGTACGTACGCTCCGGCAACGAGCCGGATTGATGACAGCCACAGACCCCAGATTCGCGGAGATAGCCGCGGAAATCCGAGCTAGAACACAGAAGGTCCTACTCAAACCGTCCGCCTACGAAGGGTCGCGACATTAGTTGGGAGGCAAATGATGGACAGACGCCAGTTCTTCAAAGCAAGTGCCGCGACGGCCGTAGCCGGATCAGTGATCTCGGTTGGATCGAGTACGAACGCGGCGGATGAATCCGTCAGAGCACAGAGATCTGTTGCGGCTCCTATCCTGCGCGATTACACGAGTACGGAACACCGCAAGCGACTACTCAACATCGGGTCTTGCGAACGCAGCATTCGTACCTGTATGCGCAAGCACTTGATCACGAGCTATCTGCCGGGGCAATGCTGCTACAACCTGGGCGAGTATCCTTGTCGGAAACCGTGGGATCCGGACGACTGGGACGAACAAGAATTGGATCGCCTGCGCGATCACGGTATCCGGTTGATACACCTGCATGAGGATTGGAATGATTCGCAACGGCTTTTCGGTGGCCACAAACTGGCTCCGTTGAATCCGGCCGGCTTTCGCCGTTTCGTCGAGATGGTTCACCGACGCGGGATGAAGGTGATCGTTTACGCGTCGAGTGGTTACTTCGATGAGAAGGATCCCGACTTCCACCCAGAATGGACCGAGGCGAATGATCGTCCATTGCGCGAGATTTACTTTCGGTATGCCCATTGCTCGCCAGCCAGTCCCGGATGGCGGGCTTACTACCTGAAACACCTCGTTCGCATCCTAGACGACTACGGCGTGGACGGCATCTACAACGACTTGGGATATCGTCAGCCGCCGGACCTTTCTGAACAAGCGACCGGAGATCAAGTACTCGCGTTCGAGGAGAGCGAAACCAGCGACGGCGCTCTAGCCGATTTGCTGGCCATGATCTATGCCGAGGTTCACCGTCGCGGCGGCGTTGTGAAGCTCCATCGAGGCGGTCCGCGATGCCCAAACACGGATCTGAAGGTCTACGACTACCTATGGGTGGGCGAAGGCGGAAGGCAAGGCGATCGACTTCGCGAGGCGGTGAAGAATCATCCGCCTTACGTGGTTCCGTGTCTGGACATGAGCCGCGCGACGATCGAAAACGAGAACGAACTGTACCTGCACGCAATTCCGTACATGCAGTTTCCGGTGTTGCTGGCTGGCCGGCCGTTCACTGGCGAGCGAGCATTGATCCCCGGCATAGAGTATCCACCGGAGGAGAAGTGTTTTTGGACGCGCCATTGCCGCGCAATCTGGAAGCACCATCAGGAGAACCCGAACGGCCCGCACAGCTACGGTTGGTGGGACTCGGTGCCGGGCCGCCCCGATGCGCGGCCGATGCACGCCCGCTGGTTGAAGCAGTATCTGCCTCTGGTCGAAGAAGGCACCTGGGCGTGGCTGGAAATCGGCGACTCGGATTTGTTCGCTGGGCCGCTCCCCGAATCGGTTGTCGCGTCGGCGTTCGCCAATCGCGATTCGTACTTGGTATTGGCCAACTACGGCGCTACCCCTACCCAAGTCGAAACGTCGGCCTCGTATTTGCCTGTAATAGACCCCTCGGCACAGCCCAAAAACCGCTGGAATCTCGAGCCACGATCGCTGCACATCCTCCGACGTCACGGCGAGAGCAAGGTGTAGCGAGATCTCAAACGCTGCCTCAATACGACGGGCGAGGATTCTCCCGCCTTATTCTTCCACGGGGCGATAGGTCTGCGGCGTCGAGGTGCCGATGGCTTCGTCATCGGTAGTTGCGCGGAGGCCAAACGCTTTTCAACGCTTCGATCGCCTCGTCAATGTGGCTCTGGCCGCCACGGAGACAGAAGCCTCCGTGCCCGGGCATTAGAGCTTCCACACCAAGGTCGGCCAGGCGGTTGATATCGCGACGATAGCCTGCCAGCGACGAACCTTCGCAGTTCAGCAGGCTGATCGCGCCGAACAGGAACACAGTGTCGCCACTGAACAAGCACGTCCGTTCGCCGCCGGTAAGCAAGTAGCAGATCGAGGCAAGACTGTGTCCGGCGACCTCGATGGCGCGAATGGTGAGTCGGCCGCAACGGATTTCATCGCCGTGAGAAAGCCGGCGATCAACGGTGCAAGGAGCAAGGTGGAAATCAACGGGGTAGATCCCCTCATCACGGGCGCGGTCGAGGCTGACCGCCACCTCGTCGCCTTCCTCCAAGAACTTGGCCTCCTGGTTGGACAGGGCGACTTCCAGCTTCAACTGCTCGCGTAGCGTGGCGGCGCCTCCACAGTGGTCGGCGTGTGCATGGGTCAGCAACAAGTGTCCGATGTCACTGAATTCAAAGCCAAACGAGCGGACATTGTCTAGGATAGGCTCGATGTCGTACCCAAAGCCCGCGTCGATCAGTGCCAGTTCGTCTCCGCCGTCGACCAGGAAGACGTTCGAGTCGTACTTGTCGCTGATGTCGAAGCCGCTTCGCCCACCGCCGACGGCGTACACCTCATCGGTGATCTTCATGGCACGGTCTCCATAACGATGCCGGTACGGTCGAGCGCCTTCGGGAATGGATCAGCCTTCGTTCAGTGCTCTAGCGGCTTCCGGTGCGAAGTAAGTGAGAATGCCGTCCGCGCCAGCTCGTTTGAAGGCGACCAGGCTTTCCAGCATCACGCGTCCGTGATCCAGCCAGCCGTTTGCTGCAGCCCCACATAGCATAGAGTATTCGCCGCTCACCTGATAAACGTACGTTGGCACAGCGAACGCCTCTTTCACGCGTTGGACTATGTCCAGGTAAGGCATGCCCGGTTTGACCATTACCATATCCGCTCCCTCGGCCAGATCGAGGGCCACTTCGCGCAGAGCTTCATCGCCGTTTGCCGGGTCCATTTGGTATGTGCGTTTGTCGCCGGTGCCAAGGCTGGACGCCGAACCGACGGCGTCGCGAAAGGGTCCGTAGAACGCCGAAGCGTATTTCGCCGCATAAGACATGGTGCGGACGTGCTGATAGCCGTTGTCGTCGAGCGTCTTACGAATCTCGCCGATCCGGCCGTCCATCATGTCCGAAGGAGCAATCACGTCGCAGCCGGCCTCGGCCTGAACGATGGACTGTTTGCACAGGGCCTCGACCGATTCGTCGTTGACGACGTATCCATCGCGCACCAGACCGTCCTGACCGTGACTGGTGTAGGGATCGAGCGCCACGTCACAGACTATCCCGATGCCGTCCTCATGAGCCTGTTTGATCGCCCTTACCGATCGACAGACCAAATTCTCTGAGTTGAACGCCTCTTCCGCCTCGGACGTCTTCTTCTCGGGAGGTGTGGCCGGAAAAATGGCCACGGCGGGGATCCCCAGGTCCTTCGCATTTCCCACTTCTTCAACCAGCAGGTCGATCGACAGCCGCTCGACGCCCGGCATGGACGGTATCGGCTCTCGTCGATTCTCGCCTTCATGGACGAAAACCGGCCAGATCAAATCGTCAACCCGCAGGTCGTTTTCGGCCACAAGGCGGCGCGACCAGTCATCACGGCGGTTGCGTCGCAGACGCGTGGTTGGGTATTGCCCCCAAGTAGTAGTTTGTCCCGTCATTTCCATCCTTCCTCTTTGGCTGCAAGCGATACAATATCATGGCAACTCCGGCCACATGTGGCAACCGCTGCCCAGCGTCGAATTGCTTATGTTTCGTCCGCATACCTACTTGAAAAACCACGCGGGCAAGTGAAACTTGAGGGCAGCAGTCGAGGATACGATTACCAAGAGGCCACAAGAGCTGTCGCATATCGGAGAAGTGCCGTGAGACGCGCACTAACCTACACGACTCTGCTTGCCATCGGCCTATTTACCGGATGTGAGCACGACGTATACGTCGTCGAAGTCACACCCAAGGGAGACTCCTTCGAGCGAAAACTCACATGCTGGCACGTTGGCGGTGCGACCACGCCGGAGGATCAGGCGCAACCGAACATCACGCCGTTGGCGCAGGACAAGCTTGAGCGTCTCGAACAGGTCTATGCCGATGGACGGTGGTCGAAGGACGGCAAGAAACGCGTCTTCATCGAAACATTCAAGTCGCAAACGCCAACAGACGTGGGAGGATCTGGCACCTACACTCGCTACACGTCATCCCTTGGCGAAATTGTGATTTATGCAGAACGCTTCCGCGGCAACGATGATCTCGCGGCCCAATTGGCTCGACGTCATGCAGCCGCTGACCAACTGGTTGATTTACTGATCGGCTGGTTTCGATCGGAGATCGGCAAAGAGCCGGATTTCGCAAGACTCCACGAGTTCCTGGACACCAATCTGCGTCAGGATCTGAAGAACATGGCCCTCTACATCTGGACCGGCGATGCAGTTGCGCGGTGCGGAGGGAATGCGGAAGGAGAATTCGCGGCCCGAGCACTGCAGTACCTTCGCGAACGAGGGTACGTCAGCGCGAAGGATCTGCCACATCTGGCGCGGGTGATGTCAAATACAGAAGGACAGCCCGGACCTATGGTGTCGATGATCAGCCGCGTCTTGGCCAGGAAAATGGGAGTGCCGGAAGACGAACCTGTCCCGGAATGCCTGGAGTTTCTGACCAACCTGGAACGCGTGGAAGCGTCCTTCGAGGCCTACGTTCGCACCACGGGGCTATACAAGAAAGCACTCGAAGAATGGGAGCAGGACGAGTCAAAGGAGCCGGACGCGAAACCGCCGGAACCATTGGAAGTTATTGGAGGACTGGTCATCGGCGAGTTGTTCCCTTATGTGAAGCTGCTGATTATGTGGAGTTGAGCGGCCTGTTTCGGCGTTTC
>CAZUAH010000443.1:0-11569 GCA_964617665.1 uncultured Pirellulaceae bacterium
CTCACAAAACCAGCTCAGTTAACCAGGAAAGAGCAAGTTTGGCGCCCCCGAGCCACCGAGTGCCCCTGAAGGCGCAGTTCCAGGACTTGGCAATACAACGAAGGGAGCCCGCTGACTAGTGCCTCGATCTCGTCCATCAACATCACTGCTTCGTCCGGTCCCGGCTCGTCGGCCATGGCGACGATCATCCAATCCTGGTCGGCAATCCCCTGCTCGACTCCAACATCACGCCGGGCCGCTGTGTGATAGCGTCCTTTTGCCCGTGCTTTCCGGATCGTGATCTTCACCAACAACTGCCACAACTGAGCGCTGCTGTCGATCTGGAAATCGCCGCGCGTACTCCGTCGAAAGAACGTGCGAAATGCGGACTGCACGACATCGTCGCTGTCAACTCGTCCCGCCAGCTTTCGGCTCAGATGGCGCTCGGCCAAACGGCTCAGTCGCTCGGCGTAGTAGGCGAACAGCTCACCCGCTGCATTGGGATCCCCTTGGCAGTGACGTTGCACGAGTTCGGTGGCGGAACAGTGTATATCCATCTCGGCCCAGGGCGAGCGCCCTTTGCGGGGATCATGACAGCTCATTAGTATGTGCAAAATTGCCTCGCGCTGCAACGGAGACCGCCGAGTTCCATCCAAGCGACCGCCGCGCCTCTCAGGTCTGCAGCGGAGAATTCCGACTGCGGGCCGCTTCGATCATGGCTACCATGTTTTCGAGCGGCACGTCAGCCTGGATGGTGATGCCCGATTCTAGGATGTAACCTCCGTCATGGCCCAGTTCCTGTTTCAGTCGTTGCACTTCATTGCGCACGTCTTCGGGGCTGCCGTTCACTAATAGGTTCTGTGTGCCCAGACCACCGCAGAACGACAGTTGATCGCCGAATCGGCTCTTCAGTTCGAGAACGTCCATCGCTTCGGGCTGGATCGGATGGAGTATGTCTAGGCCCAGTTCGACCAGATCGGGCACGACGGCTCGTACGTTGCCGCATGAATGAAGAAACACTTTCTTGTCGGCCGATTTGGCCTTCGAGAATATGTCGGCCAGCCTGGGTTTCACAAACCGACGCCAAGCATCGGGACTGATGAGCAGCGATTTCTGAATGCCGTAATCGTCGCTGATCGCAACGCAATCGAACTCGAAGCGATCAAACAGTATATCCATGGTTTGCAGGATGTACCGCGCGAGTCCGGTCAGCAGGTCGTCCACGAATTCGGGCTCCAGGGCCACGTACAGCAGCAAGTCTTCCATGCCGCACATGAAGGTCGCCCGTTCCCATAGATCGCCGATCCATACGATCCTGTAGCGCTGAGCGTTCTGTGTACACCAATCGTCCAGATGGTCGAACCGGTATTCTGCCGCGGGGTCGGGAAACCGGTAGCCGGACAGACTTGGTTTGGTGATACACGGTCCCACGGGTGCACCGCGGTCGAGCTCGTTTGTCGTCCACACAACACCGAATTCGTCCGTCGCGTGACTGCCAAACTCGTCCGGTGACGCGTACAGCGGCTTGATCGACTGCATCCCGGTCATCCGGATTGGCAGATCAAGAAAGCCCTCGATGTCGTTGGTCTGGTAGAACTCCTCCAATCTTCGCTTCGCGACGGGCGATAGCGACAGGTTGTATGGAACGGGCGTGTCGTCCGTTCGATCGAGTACGCGTTGTATCCACTGTTTGTTGTTCATGCCAACCCAAGGATCCTTCGATTGCGCTCCACGTCAGTCTCAGCGCCGCAAAAGTCGTCAAAAGCGCGTTCGGTGGCTTCGATCAGATGAGCCGCGATGAACGGTGCACCTTCCGCCGCACCTTGTTCCGGGCTCTTCACGCAGCACTCCCACTCAAGCACAGCCCAACCGTCGTAGCCCTTTTCGGTCAGCAGGGTGAATAGCCGTTTGAAGTCGACCTGGCCGTCGCCCAGCGACCGGAATCGGCCGGCCCGCTTGGACCATGGCTGATAGCCGCCGTATACGCCCACACGACCGGACGGCCGGAATTCGGCGTCCTTCACGTGCATTGACTTGATTCGATCTCCGTACAATTCGACAAACGCCAGGTAGTCCAATTGCTGCAGGACGAAATGGCTGGGATCGTAGCAAATGCCGATGGAGGGATGGTTGTCGGCCACTTCCAGGAACCACTCAAACGTCGCCCCGTCGTACACGTCCGATCCCGGATGCAGTTCGTACGACATGAACTGACCTTTGTCGGCGGCCAGATCCAGAATCGGCCGCCATCGTTTGTGAAGTTCGCGAAACGCTTCGTCGATCAAGCCCTCGGGACGCTGCGGCCAGGGATAAATCATGTGCCACGCGAAACCGCCGGACATTACGGGCACGCTCCTCAGCCCGAGTCGCTCGGACACGAGCACGGCTTTCCTCAGCCGATCTGTCGCCCATTCCACTCGGCCCTGGTCGTTCAGCCCTTCGGGGTAGAACGGTTGAAACGCGACTTCGTATGCCGGATGTATCCCCAGGACTTGGCCAAAGGGATGAGCCGACAGATCGGATATTTCGAGTCCAATCTCTTTGAGTCGTCCTTTCACCTCGTCGCAGTAGTCTTGCGAATCGACCGCTCGATCCAGATCGAATATTCGCGTATCCCACGACGGCATCTGGATTCCCTTGTACCCCAACCCTGCAGCCCAACGGCCGATGTTCTCCAGGTTGTTGTAGGGTTCCTCGTCACCCAGAAACTGTGCCAGAAAAATGCCTGGTCCTTTGATTTGACTCGCCATGAACGGTTCTCCTGTCTTGTGCAAAAGTTGTTTAACCGCAAGCCGGAGGCGTGCGCGTCCCCAACTCACGCGCACGCCTCCGGCTTGCGGTTAAACGAATGTGACATCTAACCTCTGTGCCCCGCTCGCCTATACGTCACACACGCGTACAGCGTGACGCAGAGCGGCCAGCTTATCGGGCCACGTGGGGATGAACTCTTGGGAAACAAGGTCGGTGTAACCGGTCTCCAATATCGCACGCATGACTGCCGGATAGTTGACCTCCTGCGTATCGTCCAATTCGGCACGGCCCGGTACGCCAGCTACGTGATAGTGGCCGATGTAATCTTTGTACTGGCGGATGCGGCGGATCACGTCTCCGTTCATGACCTGCACGTGGTAAACGTCGAACAGCAGCTTCATACGTGGCGAATCCACTTGCTTGATCAGGTCGATGCACAGATCGACGTCGTCGCCGAAGTATCCGGGATGCCCCTTCATCGGATGCGTGTCATCACGTGTGTTGAGGATTTCCAGGCATAAATTGACGCCCTTCTCCTCGGCGTACGGAATCACTGCTTTCCAGCAGTCGACGCAGTTCTTCGCGCCCTGTTCATCTGTGATGCCCTCTTCACGCATGCCGGTGAACGTGATCACTTGGCCACAGTCGCATTCGACCGCCCCGTCGATTCCTTCGCGCAGCTTCTCGACGCAATACTCATGATTGTCTCGGCTGAACGGCCCCTTCTTGAATCCGTGGCCACCGCCCATCGTCAACTTCATGCCCAGGTTCTTGAGCATGGGGTAAGAGTTTCGACCAACATCCATCGCGGGAACTCCCATGCGATGGCACGCCTGGATCAGCTCCTCGGTCGGCATTGGCTTGAAACACCAACCGTATACCGATTGTCGGATCCGGCCGTTTTGAATGCGGTAATCTTCGGGCGGGATGTCAGGCTTCGGTTCGGAAGCCTGAACCGAACCCGCGCCCGATGATAGGCACGTTCCGGCGCAGGCTGCTGCGGCGCCCGCCATGAAAGAACGTCGTGAGACGCCGTTATGCTTGATCGTGTTTGACATGAGTATTGCTCCTCATTGGTTTGGTCGTTGACGCATGAAGAATCGTCTTGCGGTGCAGCTCCTCAGATGATCGCCATCGAGTCTGACCTGGCGCCGGGACGTTGCCGAGTAAGACACTACAAAGTCCAACCCTCGCGGTACTCGCGGCGAATGTACTTGTCAGCTTCGAGGCAGTTCGTGGCTTTCAGGTTCTCGGCATCCCATTCAAGTTTGCTCTGAACGCGGTAAGACACATCGCCCAGAAGAACCGTCTCGGTCAATGGTCCCGAGTAGTCGAAACTGCACGTCGTTGGGCTGCCTGTCTTGCACGCCTGGGCCCATTCTTTGTGATGCCCAATCGACTTGGCGATCGTGGGTTCGGGCCGCTGGAAGTCGGCGAACTTCGATTCGGGCAGAAGCAGGTGCTTGCCGTAATTAGCCAACAGCATGCCTTTGTCGCCCACGAACAAAACGGCTGCTCCCCAGTTGGGGACGTTTTGTTCCTTGACGATCGGCGGAATGTTGCCCGAGCCGTTGCGCCACGTCATCGTCACGGGTGGCAGATCACCACGTGCCGGGAATTCATAACGCACTGTCAGCCGTGGCGCCGCAGTCTCCGGATGTGGCGGTGGCCCTTTCGCTTCGACTTTGGTCGGATATCGCAACTTGAGCGCCCAGAATGGCAGGTCCATGTAGTGACAGCCGAAGTCGCCCAGCGTACCGTTCGCAAAGTCCCACCAGTCCCGCCAGTTGCCCGGTACATACCAGGGATGGTAGGGACGATGCGGGGCCGGGCCAAGCCACAGGTCCCAATCCAACGTCGGCGGTACAGGCGGAGCCTCCTTCGGTCGATCCTTACCACCACGACCGCCGGGAAACCAGACTTCGACTTGCCGGATTTCGCCGACCGCGCCCGACTGGACCAACTCGACCACTCGACGGTAATTGTCGCCCGCATGAATCTGCGTGCCGAGTTGCGTCGCGAGCTTGTTCTTGCTGGCAAGTTCGGTCAACACGCGAGTCTCGTAGACCGAGTGCGTCAGCGGTTTCTCGCAATAGCAGTGTTTGCCCATGCGCATGGCCATGGCAGCGGGCGGTGCATGCGTGTGGTCCGGAGTGCCGATAACCACCGCGTCGATCTGCTTGTCCATCTCGTCGAGCATCTTGCGAAAATCGCGGTACTTCTTGGCCTTGGGAAATCTGTTTAGAGTTTCGGCAGCTCGCGCCTGGTCCACGTCGCACAAAGCGACGATGTTCTCGGCGGCCACCCCGCTTACATCCCTGGCGCCCCGGCCACCGACGCCGATTCCGGCAATGTTTAACTTCTCGTTAGGCGACCTGCTTTCGGCTGCGAGGCTGCTGGCTCCAGGCACCCAGAAACCAGCGCCGGCTAATGCGGCTCGCCCCAATGCCTCACGACGACTGATTCGACTTGTCATTGTTCCGGTCTCCTGCATTGTCTGTTTCGCAATTCAATGCTTGGCTGTGGTGCGCAGATTCACTCGGCGTTGCTGCCCATTAGGTTAACGGGCTGGCAGGCCGGTTAAAAGAGTCTGGCGTAGCGTTTCAAGAAAGTACGCTGTGTGCGCCAAAGCGGACGATTGGTGCGTGGAGCGCATATTGCACATGTACCACCCCACCGCTTTTCCTATTGCTCCCGAGTGTGCGATACCGAAGAATATGTACTCAGAGAGTATTGGCGTCATGAAAAGAGCAGAGAGCCTAGCGAATTCGACTACCACTTGCGCAATTCTTGCAGCAGGGCTGCTTTTGGTTCCTGCGCTGATGTCTGCGGAGCCGAAGCCGCTGCAACCCGCTTCGAATACCGCCGCTTGCGAATTGAAGATCGTGGGCGAGTCCATCGAGAAACTGACGCTGATCAACGAGGTTGGAATCGAAAGGCAGTTGTACCAACCCGGCCAAAAAGCTTCGCCGCCGACCGGTCAGTATCGGACAGGCATACCGGTTGACATTGAAACGGATGCTATCGGCCAGACCCAGTCGCTACCAGCCGGCCGGTACCGAGTCACCCAGGTGGAGCTGACTGGCGGCTATCGTTGTACGGTCACCGGCACGGGGGAAGATGACGCATTCCAACTTGTCCCCGGAAAGCCCTGCGAGTTGAAAGTCGGTGCTCCGCTGAACCCAAGCGTGAAGGTGACGCGTCAGGGCAGGCTTCTAATGATGAACTATCAACTGCTGGACGCAGGCGGTCGCACTTATTCGAATCAGAATCGCACCAACCCGCCACGATTCGCTGTGTTCAAGGATGACCAAGAGATCGGATCCGGCTCGTTCGAATATGGCTGAGGCGGCGTGTGCGAGTACTCGTGGCGAGTACCTCTGTCCGCCGGAGATGGCCGCGTGAGTATTGTGGCATCTCAGCAACTTGGCGATCTCGGCACGGGCCAAGGCAGCCCCGTCGTGTTTCATTGGCGGTGGTATTACCACGTGCCACGGTTGGCGCTTTGGGTAATGATTCTGCTGTTGCTGATCGTGGTCAAAGGCAATCGCAAGTGGCAAGCGTGGCTGATCGTGCTGCCGCTGCTGGCGGTGATGATCGCATGGCGGTTGTTCGCCAATCTGTTGTCTTTTCCTCCTTCGGTCGATGAGCCCTTCGGCGGCGTTGTTGTATCGCTGGCTGCTGCTTGGGCGATCGTGTGGTTGCTGGGCCATTGGCTCGCCGGCCGTAACCGAATCGTCGCCTTCTTCTCGTCTTTCTTCGTGTTGCTGATCCTCGGCGGCGTTTCCTACTGGTGCTTCTTCGGCGTCGGATCAGGCGAGGACCTTGCGATCTGGTCGATGCTCTATGGAACGGGTTCTTTCGTTCTGTTGCTGGCAACAACGCTCAGCGGCTTTTGTTGCCGCGACGAATATCGTCCCGGAGTATTCATGGCCTGGATGGTTCTATGGTCGTTCCTCGTGTCCGTAGTCGGCGTGCCTATCGTTGCCGTGGTGGCGGCGGTGTTCACTGGCGAGGGGCTGCTCGAAATCCTGACAGTCTTCTTCCAGGCACTTTTCGTCGTACTGATGTTCGCTGGCATGGTGAGTGTCGCCGCATACGTTATGAACTTGCCTTTCATGCTTTTGGCGACACGCTCGGCTTTCTTTCGTCAGCGTTTCCGTCGGTTTTTCCACCTGACAGATGAGCCGTTGCACAAGTCAGCCGTGCCACCCGTTGTGGCTTTGGGTAGCGAGTTATAGGATGGGACGTATGTGGAGAATAATCCAACGGACAATCCCACCATTCCTTCTGCTCTGTGGCGGAGTCACCGCCGTCATTTACGGTGCCAAGTACCACACGGTGCCCGTATCTGAAGAGCAGGAGATCGAAATCTCCATCGCTCCGCCGCCGATGCCCGGATTCCCCGGCCAGCCTCCATTCGAGGAACCGTTTGGCGCACCTCCATTTGAGGACCAGCCATTCGGTGCACCTCCGTTCGAGGAACTACCATTCGGCGCACCTCCGGACATGGGTGCCCCGCCGGACATGATGGGGCCCATGCCTCATGGCATGGGCAAGATCAAAGAAAAGATCATCGTTACCGAAGACGAACCTGAACCAAAGTTGATTAACGAAGTCACCTTCGGTGGCGTCGCGCTGCTTGCCTCCGGCGATATCATGCGAACCTACTCGGGCGAGCCTCCCTCGTTATGCCCTACGTGAGTGAAGTAAGGTAAGGTCATGGCGCCCATGGCCAAAGGAAAGTCGATTCCACTCACTTCAAGGCTCGCCCGGTGGCGAGTCTGGGTGCAGGCCACGTTCCTGGTGGCGTGGCTAGACCCGCTGATGATCCGCATGCACACGGTCTGCTCGCCGGTGTTTCACTGCTACTCATGTCCGCTGGCGTTATTTGCCTGTCCGATCGGCGTGATGGCAAACTTCAGTGCCCTTCACATCTTTCCGTTCCTTGCTGTCGGAACGTTGGTCATCATTGGTGCGCTTTTCGGCAGCTTCATTTGTGGCTGGGTCTGCCCGTTTGGATTCCTCCAAGACCTTATCGGGAGAATCCCTACACGCAAATTCGAATTGCCCGGCTGGATGGGCTATACGCGCTACGTCGTGTTGGTTGTCTGTGTTCTTGCCATTCCGTACGGCATCCCGGACTGGCTTCTTCTGCGGTCGACGGACGTGACCGTTGAGAGTCCCACGTCGGATGTGACCAGCAGACTTGGCATTGGCAGCGGCGGAAAAGGGGTCATTGTGACGGGCGTCGAGACGGACAGTCCCGCCTATCGCCTCGGTATCCGACCGCAAGATGTCGTAGTTTCGGTAAACGACAGAGGTATCCAAGACGTCGCTGACTTTCTCGATGCCACACGTGGTCGCGATGGATTCGACATGCAAGTGGAACGCGACGGCGAGCGCCGGTCCGTGTCCGTGCAAAGCGTCGGAAGCGCGAGAGCGAAGCTCGAACGACTGAACGAGGACTGGCTGGGATACGGGTCTCCGCTGTTCATCTGCAGCATCTGCCCCGCGGGAGCATTGGAAGCGGCTGTTCCGAATGTGGTCAGCAGCGCCACGAGCGACACGCTTCGCTTCAATGTTCAACTACCTGCCATGCCACCTGAACCGAATGATATTGATGGTGGCGAATTAGTGGTAGCCATCGACGGCGAACCCCAGGAACCAATGGCTACGGAGAAAGGGCAAACCGTTGTCGAGGGCTTCGCAGGGGCGCCAGGGACAGAGGTTGAATTGTCGTTTGTCTACTTGGACAGTGCGGGTAATGCACTAGATATGCCGAGCGTAATCAACCAGGAATTGGTTGATACCATTTCGCCGCCGGACGATGGAAAACTCGGCATCGCGCTCGGTGGGAAAATAGCTTGGCCCAGCACTACGAAAACCGTCATCTTGGTCGTGTTTCTGGTGGCAATGTTCTTTACGTGGCGCCCGTGGTGTACCTTGTTCTGTCCGTTGGGGGCGATCTACGGAATACTGAACTGGGTGTCCTTCTTCTTCGTGAAATTCCATCCACACGAATGCAACGACTGCGACCGTTGCCGGACCTTATGCAAATATCACGGACGCGGTGAGCGGCGTGGTGACGACATGCGTTGTATCCGGTGCCTGGACTGCACGCGTTGTACAGCCGTGACCTTTTCCACCATCTTCAAGCGGCAACCGAAGTCCGCTGACGAGCCGCAGTTGGTCAACATCGAGCCAGCCGACAAGAACGAATAAGGCAAGCCGCGGCCGACGGCCGATGGTAAGGCAATGTCTACATTGTCTGACGAGCGGATCGAGCCTATACTTGGTTCGTCACGTGACATTCGTCGCCACCCCTCTCTGGAGGAGACCCCTCATGAAACGATGGCTAACCGTATCAACCAGTTTTCTTGCAGCAGCGGCCATGTTGGCCGCCGCAACCGACGTCCGGGCAGAGAGCTTTGACCTGGAACTCAAGCGGCTCGAATCGCAAGTGAATTCGCGGACTTCGGCCGGCGCGATGAACTACATGTTTCGGGCGACGTCTCCTCAGGGTTTCTACATGCAGGTGGGACAAGCCGGCTTTGCTCCGGCGAGAACCGGCGCGGCAGACTTCTCGAAAGTCATCAAAAAGGAACCGGCCAAATACTCGTCGAAGAACCCGTTTCGAGGCGTGGCCAAACTAGGAACGCAGCAGTTTGGTTTTGTCCTGGACGCAGTTCCCGACGAGAAGAAGGATGCAGCGAAGAAGCCAAAGGCCAAATCCAAGCTTCCGGAGCTGCACATTTACAACCGCCTGCACTTCGACCTGAACCACAACGGTGACTTGACGGACGATCAGGTCATCAAGGCAAACGACGCGAAAGGAAGAATCTACACGTCCGCCTCGTACAGCTACGGGCAGTACTCGTTCCCGTGTGTCGACGTCACGGTCGACGCTGACGGGACGAAGGTGGAGTACGCGTTTCTGTTTAGCGGCTACGCTCAAGCCCAAGAGAACTACCAGTACGCCACGGCTTCTCTGAGTTCGGCTGCGTATCGCGCAGGCGAGATCACGCTGAACGGCAAGAAGAGACGGGTCGTGCTGGTAGACTTCAACAGTAACGCGCGATTCAACGACAAGGCGACAGTAACTACTGTGCGCACGTCCGACGGAGACGCCACCTACGCCATGCCGGGTGACATGATCTACATTGATCCCGACCCGAGCGGCGCAAACTACATGTACGGCTACGATGCGACAACCAATGACGATCAACAGTATATGGCCGAGTTGATCGATATCGACGGCAAGTTCTACGACATGGATGTCACTGCGGCGGGCGATAAGATCACACTGAACGCCTCGACAGCCCCCGTCGGCTACATCAAGAATCCGAGCAAGGGTTATCGTGCCATCGTCTTCAGCGACAAGCGAGTCTTGAAGATCTCCTGGAACGAATCTGGCAAGTCGGCGCTGCCCGTGGGCGACTGGAAACTGGCGTCGTATACCATCGACGGCACAGGGCTAGAGGCCACGGCAAAGGCGGACAAAGACGAACCGTCGTTGCTGAACATGCTGGCCAATGCAATCACTGGCAGCCGAGCGGTGGCGGGCCCCCGCTTCACTATGGTGTCCGCTCGGGCACCGGGAAACTACACGGCCGTCAAGGTTCGCGAAGGCGAAACGGTCGATATGCCGTTCGGCCCTCCGTACAAGCCGGTTGTGACTGCTTCGGCGCAAGGCAACGAGACAGTCTCCTTGAGTATGTCGTTGGTCGGTGCGGCCGGTGAATCCTGCAGCAATCTAATGGTGAACGGTAGCCGGCCGGCGGATCCGAGATTCACCATCGCCAAGCCGGATGGAACAGAAGTTCAAACCGGCAAGTTCGAATATGGGTGAGGCTTCACATGTCGGTACTCGTGGCGAGTACCAAAGGACGCGGCCGAGAAGTATCACGTGAAGGTAAAGATGGAAGGTGGTCCTTTCAAGATCGACGAGACCGCCGAGAGTATCATTCAGATTCCGAAACAGGCAGCGGCGGTGAGTTTTGGCGGTGTGGAAGTCGCATCGAATTAGACTGCCGTTCCCGAAGTGTTACAATAACGGCCTCCAGGGTAACTTGGAGGCCGTTTTTCGTGTCAGCGATGACTCGTGCCAATAGGAGAATCTGTGATGCGTTATGCACTATCGATCGCAACCGTCGGTATTTTGGTAGTTGGTGGCATAGCGGATTGGGCGGCGGAAGGGAGCGACGCCGAGGATCGTTATGCGTTGCCCGACGGCGGAGTGCCTGAACTGGCCGATTTCATCAAACGCCTTTCGCAGTTCAAGGCCGACACGCCGAAGGAGGACATCCAACACCGGTTGAATGCTTGCAGGGCGCTTCGACAAGCAGCCGACAAGGTCATCGAGTTGGAGCCTGACAAGGATTCGGGTGTACGCAAAGCGGTCAGGTTTCTGCTGACGACCGAGCGCGTCCGCTCGATTGCCCAGGAAAAGCCCGAGGGGCAGCGGAAGACGGTGGACGACGTGACCAAGTACGTTGGTGAATTGGTCGACGCTGGCCAGGAACGAGCAGCCGCAGGAATCGCCGCGCTGTTGGTGCGGATTCTTCGAGACGCCAGCCAGCCGAAGCTGACGATGGATGCTCACACGAAATTCCTTCAGATTCTGGCGGCCAGCGAGGATGCTCACGTTTTGTCACAAGTCCTGACGATGAAAAACGACGCTCAATCTGTTCAGGCCGCGATCAAACAGTCCGAGGCGACTGGAGAATCGAAGATCGTTCAACCGGAGGGCAGACTCGTTTCGCTTGATCTGAAGGCCATGGGGAATCCGGCGGCGCACTCTGCGAGCGCGTGGCCATGAAGTAGCGGCTCGGATTTC
>CAZUAH010000444.1:0-11525 GCA_964617665.1 uncultured Pirellulaceae bacterium
TTACAACCACCCAGGATGGATCGCGCGGCGCCGCCCATCCGCACAACGTTGGCGGTCAACACCCTGTCCAAGGTGATTCCAGCGAATTGTCATGCGACACGTCTTCGCCATCCTCGGTATCGGCATCTCTTGCTTCCTAGTCTTTGTGTGGCTGATGCCAGACATTGAGGCAAGCCGTAGTGAAGCGCGAATCATGCAGGCTTACAACGACGTTCGCCAAATCAGTGCTGCACACCGCGAGACTCCATCCCCCGATCTGTTCACTGCGCATGAGATTCCCGACACCGACCCGTGGGGACAACCCTATCGGCTTGTCGCAATCAACGAAAAGCAAGTAAGGGCCTTGTCGTGTGGGCCAAATATGCATACTGCGGAGGTTGGTGTTGACCACGACGATATCTACTCTGATATGCCAGCGTCTCCAATGGCGCCGATTCTCTCTGCAAAGAAAAGGCAGCTCATGATTGCAGTTGGTATCTCCGCTGGATTGTGGCTCTTACTCAGTATTGTTTACCTCCGGTCACGCTGAAATTGACCGCCAACAATGTGTGGCCGCTGAGTTGCGGCATCCATGCCGCAAACGCCTTCCTTCTTCCTTCAACGCGGGCTCTGGTTATATAATCTCCTCGTTGGCCAACGTCCTTCGCTTCGGTCAGGGGCGGCGTCGGCCACACAACCCATTGAGCAAACATGCGACCTTTCTCCATTGCTCTTTCTGGTTGTCTCGCGTTAATCACTTTCGCCTCCGGCTGCGGTGATGCGTCACCGGATGCAGTGGATGATCCACGGATTGCGGACGCGGACGTTTCGCCAAAGCACCATCCGCCGGGAGATACGGTGCCACCCCAAGTTCTACGAGACATCGAAGATGTGGCTCGCCGACAATCTCGCGCGTTGGTGGAAGCGACCACGACGGTGCATCGCGCGTTTCATTACCGTCACGGTGGCCCACGTGCTTCCAGCAAAGACCTGAAGTTTGTCGCGGTTGATGTCGAATTCAAGGGGCACAATCGCGATCTGGATCTGGACGACGTCGATATTGTGGATGGTGAGACGGGCGAGAACTACGGAAGCGATCCCGAGATTCGGCTTCTTCGTCCCGATGGATCGTTCGAGCAGAACAACGCGAAGTGGGAGACCGAGGGTGATTCTCTGCGCGTGTTGCTCATCTATGCCGTACCCGAGCGTACGGAATCGATCAAACTTGAGTATTGGGGAGGCTCGCTGACGCCCAAGCCAACGCGGATCGGCGAGGGGCAGGTGCGGTACAGTGAAGGGCAAATGATCGACGGCATCGAGTTCTGGAGTTACCCGGTCCTCACACACTACGATGGTGCCTGGCAGCGGGGCCGATGGCTGATCGTGTCTCTGAGTGCCGGCCGAGGAGCGGCGGTGGTCGATCTGCATGCTTGGCCGCCCAAGATACACCACTGGGACTGCAATCTGCTGAGGGCCATCGAACCGGCACCTAATGGCGGGTGGATCGTGATCACTCGCATTGGCCACACGCGGGACGACATACGTTTTCCGGTGTGGCTCCACCCGAAAGACAAACCAGGTGACTCATCCCTCCGTGGCCAAGCGGTTTCTCCCGGCGAGCATCTAGAAGGTATCGCTGTGGTCGGTCAGCAGTGCTTTGTCTACGACGACCGTGTCTTGTATCGATTCGCCAATGGCAAAATCGATCGGGTCGAAGAGGTGGACGAAGCCAAAGGAATCAATGGGAACTTCGGTATCAAATACACGCATGGTCAAATATCGCTTGGCGATGGGAGCCGTTTTATGTTGTGGGATGGCGATGCTTACGCGCTCGTCGACGGCCGATTGAAGACAGTGTGGCGGCTGGGAATAAACGAACCGTACGAATTTGTGACTGTGCCTTGGGGACGCGACGGATTCTATTTCATCGAGGATCGCGTGGTCTATCGCGTGAAACCGGGAACGCCGCGTGAACGGGTGATGTCCGCAGCGGAAAACGTCATGGGAATCCGCGAGGGACCGGACGGCAGCATATTGTTCAACCTTGGCGACAACGACCCTGGTTACATCAGTGTCATTTGGTTCCCAGACGAAGACACATACATTCCTGTGCGCATCGGCGAGATAAGCGAGAAGCTGACGACGACCGAGGTCGACACGGTGCACTGGAGTCAGGCAACACGCCGGTTCTACTTTGTGGCTCGTCGTGGCATCTTCACCGTTTCCGGCGAGCAAATCCTTCGCCGCAGTCGCGAGACGCTTGCGACCGAATAGCTGGAGATACTCGGACAACGTCGGCAGCCAGCCATAGTCCGACTTGGGTCGAGAGAAGGGCCGGGAGGGGTATCACTTTCGTTTCGTGGTCGTGATGATTACAGCAACGATTACAACCATCGCGATGAGCGCGAATACCGCCAAGCCAGCCACGATTAGAAGAACTGACATGTCCATGTCCTTGGTTTCCAGACGAAGGAGACGCCCGCATCAGCGAAGGGGCTCGCCGGATTGGGCGGAGAGCATTATGTTTGGCTGAAGGATAGCACGGCACGGAATTGGACGCAACGGATAGCCCGGCGGCCGAGCAAAGCACGAGGAATCAGATGAACGTGACAACGGAAGCGCACAAAAAAGCTCGGTTGCGTTTGTACCCCCGCAGGTGCATCAACAACCGAGCTGAATCAGGGAAACTCTATCGTAATTGGCGGCCAGCCCCTATGCCAACAAAAAACGCCCGGCTGCCGAGGCCTGAAACGGGGCAGCCGGGCTAGGACGGTCATGTCCGGAAAAACCGCCGTGAAGCCTGGTCGCAGAGGCGTCGTCCCCTGCATTTGCGTTACTCGTCGGTATTCGGTCCCTGACGCCGAACATGCGGTTGCCTGAAACACGGGAGGTCCGCGCGGTTCACGGGCCAAGGGTCGTCCAGGCACTGCTGCGCGTTCTTCTGACTTGTTCCACACGCCGGTTTCGCGGTCGTACCTGAAAGCAAGAACGTACGCTCTGATTCTCGGAGCAATCTCCGGATTCAGTTTGACTGCCGACGCCAGATTTGTCGACGCGCCGATGCACAACACGTTCAATTTCTCGCCTGCCGGCATCGTGAGTGCCGATTTGATAATGAGCTGAGCCGCGGCGAATCCTTCGGCTGTTCCACTCCCCACGGCCGGCCCATCGGCCGTTCCGATCCTTGTGGTGTCGGCAGGCCATCGCGCCCGAGCAACCTTACGAGGTCTTCGTTCAGGTTCTGACTGGCCTGGACGGATTTCGGATCACCCAAGTAGTTCGACTGTTTGACTTCGCCCCCTGCTGGCTCGACCGGCAGGTGGACCAGTTTGAAAGGCTAAGAAAACGTCTCTCTAAGACACCTAGTCGTCCCCTCTTCGCCGCCCACGGCGGCGAAGAGGGGATGACTAGGTAAGCAAGGTGGTGAGCGGCCGCGTTAGCTGCCCAAACATCGGCTCCTGCCAGACGAGCTGGCAGGGGGCCAATACCAACTCAAACAGTCGAAGTAGTGAAACCACTGAGCCGAGTTCAGCCCCAGCACCTCAAATCTGTCCTGCCGAAGCGTGCGAACGATGGCATACAGATCGTCGATCTCATTGGCCGTATCGGCATCGAGGATCAGCATCGGCTTGCCGTCTTGTGCCTGCGCGTTGTGGTCAACCGCGAGTCCCACCAACACGCAGATGCCAACGACGAGCGGAAGCGCTGCATTCTTCAGTTTCGATACGTGCGTCAAAACACACGGTTGTCGTTCTGCTCGTTTCCTGCGGACATCCTCAAGATGAGCGTGACAAGTTTCTCCAGTCATCGGTTGTGCTCCTAGGACAGTGCCAATTAATCTGTACGCCTGTCGCGGTGATCGCGTCGCATACAAAGATCTTCGCCCGAGTTGAGGTCAGCGCACGGGCAGCCAGACGCTCATCTGCGAAATGCCGCGGTTGGCCCAGGCGTAGTAGGGGATCAGTGTGACGCGAATTCGTTTCTCACTGGCCGGCTCCCAACGCCGGTAGAGGCGATCGGTCCAATCCGGTGATTGCATGATACGGGCTTCTCCGTCTAGGACCGTCGCGCCGGCAAGAAGATCCTTCTCCCGTCGCGGCGTCCATTTGGCGCCGGCGACGATGGCTACGTCGTCCACGTCGACGCCGTCCGGCAAGTCGGGCGATTCCAAGCAATACACGATTGGCCCGCGCATCACCGCCACTTGGTTGCGGGCTTCTTCGATCAATGGGTGAGCTCGCAGGAAGACCACATCCATCGGCAGATCGAGTTCCACGACATCGCCCGGTGACCATTGCCGCCGAATCGCCGCGTAGGTCCCCGGCGTCAGCTCGACGTTGGAGGGCTTTCCGTTGATTTGAAGATCCGCTTCCGTGACCCAGCCGGGAACGCGCAGCATCAACGCCATAGAATCGCTGGCCGCTTGCTGGACCTCGATCGTCACTTTGCCGTCCCAGGGGTAGTCGGTTTTCTGTCTCAACTTCACAGCCGATCCGTTGGGAAGTTGGGTCTCCAGTTGGTTGCAGCCGTACAGATTCACCCAAACGGCGTCGTCCGACACGCTGTAGGCCCAACCTTGCAGCTTGGCCAACGTCCGCGACACGTTGGGCGGGCAGCAGAAACAGCGGACAGGCGATTCGGGCGTCGTATCGGACCAGCGCGCGGCTGAATCGTTGCTCAACAAAGGCACATCCGGCCCGCAGCGCCGTAGCGGGTTCGTGTAGAAGAAATCGGTGCCACTCAATCCGATCGCCGAGGGCATGCTGTTGTACAACACGCGTTCCATCACGTCGGTGTACTTGGCGTCGCCGGTCAGGCCCAGCATGCGCCAATTCCACATGGCGTTGCCGATGTTGGCACACGTCTCGTTGTACGCCGTGCGGTTGGGCAACTGGTACTCCGCCCCGAACGCCTCGTGCACGGAATCACGCGGCCAGCGCCGAAACGTTTGACGCAACAGTTCGCCGTGATGCAATGCCGCCACGCCGCCGGTGATGTACATCTTGTGCGTCGTCACGTCGTGCCACAGGCGGTTCAGCGCGTCCATCAAGGCCTTTTCGCCCGTCTCGGCATAGACGTCGGCCGCACCGCACCACAGGTAAGTGGCCGTCACGCAATGGCCTACGGCTTCTTTCTCCTTGCGCAGCGGTACGGCGGCCTGGTTCTGGTTGCTGCCTCCAGGCTGCGATCCCCGCATGTCAACAAAAATGCCGGCCAGCTCCAGGTATTTCCGGTTCCCCGTCGTGCGATACAGGTCCACCGCACCCATGATGTTCGACGGATTGAATCCGAAGTGGGCCAGTTCCTTAGGACGCGGCGAGAATACGTCGTACAGGTAGTCGCCGACGCGTGTGGCGATCTTCAGATAGCTGTCTTTGCCCGTGGCACGATGATGCACGCACGCGGCTGTCATCAGATGGCCCATGTTGTAGAACTCGTGATGGTTCAGGTTCTCCCAACGGTCGACACCCTTGAGTTGGACCCACGACGAGAGGTACCCATCCGCCTGTTGGGCCTTGGCGACCCACGCGATGGCCTCATCCATCAACCGATCGAGTTCCGCGTCGCCGGAGACTTCGAACAGATGCGCCATGGTCTCGATACACTTATGGCAATCCCCGTCGCTCCACTTCGTCCCGCCTGGATCGGCCTTTGCAGCCAAACCGCCGGCTATCTTCAGGTCGTTGAACGTCGCCGCGTTGTCGGGCAATTGCATGACGCGCCAAAGGTTCGGCGTCACCACGCGACGGCACTGCTCGTACCGTCCTCCCCAGAACCCGTCAGTCCACCGAACGTCCCTCAGCGAGACGCTCCGCAGTTTGACGTGAGGACTCAGGCTGTCTTTCGAGACGCTGCCCTCTTGGCCTACGGCCAATCGGCAAAGGCCGGCTACGACCACCGGCAGCATCGCTGCTATCAGGGTTCTTTGAATCTTGTCGTTGACTTTCACAGTCGTTTCTCCTTGGTCATCTAGTTGGTGTATCTCTCATCCAGCGGCTACGATTCCCCCTGGCGGCGCAGGATGTGAAGCGACCGTCCGGGGAGTTTCCACGCTTTTCGCCCCAGTTCGGATGATTGATCGACGCGCACGTAGGCGTCAGAAGTTGTCACCTCCGCCGGAGTGTTGCTGTAATTGGCAAGAACGAGATACAGCTCGCGGTTGGCGAAGACCGAAGCCACTACGTTCTTGGGCAAGGCCGCGGCGAGAAGACTTGATTGGGTCATTTCGAGCCAAGCCCACGTTCCCTCCTCGACCATCGGCAAGTACTGCTTGAGCCAACGCTCGTGCGTGGGGCGCGTCTCCAGACGCGGCGGCGTCGAGTCCCACTGGGAGTACGAGTAAGGTCCGTTGGGATGAGCCTTGTAGTGCTCCCAAATCGCTAGGTAGTGTTGCGACCAGAAGTCCTTTCGGTCGAGCGTGTACTTGATGCCCGGAATCGCCGCCCGCTCGCCAGTGAACGGCCGGCCGGCCGAGAGAAATGGGAACTGTATGTAGGGGATGGCGTGCAGGTAGAGTTCATTCTCGTCTTCGATGGTTGCGCGGCTCATGTCCAGACAGGGGACCACGTAGGGTGGATGGTCCTTGACCGCCTCGCGGAGCCGATCCCCGTTGCGTCCGCCCTCGCCGACCCACAGGTAATCGTAGACTTTCAATGGCGTCTTGGGACGCCGGGTTCCACCTCGATGCAATTTAACGATGCCCCCGTGCCGTTTCACCATATCGTAGATCAGACCGAGCATGTCGGTCAGATATCCGTCGTCGTCTTCGGTTTCCTCGAAAGCCAACACCTCGTCTTCGGTCGGCGGAACCTTGTTCGCGACGACTCCCATCCCGTACCCCATGTCGTTATAGAGCCCGTCGAAGCCGTACTCGTCCATCATCCGCTCCAATCGCGGCAGCAAATAGGCGCGCCAGCCGGGACTGACGTACGAGCATCGTGCCCAATCCCAACAAAGCTCGCGAAGGTCTTGCCGTTCGCTGCGCGACCACTCAGGCCGCAAATCGGGATCCCTCCGCTCGAAGTAGCCGGCGGACGTGTAGGGCATGATCTTCATGTTGCGGGCGTGCACCTTGTCGATGAATTGGCGAAAGGTGTCTGGATTGGGCGCGTTGAACTTGTCTCCGCCGAACAGGCGTAGCTCGTCGCACCAGTCGAGCCACACCTGGATCAACTCGATTCCGTGGTCGCGAAGCCGATCCAGTTCCGCGTCGTCGTAGTCGCTAGGCTCCCACGGCTTGCGGCTTGGATATTCACCCAGGTTGTAATACGCCTGGCCCGGCAGGTAGTTGGTTATCAAGTGTTTTCTGAGGCACATCTTGATGCCGCGCTCGCAGACCGCGATGTTCTCAAGCCGCCGCCGGTGGTCCTCGGCCGTGTACGAGTTCAGGGACTTGCGGAGACCGGGTGTCTGTGAACGAGAAACCGCACGCCCGGCAACAACCTCGGGAACGGCTGCCCCCAACACAGAAGATGCGGTCGCCGTTTTGATGAATTGGCGTCTATCCATTGTCTTGTCCTTTCAAAGGCGAAGCGAAAACGGGGCAGCTTGCAGACTTCGCGGCGCGTTCACGACGCAAACCTCAAAACGGCTTATAGACTCCGGGAATTGGCACCAGGTGTTCGTAGTTGCCGTGTTCGTCGGGCTTGACCAGGGGCTCGGTGTCCCAAGTGAGATTCTCCGGGAACAAGGCTGGCCCCTTGTCCGCCAGTTCGTCCCACCTGACGACCTGGCCGCTGTAGCTGGCCTCGCGGCCCAGGATGCTGGTGAAGCTGCTGGTCGCGCCCAGCCAGCCTTCGTTGTACGGCTTGTTTTTCCAGATCGCGTCCAGCAGATCGGCATGCTCTTGGCGGTATGGGTTGACCACCTCGTGCTTTCGGTCCCTCACGTTGCTGATGCGTATCTTGCCGAGAAGATCAATCACGGTCTTGTCCGTATGGATATGCTCGGTCATGGGCCCCAGCAGCCGTTCATCTGGCGGCACTGGCTGTACATCTTCGTGCCGTCAGCGTAGGTGTACTCGTTGATGTGGTGATCGTAGTCCGTCCCATAACGCCGCTCGCTGGTCAGCCGCGTGCGTCCGCCCATACCGTTGGCCTCGACCGGATGATCCTGCATGGCCCAGTCCATCACGTCCAACTCGTGGCAGTGGGCTTCCACCAGGCGGCCGCCGCCCATCCAATCGAAAACCCGCCAATTGCGGATCTGGTACTCCAGCTCGCTCATCGTGTCTCTATTCGGATATGTTTAGCCACCCGCAGGCAATCGGCGGTCGCCCCGGTGCCTCGGCCGCCGGAGCCGACCAGCGCAACATTGAATCGTTCGGCCCCCGCCGCGTGGACGCTGCGTGACAGACTCAGTCCAGCGGCCAGCGCCGTAGTAGTTGCCGCTGAGGTGCCAAGAAATCTACGTCGTGAGGCTTTGTTGGGCGTGTTCATTCTGGATTCTCCCTGGTTGAGTGCTTGTCGTCTTGTCAAAATGTCTCGATCTTCTCATTTGACGTGCGCGGGTCCACGGCATTCGGTCATCCTTGCGGTCTGCAAGGTGAGAAAGGCAACGGCGTGGGGCGGGATGACGCAGGTGAGGATGTCGTTTCCAATCGAAACGGGCAGCGGCGAGACCGTATCCTCCTTGCGCTCGAGGAGAGGCTTTCCGTCAGGATCGGAGTGGGTCAGCAGGATGCCGCGGGCTTGGGAGATCGGGAAGTTCCGAAGCTTGATCCGGCAGGGCGCCGCTTTGGCCCATGCCCCGTTCGCGATCACCATGTACAGCTCGCTGCCATCTTTGCCTAGCGTGGCGAGAACCGGGGTTTGTGGCCCGCCGTATTCGCCCTCTTTGAACACGGGCGCATCTCCTGCCGAAGGAACATAGTAGGGAGCCGTCCCGCGCAGTTCGAGTGCCCATTCACCTAAGTGCCGGTTGAAGTAGTAATAGAGCCAATAGAGCATGAAACGCTTTTCCGGGACCTCTGGCCCCAAAACGCCGAAGCCCTGGGCGCCGACTCGGTTGAGCATCTGCCAGGCGCTGGCACCCGCGAGCATGCCCTCCCGCGCGTAGTAGATCAGCCGTACAGCCCGATGGACCGTTCCGAAAATATTGGCGTTCCGGTCGACATAGTCCGCGCGTTCGCCGTTGGGGCCGCCACAGTGCATGCCCCATTCCGTATCAATCTGGACGACCTCTCTGCCAGGGTTGTAGGCGTGCATCAGCGCATTGACTCTCAGGCAGCCGTCAAGCGTCTTGTAGTTCGCGGCCAGAACCGCCGCCTCGAACTTGCAGGTATGGATGCTGCGCACGGACGCGTAGTGGTGTGCCGCCACGAAGTCATAGGAGCCGGCCGTCTGCTTCAGAATGTAGTTTCCCCACTTCTGACTGTTCTTGTGGATGCCGATGCCGATTTGCGCCTGGGGATCGACAGCGCGGATGGCCCGGCTGACATCCCGGACGTGTTCCACATAGGATTCGGGGGTGGGGAAAGCCGTTCCGGGGCGCATGAGGTAGGGCTCGTTCGAGATCTCCCAATATCGAAAGCCGTAGCCCTTCTTCCGAGCGTGCGACACACCTCGCGCCCACACCTCCGGCGCGAGCTTCGTCCGCGCGCTCTGCATCTCAAGTTCCAGGACGCACTCGTCCAATGGCACTCCGACCCGACGACAAACCTCCGCGACACGATCAATTGACTCTTCGAGGCTGAAAGGCTCGTCGCCAACGGCGTAGAATCGCGTCATGGGCATGCGCATTTCGCGAACGGCCCGTTCCGTCTCGGCGGGAAGCGTATACTCGCCGGCCTTGTCGTAGGGATGCCCGGTCCAGCCGGCCACGCGGTGGAACGACACGGCGCCAACGTTCCGCGTCGTTGGTCCGAGACGTTGCTTGGCGTCTACGGCGAACGCAAGGCGATCGCCCGGTTCCAACCGGTGCTGAAGTGGCTCGTAGGTCAGGCGTGACGCGTCCAGCAAGCGGCCTTCACGGCGACTCGGTTTCTCCGTGACGACGACATCATCCACCCACAGTGTGCACTCTTCCCCGTTGTCCAGAGTCGGATAGAGCGTGAGTAGGAGAAAGCGAGTCCGATCGGCGAAGAAGTCCCATCCTTCGTGGATCTCGAACTGGAAGTGTTGCCACGACGAAGTGACCTCGATCGGCCAGCGTCCGGGTGAAGCAGCATCGACGAATGGCCTGACCGATTCATAAGCCGTGAAGGCGAACGTGGACGAACCGTTTCTGTCCGAACGAGCGTAGAACGATACCGTGTAAACCTTGCCGGCCCGCGGGCGAATTGCGTGTTCAGGAGCGGAAACGACGTAACCTGACGTGTTGCCCGGATGGTAGATCCGGAAGGAAGCCTTTCCTCGATGGGCAACCGTCTCGTCCCGCGTGTAGTTCGCGGGGATCTTGTACTTCTGTGCGCCCCACATGGTCCATCCGGACGGCGGACCGTCAGACGACACGATCTCGAAATCGCCGTTATGGACGAGGTTGCCAGCGGTGCTGCTGACGCCACGATCTTCGGCCATGCCGGAGGCTGCCCAAACGCACGCGGCATTCAGCAAAACAGCCACCGCTAGTATCATGCGTGCCTTCATGGCGTATTCCTCCCAACTTTCTGGCTCGTGCTCAAGCCGAGCTGCGGGATCAAATCAACTTCGCGTCGTTCAGAAGACGCTTCAGGTACGCGATGCAGTGGGCCATGCGATCCTGCTCGAATTTCAGATGTTCTTCGTGCGGCAGCTTGTCGACTTCCTCGACCAGTTTGAATTCGTCGATGTTGATCGCTTTGCCGCGGATGTGACGCAGCGTGGCGGCCACTTGGCGTGCCGTCTTGTTGCGATAAGCGGTCCAGAAACGGTCTTCCAGCCAGTTGACCTCGAAGTGCTGTCCGTTCATCATCTCGATGGAGATGCCCATCTCAGGATCGATATGCTTCAACAGCCGCGCTGTGATTTCAGGAAGCCGCAGGCTGCCGCAACCCAGCGGCACCATGGTGAAGCGGAAGCCGCGGGCAACCTCCTCGATGGCAAAGTCCTTGTAGTGCGTCGCCACGGTGTACGGCCCAAGGATGTCCGCCGCCTCGGTCGGGTCGTCCAGCGTACCGATCGTGTTGCCCACGTCGAAGATCACGCCTACGTTGGGCGAGTTGACACGTTTGATCAGATCTCGCAGTTCCTCGACGCTGAAATCGAGGTGGTTCTCTACGCCTATGGTGAGGCCGAGCGACTTGGCCAACGGAGCCAACTCACGCAAGCGGGCCTCGCATTGTCTTGTATGTTCATCCCAGGCGTCGAGGGTAGCGATCTTGTTGGGCCGCATCAGCATGCCGAACGTGCAGCCCACTACCTTGCAGCCCAGGGCGGCGGTACGCCGCATCGTATCTTCGTATTTGGACCACTTGCCGAGCGCACCCCCGCCATGCACTTCCAGCAGCACGTCCAACTCCTCGGCGCGGCGGCGTAATCGTTTTCGGCCGTCTTCGTCCAAGTCGCGAATCATGGAGTGGAACAACTGGGCCACCTCGCCGCCCGCCGCATGATTGGCCTCGACGAACT
>CAZUAH010000445.1:0-11525 GCA_964617665.1 uncultured Pirellulaceae bacterium
ACTGCTCGGCGAATGCCTGGATATGCTCTTCTGCCTGTTGGCGACTCCTGGTGCCTCGCATGAAACGCATGACATCGGGATCTGAATAGAGTTGGTAGAGTTGTTCCGCGTCCGACGGTTCGAACAGCCGAAGCCGTAGACGGTGTGTCTCGATGATTGGCGAGTTGCTTGCCATGTCTGTGTTGCCGCCTACAAGAACTTCTCGATGAAAATCTCATCCACGTACTTGCTGCCGATTCTCGCCTGCCTTTGCGCTGTTCCAACCACCCGAAATCCGAGGCTCCGATAGAACTGTAGAGCCATCGGATTGTCGGCCCGTACAAAAGTGAAGAGCTTTTCGTACCCCTTGCATCGGGCGCTCTCGAACGTGACCTCGGACAGACGCCCACCGACTCCTTGTCTTCGGCAACCGAGATCGACATACGTGGCAATCACTCCCACGTGATCGAAAGCACGCGTGTACGCGGCGTAGGGCTCCAGGTTCTGAAAGCCAACGGCTCGGTGGTCCAGGGCGTCTTCCGCCACATGAAACACGCCGTGCTGCGGGAAGTTGCGGATGAATTCCGCCTCAGCTTCGACTGAAAACGTCCTATCAAGCGCGGAGTACGCGCCGGACTCAATAATCGGGTTTAGAACGTCGGCAATCGCTTCCGCGTCGTCCGGTCGGACTTCCCGAATCAGCAAATCCACTGGACCGTTCCTCCGTGATTGTCTTGCGAGTGCGATGGAAGTCGCAATCGGACATCTATCCTCTTGCCCTCACTGCGGCTCGTCGTATGCCCGAATCTCGAACAAACGCGCTGACGGGGATCCGCACGTTGCGTGGATTGACAGTCTCAAGCTCGATGCGACGACTTTGTCAAACCGATGAACTCGCCGACGCTGGTAGTTTCCCGTTTCGGTTAAGAGCGTATGCCAACTTTTGCCGTCATGATAAGACAGTTCGTACTGTCTGACGCATCCGCGCACGAACGGTACGTCGTGATATCGGTTGTTCATATCCGTATCAAATGTCAAATAGACACTGTTGAACTCCGTCGGTTCGGAGAAATCGAGTGAGATCCATTGCGGCATTCGCTGATCGGGATCCGATGCCCACAGATTTGTCGATTGGCCCTGAATCCGCGTCACGCCATTGACGGCGTTCTGGGGCGAGTAGTCTGCCGGAATCGCCAGCGGCGGATCGACGGAGGCGGCATAATACTGGCCCTGTACCACGGTCCCTTCCCGATCGCCACCAACGCCGTATGCGCGACACGAACCTAGTGGAGCTCGGGTCATCAGTCGCCACGAGATGCCTTCGGTGGGCGGGAGCCAAAGCAAAACGAACGGACTTTGAATAGTGCAGTCGACCGGGAATTCGACAAACGATTCTCGTCGCGGCGGCACCACGGCGCTGGCCACAGCGAGATCTTCCGTCGCCGAGAAGTTACCTGTTTCCGCTGCGCCGCACACATGGAGAGTCACCTCCGTGGGTTCGTCGCGTTTGGACGCTAGAAGCAGGGAAACCGACTTCCAGTGGTCTTTCAAGCCGCGGGGAAACATCACTGCTCGGGGCATGTTTAGCGGATGGATGTCCTTCGACGACTCGACGCTGCGGCGTCCGAAGGGTTCGAAACGAGCCGTACTGGATGCGGTGATTCTTGCCGTCCGGGCTAGATCCTTGGGATCTTCGTTCACGACCTCGGGTATGTACTGGTCGTGCTTCAGCAACGTCTGCTGCAGGTCTTGGATGTGTTCCTGGTACAGTTCTCGTGGCGTTACGTTGTGTTGCAGGCAAAGGGCCGCCGCAGTTCCCGCTGCCTGGCCCAGCGGGGCCAACGTGCCTTGCACACGGACGGTTCCAAGCGCCACGTGCGTCACACTGGCATTGCGGCCAGCGAAAAGGAGATTGTTGATGTTCTTCGAGTAAATACACCGATACGGGATCGTGTAAATCGGCACACGCGGGTTGAAATCGAACGGGCCTTCTTCGCCGGAGAAGATGCCTTCGGGATGATGGATGTCCAGTGGCCAACCGCCGTACGAAATGCGATCTGGAAACACGCGTCCCTCTTGCACATCGTTCTGGTTCAGGATGTAGTCGCCCACCAGTCGTCGTGACTCACGCTTTGCGTCGGTGATCGGCACGTATGTCAAGGCATAGCAGGCGGCTTGATCGCGTTCCGGCCACGAGTTTTTTATGTAGTCCCAGTAGCCGAAACTGATTCGGATCAATTCGTCACGCGCCCGTTCGGCATCCCACAAATCGTCGATCGTACCCGGATGCTCCAGCCACCATTCGCCGCCAGTGAATCCACGCGGCCTGCGGCCCAGACGATTGCCTGGCGGTAACTTGGCCGCCCATGACGGCGGGACGTATTCGATCGGCCGGCCAACATTCTCCGATCGATACGATAGAGCCCGTTGGCCCATCAAACACCCGCTCATCGTGATCTGATCCGGAGACTCCGGGGCGAGACTTTCGTTGAACTCGCTGCGAGCCTCGCGCCCCATCCGGTATTCGGCTCCGGCAAAGTAGCCCAACCAGCCATCGCCCGTGCAATCCAGGAACATCTTCGCTCGGTACACCGAGATCTCGCCGGTTAGCGTATCGACGGCTTTGACCGCCCTGATCGTTTCGTCATTTGCCATTTCGGCACTGAACACATGTTGATTGATGTGCACCGACAAATCGGGTTCCTGCTCCGCCGCCACACGGAACGGTTCGCTCATCTTTGGATATCCGTATCGAGCCTTGATCCGGCCAACCTCTTCGATGATGCCGCTTTCTCTAGCATTGCGATGGCAGCAACTGGCTCCGGAGATAGGCACTCCTAGCTCGATGCTGGCGTTGCCGCCCAGGACCGGGCGGTTCTGAATCAAAGCGGTCTCTGCGCCCATCCTGGCCGATGCCAAAGCCGCACAGCTTCCCGCCGCGCCGGCACCGACGACGATCACGTCGTAGTCGCCAACCAGTTGCGGCTCCAATGAAAGCCCGGTCAGACGCCTGCGTTCCGAGGTGATCTTCCGCACTTCATTGGGAGGCGTGTACGTCAGGTCGGTCGTCAGCAACAGAGCATCGCATCGGCCGTAGTAGCCGGTCAGATCGTGCAAGGCGATCCGAGTGCGTCCGGCCGATAGCTGGAATTCTCCGCCCGACTGCCAGATCCAGTCTTCTGATTCGGCCACACCGAAATCCTTGTCGGATAACATGTCACCGACACGCACCGCAAACCGACCAGGGGAATGCTCCTTCAGCCAGTTCTTCGCGCGGACCCAAACTCGATATTTCCCGGCTTCGGGCACATTGACATCGACGGTAGCATCTTCAACCGGATTTCCGATACCCGCCGCGATCACATAGGCCGATCCCATCAAGTGGACAAACTGCGTGTCCAACAGCCATCCGCCGTAGTCGGTGAAATCCTCGGCGTCGATCCAAAGGAAACCATCAACGACGGCCCGAATCTCCCGTTTCGGTTTGCGGAACTCGGCCCACGTCTCTCCAATACGTGTGGGCTCGACGACGACATCCCTTTGAGCACGCCGGTTCGCGAGTGCCTTCTCGTACGACGCCTTCATTCTTTCGGCCGCGATGGCGCAATCGTACAGACGCACTTCGTCGATCACGCCGTGAAACAGATGTCCTGAACCAGACGAGCCGATACCTAACGGATTGTCGATCTGATCCAGCGAACCGGTGGCCTCACGCGGCGAGTTGGCATCCTCCTGGCCGTTGATGAACAGACGCATCTTGGTCCCGTCGTAGGTTGCCGCCACGTGGTGCCACTGGTCCGCTTCCCAATCCGTCCGCGTCGAGGCGAGCGACACGATTTGTCCGTCGAGCCACAACAGGAATCCCAAGCGATCGCTGCTGAAACGCAGAGCGTAAGAACCGTCTTTGCGAACAACCGACGGGAAGCCATCTGGAGACAACTCGTGTGGCTTCATCCAGGCTTCGATCGACAGTGACTTGTCAAGGCAGAGATCGGGCGAATGCGGACACGTAGCCCTCGTGGTCTTGCCGTCAAACTGAAGACCCGCGTTGGACACTCCTTTGACCAGGAGACCATTCGAGACGATCGCATCGTTTCCTCGGCCGGTGTCGTCTACGACCACACGACCCTTATGCTCGTCGAAGCTCCATCGGCCGACAAGTTCGGGCCCCGGTTCCGCCGCAATCACCGCCGCCGCGTTCGCGAGTACTGCCAATAAGAGAATCAAAGCACGCATGGGAACAAACCTCACACCATGTTTCCGAGACCCGTAGTTGAATGCGCAAGGATTCGGGTACTTGAGGCCCTCATGCGTGCAGCTTCTGCAGTAGAAACGACATGTTGCCGGCAAGGTTCTTTACGGTTTGAATGCCCTCTTCGTCACTCGCAACTTCGCCTTTTTCTTTGCCTATGGCGATGTTCCAGTACGTGGAACCCGGCACGAACATCTCGTTGATCAGGAAGAAATAGTTGAGTTGGGCGAAGGTGAAATTCTGACCAGCTCGTCGGGCCACCACGATCGCTGCACCGACCTTATGCCGCAGAAACTTGTCGTTTCTGTAGGACACGTATCCCACGCGGTCCAACACAGCCATCGTCTGCGGCGTGGCAGATCCGAAGTACACGGGCGAGCCAACCAAGATGCCGTCAGCCTCCCGGAATGCGTCGATGATCCCCTCGAAGCCCGGATCATCCTGGACGCACGTTGGCGGTTCAAATGCCACACAGGCGGCGCACCCGTCGCACGGCCGTATCTCGCGGTCAGCGAGCGGAAGGAACTCGGTTTCTATCCCCTCGGTTTCGAGTTCCTTCAGCGCCGTCTGGATGAGCAGTTCCGTGTTTCCGCCACTCCGCGGACTTCCCGATATACCAAGTACCTTCATTCTTGTCTCCCATGACGCTCATATCGCTGAGCTCTTAAGACCTCTGTACTGCAAACGATCAGAAGCGTGCACAGCGCACAAACTCGTTTAACGGCAAACCGAAGGCGACTGTGTTTCCGGCCATCGCCGACGCCTTCGGCTTGCCGTTAAACGACGTTGGCGGGGCTCCGATGCTCGCCTTAGCGCACGATTATCCGTCAGAGAACGGGTTCAGTCTACGGGTGGAAACGAGGAACGGCAGTTTGCCACGCGACTACCGTCCGGGTATGGTGAATGCGATCCAGACGACCCACGAATACCAGGAGAACAATCATGAGATGCGATCGTTTCGGCAGACGGATGACGGCTTTGACTGTTCTGGCCATGCTGACGCTAGGAACGGCGTCACGAAGTTCGGCGCAGGACGCGCCGTCGGACCAGAATGTCGACGGCAAGACGGTACGCGTGCTGATCGTGTACCACTCGTTGTCCGGCAATACCGAGCGGATGGCTCGCGGCATAGCCGATGGCGTCAAGCGGGTCAAGGGTGCTGTGGCCATTGTGAAGAAGATCGAGGATGTGAAGAAGCAAGACTTGGAAGCCGCCGATGGCATCATCCTGGGATCGCCGGCCTACTTTGCCAACATCGCGGGCAAAATGAAGCTGGCCATCGATGATTGGAACTGGAAGCTGAAAGTGGACTTTACGGACAAGGTCGGCGGCGCGTTCGCCACGGGCGGCGGCCAGACGGGCGGCAAGGAGCACGTCGTGATTTCGCTTCTGCTGTTCATGTTGAACAACCGTATGATCGTAGCCGGACCTCTCTACGAAGACGACCAAGGCGAGGACATTTGGGGCGAACTGGGCGCATCGGCCATGACCGGACCGCTAGACCCCGGCGTCGGTCCCCACGAACTGGACGCCGCCTGTCGTCTGGGCGAACGCGTGGCGCAGATTGCTAAGAAGATGAAAGAGAAGTAGATATCAGGTTGTGTGCTTCAGGGTTGGCGTTCTGCCGTGAGCGTAATCAACCGATCACCACGCAGGACATCCAGCTTTCCGCCGTAACGGGCCTTGTTCGCTAGTTGTCTGGCTGGTCCAAAGTGTGCGAATCCGCCCATGACCAGATCGTACATGCTCGTGTAGTCGACGATCAGGTCACCCTTGCGCAGGCCCACCTCGTTCTCCTCATCCGAAGTTTCGACGACAAGTGTGCCGCGCAGCAGGCGCTTCTCAGCGAGCAGCGCTGGGTCCGCGGGTCGCAACTTCACATTCCATTCGGATACAAACACGTCATCGTCATCGGATTTTGTAGTAGCGTCGTTTCCGGACTGTTGCGAGTTGCGGCTCGCGAGTTCTTCTCGCGCTTGTTTGCGAAGGCTGGCGAACTCGGCGGGAGTGAGTTCCCCGACTTGCCAAACATAGACAGTGCGTTCCAACTCCTTGGAGAAGATCAGGTGTTCGTCGAGGACTGCCTCCGGCCACGAGCGCCGGATCGTTTCGATCAGCTCCTCGGCGGACGAGCTTTTCGCGAGCAACTCGATTTTCGGACATGGTGGCGTCTGGGCGGGCAACGGGGTTTGAGGCTGAATTTTCAGAGTTGCCGCGTATTCTCTCAATTGGCCGCCCCATTCTCCGATCCCCGAGCCTTCGACTCGCCGCTGGAACAGCCGCACGACTCGTGCACTGGGTTCAATCCGCCGTACGTCTCTGCGCCACGACTCACGCACGGTTTGCTTGACCATCGTACCGAGCGCCTGGCTGGCCAACTCGATCGCTTCCGCAAGACGTTTCGATTTGTCGTCTCCGGGGACGGTACGGGAAACGTCGACGATCTTCTTGAGATTCGCGTCAAGCGAATCCCATGCGGTGCGCCACTCGGGCGTGATGGACTCGGCGTAGATCAACTTCGCCGAGGTGATCTCATGCACTGCCCTGCTTCCCTCTTCCGGACCTCGACTCACTCTCGGTTTCCGCAACTCCGCTTTCACGTCTATGCGAACGAGCACCATCGGTTTGCTCTTGTCTTTCGGCTTCGGCATACCCCACCACCAGAAGTCCGGTTGCTTCGGAGTCTTCTCCACTTCGTTCACCAGCGGGGCAAATCGCTCGACCAGTGCCGGGCTCAGGTAATACTCGGGTGGGAAATCCTGCACTCCAATCATCCCCAGGGAAACGAGCGGTTGGCCGACGTACACGGTGCCGTCGTTCATGCGGTATAGGAAACATCCGCTGAAGGTCCGCTGCGTTACGTTCTCCTCGGCACGTGCCACAGCGCCCGGCGTTTCGATGGCGGTGATCAACAAAAGGATGACAAGCATTCTGACTACCATGGCGGATTCCTTAGGATTTCGAGAGAACGTCGGTGGTGTTCGGTGACGAGATCGCGACACAACTCGTCAAGATTGGTACGATCGTCGGTCAGCAACGGCCCTGTCTTCTGACTGGGCGTAAAGAACTCGTCGCCGGTGAAACCTAACGCGTCCAACTTCAGACGTTGCCGAGACGTTAGTTCGAGCGGCGATGGAGCGGCGAGAAGATAGATGTGCTGGATCTCGTTGCCCAGTCCGCTTTGCAGTGCAACCATGTGCGGAAAGGCGGCCACGAGAGTGCGAGCAACAGCGGCCGTTGCGGGATGTCGAGGACGTGAGACAAGGTGAACGGCCAACACGCCGTTGTCCGTCAAGCACCGTCGCATGCAGGCAAACGCTTCTTTGGTGTAGAGTTGTTTCGGGATGGAGCCACCCTGAAACACATCAAGGACAATCACGTCGAACCGGCGATCCGTGTGATCCAGAAATGCTCGGCCGTCGGCAACGGTAGCCTCGCCTGCATAACCGAAGTGCTTCCGAGCCAATGGAACGATGGCTGGTTCAATATCGACGGCGTGGACCGTGAGCCCATGGCAGGCAAGCGACCGCGCGTGAAGTCCGCCTCCTAAGCCAATGAGCAAAGCGGTGCGGGCACGAGGTCGGTAGAAGGCGGCCAATTCGACATAGTCGCGGGCGCGGATAAGCGTGCCGGGGACGATGTTTGCGCCGGCGATTGGAGCAGCCGTTTGAATGACGCCGTCGCACGTGAGGATTCTCATCCCGTTCAACTCCAATACCTGCAAGCGACCGTAGTTCCCCTGAACTGTCTCCAACACGCGCGTCTCCGCCGTTGCTCCGTCCTTCCCCAAGGCGATCAACGGGGCGACGGCGAATAGCAACGAGAGACAGCAAATACGTTTCATAACAGTCCCAAGTGGTGAGTTACGCGGGTCACCGAGTTCGTAATTGATCTGCACGGCAAAGGTGTTCGTGCGTCTGTCCTTTGTAGCACAGAACCGATGATACCAATGGCAACAAGTTCGTAACAACACAGATCATGACGCCCCGCAAAGCACCATCTCACGGCAAACTCTCCTCGAAGCGGAGCCGGATGACTCCGCAAATCATTGTGCTTCCTGCCCCGACCGCGATAGAATCAGGGAGCATCTGGGCTGCCAGCCAAAGGCCTGGGAAAGAAAGGGGAGCCGATGATTGGGATGTCGGAAAAGGGAACGATGAAGGTTCACGGGCATGTTGGGTTTGTGGTTGTCCCGGTGATCCTCCGTGCATGCATCAATAGAGAGTTCATTGGAGCCGTGTTTGCGGCTGCTGTCCTTGCCGCGCTGACAACAGGGATCCAGGCCCAGAAGGCTCTGCCTGTGATACCGGGAGAGCATCCGAGTCTATTCGGCATGACCACGCCAGCAGGAAGTGGAAGGCACTTGGTAGATTCCGACCCGAGCGACCGTGTTCTTTCTTCGCTCGTCGCGCACTGGGACTTTGACGACGGGGCCGCGCACGATCAGGCACATTCGGGCGTAGACGGTGTGCTGGTGGGCGACGCGAGAATCGTCCCGCGAGATGGAGGCTACGCGGTGAGCGTCGATGGAAGTGGAGACCGAGTCGATTTCAGCAACCCGGATGGATATTTGGACCCCGCAAGCGGTTTCACCGCTACCGTTTGGGTGCGCAACGAGAGCAAGGGTGGGGTGGTTATCGGCAGTCAGGATGGGAACGACTACTGGAGGATCATCTACAACACGGGATTCAAGAAATGGATGACCGACGCCAAGAACGCTGATGGAGAACGTTCACATACCGAGTTCTATGACTACAAGACAGAAGGCATCTGGAGACATTTGGCGATCGTGTACAGGAAAGAAACGGGCAAGACATACCTCTTTCTAAACGGCGTGTATCTGAAGACCGGATTCAATCATGTCGGAAACCTCGTTTCCGCAGCTTCGAAGAATCTGATAATCGGAGAAGGTGTGAATGGCATTATCGACGACGTGATGCTGTTCAATCGAGCTCTCTCCGAAAAGGAAATACTATCTGTCTACGCAAGCCAATCTCCGTCGTACTTCGATTCCCGCACGGGCGTATATCGTGTTACGAACCTCAATAATTCCGGCCCGGGCTCTCTGCGCGACGGCATCGATTCCCAGGAACGTCCGCGAATCATTGTGTTTGAAGTGTCGGGTACCATCGTTTTGGAACGCCCGATGACGCTCGAACACCACAACAGCTATCTCACGATTGCCGGGCAAACCGCTCCCAGTCCTGGCATCACGCTCAAAGACTATGGTGCGAGCATTAGAAGCGTCAATCATGATGTGCTGATACAGCATCTTCGTGTCAGACCAGGCGACAAATCTATCGGAGGCAGGTTGAAGGGTTGGACGCGGGTCGCGGGAACCGTCTATTCGATCCCTCTGAGTGTACAGCCTGATACTCATTATCGCGGCGGAAGCGTGTGGTACAACGGCGAGCGAATTCCAGAGGCCCCCGACAAGACGAAGAACGTAGGCGCCAACACTTGGGATTGGGAGGATCGCGTGCTGTATGTCAATGTGGGAGAGAACCCCGACAACGGCGTTCTGCAATACGGCGTCAGCAAGTCGGCCATTTCCGACCCGCTTACTATTTCCAGCGCGTATGACGGAGACATGATCACGTCTCCTTACAACATCGTCATTGATCACAATTCGTTCACCTGGGGCGGGGATATGAATGTGATGTCGGGCGCCGACCGCGCGACCTTCACCAACAATCTGATAAGCGAGTCGCTTCATCATCCGCTGCATCCGAAGGGGCCGCACTCGAAAGGCCTGTATACGCTTTCCTACTGCAAAGGCGCCAGCGGCGCCATTCTTACTGCGATCGTGAAGAACATGATATCTCACAGCGCGGACCGGAATCCGACGATAAGCTCCGGATACGCTGCAGTCGCCAACAATTTCCTCTACGACACGGGCCCGACAGGATCTTTCATGACGGACGACACGAGCGGCAGAAAGAAGGGCCCCGTGAAAGCGTCCTTTGTCGCGAATTTTGTAGAGCGGACAGACAGGACGCGAAGAACCCGGCCGATTCAACTGCGCTCGCGCGAAAGCCCGGAATCGCGAATCTATCTGAGCGAAGACAATATCGTTGATGGCGTCACGATTACAGATCCCTGGAACAGCGTTCATGTGGGTCAGCAGTTTCCTTGGCCGACGTACGCCCCGCTGCCCAAGTACAAACGGGCTCTCACCCAGGACGATGCTGTTTGGCCCGCCGGCTACGAACCGATGCCAGCCGTGGAAGTGAGAGATTATGTGCTGGCAAACGTCGGCGCCCGGCCTGCGGACCGCGATCCCGTCGATGCGCGGCTCATTTCCAACGTCAACAACAGCGTCGCACATATCATCGCCAGCCAGGATGACGTGGGCGGTTGGCCGGATTTGGCTGAGAATCACCGATCGTTGACGCTGCCGGACAATCCTGACGAAATCCAGCCGAGCGGCTACACGGCGCTGGAGGAATGGCTGCACGGTTTTGCCGCCGAAGTGGAGGGAAGATAAGCACCCGGCCTACAGAGTGCATCGACATGATGGCTTTCCCATGCTGCGGATCTGCGTGATCATGTCTTTGGCGACGCGAAGTGTCAAAGCTCGTCGGGCGAGGTGCTTGAGTCGTTCGTCGTCGAGCGGTTGTTGCAAGCCGTCTCACCAGCCTCGTTGGCATTGAGCCTAGCCGCGACTGAAGACATCGAGCGCGAGCGGAAAAAACTCGACCAGCACTGGCAACAACGGCTGGCGCGTTCTCGCTATGAAGTCGAACAAACGCGTCGCTCCTACGCGGCGGTGGATCCCGACCATCGCCTGGTGGCTCGCGAACTGGAGCGTCGTTGGGACGAAGCACTTCGCGCCGACGAGCAGCTCCAGGCGGAGTACGATCGCTTCACGCGGAATTGCCCGAAGCAACTCTTACCGCGCGAGCGCGAGCAGATCGAAGCGTTAGCTCAAGATCTCCCTGCGTTGTGGGAGGCCGATTCGACAACGCCCGAAGATCGTCAAACGATAGCACGGCTGTTGCTGGAGCAAGTCACTGTAACCGTAGAAGGCAACACTGACCGTGTGGAAATTGAACTGCGTTGGTCGGGAGGGTTTATCAGCCGTCACGCATTGCTTCGCCCCGTGCAGACGTACGAACAGTTGTCAGACTACGAGTCCGGTTTGCAGACGGGACCTGTGATGGGCACTGCGGGTAACGGCAGATAGTCGCAACCCAGAAGGTCGATCGCCCCGCAAGTGGTCAGGTGAGGCGCGGCCACAGGGGAAAAGTGCTGTAGCAGCGTGGAGGGTGTTGCGCTGGCCGGGGAGTTGAAG
>CAZUAH010000446.1:0-11525 GCA_964617665.1 uncultured Pirellulaceae bacterium
TCTTAGCCTCGTCGGCGATGGAGCCAAAGACGGTGTCCAGGTCTCCTTCGGCCGGGGCCTGCTTTGCGCGCCGTTCGATGTAGCTGCTTGCGTCCGCCAAGTCTTTCTCCATTATCACGATCGAAGCTTCTACGCTTTGCGATTCCAGGATGTACTGCTTGCGATCCTCGATCTGCCGCCGCAGATCCGCAATCGCTTGTTGACGCGGAAGAAATACGAAAAAGACCATGCTCCCCGCGGCGATCGCGAACAGCAGAAACAGTGAACCGCGAAATACCTTTTCGTTTGTCATCGTCAGCTCTCTATGTTCTCCGAGGGGCCCTCGGTCGGGCCACCCGTCCGGCCGTAGCCGGGCAGCAACTCGACGCACATCTCGAACGACGCTGTTCCTGTCGTGGCGTCATCGTCGGTCGAGTCCAGTGATTCGAGATTGGCCTTTGTAAACAGCCGCGATTGGCCGATAGCTCGGATGCAGTGGTGCAGCGCCGAGTTGTCTGTCGTGACGCCTCGAACCCGGACTACTGTACGGGTGGCCTCGGTTTCCTCTCGAAGGAGTTTGAGCGATTGCTGTACGTCCAGCTTCTTCGAGGCCTCTTTGTCTTGCTGTGCAGCAACGATTTGCTGTGGATTTATGAGGTCTTTTTCGACTTCAAGTTGTTCACGACGAATTGTCACCTCCGTCAGATCGACCTCTGGCGGCAGATGCTTGACCAATGCAGCGAGCACCTGCGTGCGTGGCCAGGGATGACGCAGAAATGTGTGCAAGTCGGCATGGACGTTGGTGTCGGCCAGTTGCGACTCGAGCTCGGCAAAACGCTTCTTCGCCAATTCAGCCTGGGAATAGGGCAGTTCTACTTCCGCGCTCTGTTGCCGCAGCGTCCGGAGCGTCAGCAACTGATATGATGAGACAACTCCGACAAACGCGCCGAAGACCAAGAGCAAGATGAACAGCCAAGCATGCGTACTTCGATTGGCCGCTCTGCGGCGATAATCGTTCGGCAAGAAATCGAGATTAGTCATTGGACCGACCTATCTGACGCGCGGCCAACCCTGCGGCGACGTCCCATTGCGACAACGGATGAACCTGATTGTCTACGGCATAAGATCGCAGCGGCTCGCTCATCAGGCACGGAAGGTTGATCCGCCCTTGCAGGGCCTCGGACAGCCCGCTGGTCGCCTCGCCGCCGCCCAGTACCATGCGGCAGATCGGTTGGCCTCGGAACGTGACGCTGTGGTATCTAGAGCACAACGAAATCTCGTTGGCTAGTCTTTCGATGACCGGTCGAATTGCACGTGCAATACCGCGCGAAACCTCGGGATCTTGAAGCTCCTTGCGGCGGTCGCCGTTGTGCCGACGCAGCGCTGACGCCTCGCCAGCGGCCATTCTCAGTCGGGACGCGACGGCTTCGTCCATCTGTTTGCCGGCGTTTTGGACGTACTTCACGAAGAGGATTTGATCACCGTTGGCGATGATCACGACAGAATTCGAATAGCCCACGTGCACGAACATTACGCGGCGATCACGATCTTCGTCCCGGCGGAATTGTAGTGAGTAGCTGCGAACGATCGCTGCCGGCTCGATGTCCACGGCGACCGGACGGAACCCGGAGCTGCCCACAAGATCAAGTAGCCCGCGAAGTACGGGGCGATGGCAGGCCGTAACGATCAACTCGCGGACGGCGCTATCGCTTTGGCGAACTTCGCCGGCGTCCAGAAACCGAATTTCCGCTTCCTCGGCGGGAAAGGGTAGTCGCTGGCTGCTTTCCTCTTGCACGACTGCGTCGAGTTCGTCGTCCGTTCGTTGAGGTACACGCAAGTTGTGCAAGGAAAGGTGGCTGCTATTCAGACAAACCACTGCATCGCGTCCACGGAAACGACGCCGCTCGCGGGCGCGCAGAAGGGCTTCTGCGAACTGTTCAGAACGATCTTCTTCGGCTCCCTCCTCGAACGCTGTAGGGAAGTCCCAGCGAGCGGCCTCAACCAAACGCGAGAAATCGGCACTGAACTGCACGAGCTTGACGGACCGCGATCCGATATCGATCCCGATTGGGCTGAAGCGGCGTCTGGCGGGCCAACGAACCATTTCGGAAAAGCCTCGGCTGTTTTCGTCACAAAAACCTGGCCCGACGGAACACGGGAAGCAGAACCAAAAGTTGCAGGATCTTGGTCCCGCCAGGCCAAGGTAGATCGGAGCAAGGAGCAATAATGACTCGCGCCGCTTCCACGGGTGCGGACGGCGAATACACCGATCATTTGAAAGATAGCTTGCGATTCAGGGCGATGTGGCCTGAAGATCGCCGATAGAAGAGACGCCGGTGACTGGATTTATGGTGACAGAGATGTAGCGGCGAGCGTCTTTGAAGCCGCTTGCGACCCAGATGACCGTTGGTTCCGATTGTATCGTTTCTCCCAACGGACCAAATTCCACGTATTGTACGGATTGGGACGCGCCGTTCGAACGTGCAACGGCATGCAAGGCCACTTGCGGACCGACGTGGGGCAGGTTGCCCAACCGTTGCGTACACTGCTCTGGGGAATCCTTAGGATCGCCGAAGGGCGACGAGGGTAGCATGTCCAGTCTGGAGTCGGCTCCCGTGTGTGTTAGCTGATAGCTATTAGCGGCGACGTCGAATGTAATTCGATAGCTGCTAGAATTCGCCACGGCCAATTCGCGTGCACGATCCATGTCGGCTGCGACGACCCGTGCGGTCGCGCGTAGCCCTTCGCCGATATTCGGCTGCATTTGTGAGACGACGGCAGCCGCCAGAATCGCAACGACTGCTATCACCACCAGCAGTTCGACGAGCGAGAAGCCGGCCGAAGGCTCGTGGCGGCGGTGGGATGCAGATCGCCGAGACCGTGCTATTCTAGTCATTGCCCTTCTTCCCAACGATTTGTCGCAGCAATGCATTTTGCTCTTTCAGTAACGCGTTGGTCTCTTTCTGTTCGCGGATCATTTCGGCCCGCTGCTGAACGGCATTGCTGAAGGGCTGGCGAGTTGGTTGTGCGGAAGCGTCGCCGCCGCCGGAAAGAAAGAAGCAGCCGATCGCTACCGCTGCGACGATGATCGATGCGCCAAAGAGCCTTGTGAGTTTTGTGTTGTTCATTTCGTCCATTCCTTGTCAATTCACGTTCCGTCCGTCCACTCGACCACTTCCCACCGCAGTCCTCCGTCGTCTGGATGCGGCACGAAAATCGGCTGGTTCCAATCGGGCCAGTGATGGACCACACCGTCGGAATCCGGTTGTACGGTAACGAGCGGATTTGAGGCAAGCCCTTTATGCTTCTCGAGCCACTGTGGAAAGTATGGAATGCTGTGTTGATCCTCAAAGTCCTCCAGTGCGTCGTCCCAATCAAAACGGTCCCATTTCCGCTTTCGATGGAATTCCAGTTCGCCACACACTAGCTTTCCCCGCACGTGGATTTGCACGTCTTTGTGATCGCTAAGGATGTCGTAGTCATCGCCTGCGTATACTGCTCCCTTGATCGACGCATTGGCCTTGTCAAAGACGTAGATGTCGTCACCGGCGGCGACGGCAGGCAACTGGTAGGTGTTGCTGTCGCCGGCCAACGGGGGCAACTGCACCGCCTGGAACTTGATGTTCTTTCCGTCCACATAAATGTCCGTGCCCGAGTGTCCGCCCCAAGTCAGCAGGAAACCTTGGACGGAGACATTGTCTCGGACCTGTAGGCTACCGCCCCGTGTGTACACACCCAACGGATTCGTCAGAACATCATTCTCCAACGCCGCGTTTTTCACCACAGACGACAGCGATTCCGTCTGATACTCCTGCCCTCCGGGATACAGTCGGTAAACCTGGATATTGCCGGGGTGCGAGAACGGTTGCTTGTTGCGCGCGGGAATATTGTTGACCGACAGATTGAGATCGTTGACCAACGATGATCGGTTTGGATTTCTGGAGAACGGCATGTATAGCGGTCCGTCGAAGGGACGGTGATCTGGGAACCCCGCCGCCCGCATCCTCTCCAAGTCGCCAAGGTATTGGCCCTCGGCATCGCCGTTTGGGTAGTGATGGCACAGCCAAAGACGTCCTTGAAGGTAACACGGTCCCTGGATCCGTGCCGGGAGTTCGTAGTCGACATGGCGGCTAGACCACTGATAAACGGTGTAGGGCAACACTTGTGACCAACCAGAAGGTGAATCCGCGAGTTTCCTTCGCACCAATTGCACAACGACGCGCAAACGGTGGATGGATTGTTGGTTTGGATTGGCGGGATCCCGAGCCGTGCCCGTGGAAATCAACGTTACACGGTAAGGGTACTCGTCATAGTCCGGGTGTGACGGATCGAGCGACGCGTCGCCCGTTTCGACGGTGACGGTATACGAATCGGTTTTGCTCACGCTTCCCACGACCGGTACGCCAACGCCCGCCCAATCCGGCTGACTCATGGATCGCAACGCGGCTTGAATCCCAGCCATGGCTGCCAACTGTGCATCGGAACGCCGCAAAGAGTTGCTTTGAATCTGAACGCAAGTTACTTGCGTCCGCAGCATCGAGTACGACAGGGCCAATGTGATGGACAACAGCCCAATCACAACCACCACCGCCATTCCACGATGTTTCGCAGTTCTCCGGCGCAACATTGCCAAGACGTGATAATGCATCGATCTTTTTCTTCTCATCGTTCTAACGCAAAGTACTTGCAGGCAGAGCCCACGAAGGGAATCTCAAGGTCGGCGGACGCCTCGCCATTCTTGATCGTGAGCTGCAATTCGCTTCGACACCATGTTTGTCTCAGGCCGGTCTGCCCACCATGCATCCCTTGAACCCATTTGATGTCTTCCCAAGCCAGGCTTCCGCTCTTGTAGGCCGTCAATTCCTTTTCCGTTGGTCGCATCGTCACGTCGAACCGTACCATTCCGCGGCTTTCTCCCCGATAACCGACTGCGACAGTGTGCAACTGGTCAGTCAATTCGGTCTTGTTCGCCCAATTGCTGACTTTCAGCGCGTACAGGTGTATGCGCCAGCCGGACGCATCGCTGATCGGTGGAGTGGTGGAACGGTAACTGGGCGCTGTGATCTCCACGAGCCTGTTTGGCTGGTACAGGTCAGGGCAGTAGACGACCAACTCGCTGAACAGCGGCCTTCCGTCTGGATCTGAGATGGGAACATCTCCTCGCCAGACGACCAGTGTGTCTGGAGTCGTAGATCCGTTGATGCTGTCGCCGAAAGCGATGCACCCGGGAAAATGCTCGTTGGCAGTGGCGCCGCTAACCGCGCGTTCGATTCGTTGGATAGACACTCGCGCATGTTGGGTTACCGTCCCCACACCATCGTTGTGTTGGGTGTTCTGCTGGACAGCCATTGCCAACGCACTGATCGCTGCGGCAAACAACACCATCACGAGCGATGCAAGCATCAACTCGAGCAGCGTCAAGCCGCTGCGCCGTCTGTTTGCCCGACTACGCTTACGGTCGCGAAGCGAGGTCGATACGCACGTGTAGCTGGAAGACCTGGTCCGCTGCGGGGCTGGTCGGCCGGGCAGCGCGGTTCGAGGCGGCAGAGCCGCTTTATGTCGGCGACGGCACATGGGCAAATACCTGTCGAAGCCGAGCCAGTTCGGTGGTCGACTTGTCAGAGTTGATTCGCAGGATACGTACTTCCACGGCCCGATGTCCGCTTGTTCGGCCCGGCGCGAGCCGGACGGAAGCGTCGGCGTCGCTCACATAGTAGACTTCGATTTCCTGACGGAAGTTGTCAAAGAACGACGACGCTACACGCACATCCGCCTGTCTCAACCCGCCGCCGCCATCGCCTGTACCGATCGGAGCCCCCAACATATCCACGGGAGGTTGGGCCGCGTAGCCGTTGTAGTCGCCAGTCTCATTGAATCGCTCACGCCCCTTGCCTGCCTTTTCATAGGCAGTCGGGCCCAATGGATAGGCTGTCGCAACGCTACCTGGCGCGTGGTACGGTTGGCCAAGTACTTCATCAATCAACTGCCGGGCTAGCCCCATGGCGATCGTCTGCTGCATGGCGTCGGTTCGAGCCTGGACGGTGGTCTGTACGGCCAACAGCAGCGCGGAGGCGGACATGGCGATGATGGTCAACGAGACGAGCGCCTCGACCAGCGTGAAGCCTCGGCGTAATTTCGCTTTCGCTCGCACTTTGATTTCTCCGGGGCGTCTTCGCGGGAACTGCCAATCGGCCTGGAGAGGATCGTTGGCGATCGCGGTGGGCAGCTCCTGGCGCCGGTCGGGAGCCGACGTGCAGATCTGTCTCCTGCTATCGCTAGACAGTTACCCAACTGAAACCTAGGTCGCCCTCGTCCAAAGTCAAATGGTAGATTGCACTTACCAGAATTCTCCGGGCAGTCGGACGCGGGATGTGCCTGGTACGAAAAGCGTCGATTTCAGAATGGCGGGGTGACAGTGGAATAAGGTACCTGTTTCGCGAAAGACACCTCGGAACACGGCAAGCAGGGCCTGTTTCATCTCTCATTCAAGCGGCATGGCCGCTAAAGCCGATACAAGAAATACGCTGGCTCATGCGCGAACGTCGTCTCAATGAAAGGGGACTGTCTTCGAGTTGTCGTGAAACTACCAACCCAAATCACAACAACTTCAGGACGGCCACCCCCCTCACGACGACTGCCAAGCGCAGACCCGGATTGCTCGGTTGCCCACGCCAAGTGGTAGAGCACACTGAATCGGCCTGCTTATTCGTTGCGTTCCGCTTCAGCGTGCAAGCCCCAGGTTTCCGGACCCCATTTGGCGAACGAACAATCCGCCTGACGGGCCTTTGAGTATTAGGAGGGAGTCCAATGAGGACAAGTGTGGTTTACCTGGCCGTCTTGTTGTCAATCAGTTCCGCGTGCGCAGCGCACGGTAGCGAACCGAATACGACGCGGCAAAATATTGGCGACGGCGAGATTCCGAATCAACGGTCTGGCGAAACAGCCACGACCGCACAAGTCCCGCCGCGGTCGATCTACTCGTGCCAGACGACATTCGCGATTCCGTTCACCGTTGACTTGAGCGAGGGAAATTCGCTGGACGTCCTGCTGTACGTGTCCACGGACCATGGGAGGACCTGGGGGCTGTTCGGTCGCCAGCCAGCCGCGCAAGATCGTTTCGTGTTCCGCGCAACCGGCGACGGGGACTACTGGTTCGCATCGCGCACGACCGGTCGTGGAATGCACGCACCTGCAGGCGGTACGTTCAAGCCGGAGTTGAGTGTAGTTGTGGATACGACGGATCCGCGCGTGGAGTTGCAGGCCACGGTCGATGCGAGTGGAGAGATCAAAATCGTCTGTGACGCCACCGATCCGTACTTGGCATCCGATACTCTCAAGGTGGAGTACCAGGCAGGGCTTACCGCTGCTTGGCGTCCTGTACCCGTTCAAACGGCCAACAACGGAGGCAATCGTACCGCACTCCACGGTGAGACTAGTTGGCGGCCGGGCAAGGAAGACAGAATCGTGAGTATTCGAGCCACGGTGCGCGACAAAGCGGAGAACGCCGGCGAGAAGAGTCGTCGTCTGATCATCCCGTTGGCACTCGCGGCTCGAGGACAGTTTCGGCCCCAGAATACGATGACTGCCTCTACCGTCCCAAGTGATCCGTTCGCGAAGTACGGGCTAGAATCGGACGCTCCGCAAGAGTACCAGACGCCGGTCGATGAGAATGAGACGACGTTCTTCGATAAACAACGCGACACGCTGGAGGAGCAGGACAACGAATACGGGGACTACGGGTCTCCCACGCCGCGTCCCCAGACTGAAGGCGTTGCCTGGCCGACTGACGACAAAAAGGATGCCACCGCGAAGTGGCAGAATGACTATCCACCGCACAAGAGCTCCGTCGGCCCCAAGGTAACTCGACGCGTTCCGGCTGGTCGGGGCACTTCGTCCGAGAGATCAGCAGGTGGATTCGATTTCGGCAGTGAAGCGGACGACGAGGATGCCGGCGGTCGAGATACTTCGTCGGAGAGATCAGTAGGTGGATTCGATTTCGGCAGTGAAGCGGGCGACGAGGATGCCGGCGGTCGAGCCGAACTCCCACAGGGCGAACAGGCTCACATGACCAGATCCAAACGATTCAATCTGGACTACTCGATCGACGACGTCGGTCCGCTTGGCGTGGAGAAGGTCGAGTTATGGGTCACGCGAGACGCTGGCCACGGTTGGGATCTGTGGGGCCTGGATGAAGACCGAGAGAGCCCGTTCTCGGTCTCGGTAGACCAGCAAGGCATTTACGGCTTTCGTATTGTGATCGTCGGCCGAAACGGCCTTGCCAGCCAGACGCCGCGAGCGGGAGATTCGGCAGATCTTTGGGTTGGCATTGACACGACAAAGCCGAAGGCGGACATCACATCAGCCGCGTATGGATCAGGGGCTTTTGCGGGCCACTTGGACGTACAATGGACGGTAACGGACGATCACCTTGGTACCAAGCCGATCACATTGCAGATCAGCGAAAAACGCAACGGCCCTTGGACGCCAATTGCTTCGGGGCTGCCAAATACAGGCCAACACCATTGGCGTGTGGATTCCCGCGTACCCGATAGATTCTACTTGCGTCTGGAGGCGCGAGACGAGGCGGGGAACGTTGTCACTCGCGATCTGGACACGCCCATCAAGTCTGCCGGCATGACGCCGAAAGGCCAGGTACGCGGATTTAAACCGGTTGATCGGTACCGATACTCCGACCAAGGCATGTAGGAACGCTGCAAAGTCTTGCCTCGGCAATGCACGCCAACGATAATCTAGTGTTGGTGTGCTGAACTTCGTCAGAGATGGGCAGGGCAAGCATCCCGTCGACCATCTGGCGGATGGTGCGTGACCTTTCGGCAAAGCGCTTCGCCAATGAGAATCGACAATGATCTGAAACTCGACTTTGACGACGTACTCATACGTCCAAAGCGATCGGAAGCCCCTAGCCGTTCGGCGGTCGATCTGGAACGGCAGTTCACTTTCCTTAACAGCCGGGCAACCTGGGGCGGGATTCCCATCATCGCTTCTAACATGGACACGGTCGGCACACTGGCGATGGCGGACGCGATCGGTCCGCAGATCATGACTTGCCTGCACAAGTACTATTCCGAATCGGAGCTTGTTGCGTTTCTCGAACAGGACGAGCGACGAACTTTCGCGTTCTTGACTCTGGGGATAAAGGATGAGGATCTGGAGCGACTACACCGCGTCGCCCAGAGGACTACCATCGAATACGTCTGCGTGGACACGGCCAATGGATACACCAAGGCGTTCGTCGATTGGGTCAAACGGATACGCGACAAGCTTGGTGCCGTGACCATCATGGCCGGCAACGTGGCGACGCCGGAAATGGTCCAGGAGCTTCTGATCTCCGGGGCTGCCGATATCGTGAAGATTGGCATTGGCCCCGGTAGCGTGTGTCTTACGCGAGTGATGACCGGCGTTGGCTACCCGCAACTCTCGGCCATCATCGAATGTGCGGACGCTGCGCACGGACTGCAAGGGCACGTCTGCGCGGATGGCGGGTGCCGAGCGCCCGGCGATGTTGTCAAAGCCTTCGCTGCCGGGGCGGATTTCGTCATGCTGGGCGGCATGCTGGCCGGCCACGACGAATGCGGCGGCCAATGGGTGGAAGAGGACGGTCGGAGAACGGGCATGCAGTTCTATGGCATGTCCAGCAAGATTGCGATGGAGAAGTATGCCGGCGGCGTCAGGGACTACCGCGCTTGCGAGGGCAAAGAGACTGTCGTGCCCCATAGAGGCTCGGTCAAAGAGACAATCCGCGAAATCACTGGGGGAATCCGCAGCGCGTGCGCGTATGTGGGAGCGGCGCAATTGAAGGATCTATCTAAATGCACGACGTTCGTGCTCTGCAACCGTACGCATAACACGGTTTTCGAAGCGTGAGATGGAGAGTTCTTCGCTTCAACTGCGACCCAAGGTCAACCGGTGTCATTGAGCGTTTCCCCGTCTGAGTCGAGGCCAAGAAGCCAAAAACGCATCTTCAGGTTGAGCCAATCGTCCTGGATTCGGTATACTGCTCGTGTCAGGGCAGTCGCCCCATCGGACGATCGCGGTGACTGCCGCGAGCACGCACCCCTTGCGAAAGGAGTTGGGTCGATGGGTAAAGCCACCTCTGCCTCGCACGTCGAACAGATCGGGGAGACTGCCGGATTCGTCTGGCACGCTCTCGAAGACGCGGGGCCTATTTCCGTAGCCAAGTTGGTCGAACGTGTCGAGGCTCCTCGCGACACGGTTATGCAGGCGATCGGTTGGCTGGCGCGGGAGGGCAAGGTCTGCATCGAACAGACCAAGCGCGGAAGGATGATCGCGCTACGTTAGCTCATCACAGCCGCTTACATGCCGCCCGCAGCGATGGCGAAGGCAATAAAGAGGCCCTGCAAGATCGCGATGATCGTGGTGATGATGCCCAGGATCATGCCTGCTTGTGTCAAGCCTTGACCGGCTGGATCCATGCGTCCGGCCTGTATCTCTTTCAAGTCCGCCGATCCCATGATCCAAGCGGGGATTCCAAAGATTCCGCAGCAAACGAAACCCAAGACGCCAAACGTCAGTATCAATCCACCGCGATGCGGCTTGCTGTAGCGCGGTGTCCTCACACCCATCGGGGTACCAGGCGATTGGTAAAGGTTCGGAGACGGTTCTGGCACGTCGCCAAAAGGATTCGCTGATTCTTTTGGCGCCTCTCCGACATCGAATGGACTTGAGGCTGTCGGTGCCGGTGCGACGGGCTCGCCCGGCGACGGAACCGTCGAGATCGTCCCACACTTGGGACAGCGAGCTTTCTTGCCCGCATGATCGTCTCCGACGCGAAGCGTCTGGGCACAACCCGTACAGGTCAATTCGATCGGCATATTCAATTCCTCGTTGTTGACGTGCCACAAAACGGGGGCGGCACGGCCCAAGCTAAGCACGTACGTGGGGTTCGTCAACAGGAATCTTCGTCGATGGGGGCCTCATCTTGGGATTCGACCCCTAAATCCTCCGTATTCATGCGGCTCTCGAAGTGTGAGACCCTCGCCAGAACAGTCTCCTGGCGGCTACAATCCGAGAAACGTTAAGCCGTCAATGCAATGACGGGTATTCGCCCAGGGAAGAGGACCGGGATATGCCGGATGATTTCGATCCATATTACGAGTGGCTTGGGATCCCGCGGAAGGATCAGCCGCCAAACCACTATCGCTTGCTGGCGCTGGACGCATTTGAAGAGAACCCAAATGTGATCTCTCATGCCGCCAGCCGGCAAATGACTTACGTTCGCACATTCCAAAACGGCGAGCACGCAGAGGATTCCCAGGGGCTACTGAACCACATCTCCGCGGCTAAGCTATGCCTTCTGCGGCCCGAGACCAAGGCAGCGTACGACAGCAAGCTCCGATCCGAGATGTCTGTGTGCGTACGTGACGAGCCGGATCTGCCGGCCGGTGACATGAGGCGGACCGGTAGACGCGCAGCCTTTCTTGTTGGTTTCTTGATCCTCGCTGCACTTGTGGCCTGGGGCATCGTGTCCAACTCGGAGCGATTTCTGGCCGCCGAGGGTGGCGGTC
>CAZUAH010000447.1:0-11440 GCA_964617665.1 uncultured Pirellulaceae bacterium
GCGCGGCTCGGCAGGAGCCTCGCCCTCCCGAATACGGTTGGGCCCTAGCATGTCGAATTCCCGGACATACTCAACCAACTAGCCACCTTATCATTCGACAAGCAGCAACTGCACGGCGTCGGCGATTACGTGACCTTCGGTTCCCTGGTTTGAAATCGTGATTGCAGCCACGTCGTCTGCACCAAAACGGTAGTTTCCCAACGAAATCCACGTGTCGTCGATAGGCGGAGTCTGTTTCTGGTCGATCGTCTTCGTGACTTCGCCGTCGGCCGATTGGATAGTCACCGGGGCGTTGGTTGCTCGGTTCGGATTGGCTGCATACGCGACACGCACTTCGTATTGACCAGCCTCTGGGACCGTCGCTTCGTAGCGCACGCTGCAACTGCCCTTTTGGGCGTTGTTGTCGTGCAGGTACCAGCCGCCCACGTAGCCCGGGACCGAACTGCTCGTGAGCCAATGGCCCGTCTGCTTGGCCTTCACATCGTCGATTACTATGCCCTTCAGTTTCTTCGGATCGACGAGGATTCGCCCAGCTCGGATCGGGCCGCTGTACTCCAGCACTTGTCCGTCTGCCAAAAGACGCTCGCGTAGTTCAGCATATTCGATGTCCTGCACGGCCATCTCGTCGTCGATTGCCATCGACGCCGCGGTGGCCGCCGACTGCCCCAAGATCATAAAGACAGGCTCCATGCGGATCGAGCCGAATGCGATGTGCGACGAGGATACGGCGACCGGAACCAACAAGTTCGTACATTCCGTTTTCTTGGGGATCAACGCCCCGTACGCAATCTTGTACGGGCCGCGGGGGCGCACGCCGATGTCGCCTTCGTTCTGAACGGTTCCTTCGTCGGTCACGTATCGCTGGACGTGGTGCGAGTCCAACGTGTAGGAGCCCATGCCGACTGAGTCAGGCGTGTCGCGAGTTGCCATACAATCCTGCTCGGTCACCACGTAACGGCCGATCATGCGACGCGCCTCGCGCACGTAGATCTGATGCGGCCAGTTGCCGTTGTCCGTGAATTCGTCTTTGGCGAGGCCCCACTGGCTCATCTCAGACTGAACGTCCTCGGGCACGCGCGGATCATTGGCCAGGAAGTGCATCAGTCCTTTTTGATAGGTTTGGTGTTCTCGGATAATTTCCTTGCGCCGTTCGTAGGACGCTTCCGGATACTCGTAGTTCATCCCGATGTTGTCCGTGCTGAATGGGCCGTGGTTGTTGGTATCGGTCTTGTCGTTCGGAATCGGGTCGAATTTACGAAAGACCTCGCGCCATCCTGTCGCAAGCACACGCAGCGCCAGTTCGTATTGACTGGCGTCGTAGCCGTCTGGCTTCGGGAAGGGCACGCGATTCTCCGGATCACGAGTCAGGCACATGCGAAAACAGTACGCCTGGATGCGATGGTCGCCTTCTCCGTTCTCGCCCGGCGGATCGGGGCTGATCCGCGGCAGTAGTCCGCTGGATGGATCGCCGGGCGTGACATACGGGTCAACCGGTTTCATGAAGTTGTGTCCGTGGTGCCGAGCATCCTTTTGCACGCCGTTCCATTGCTCGCCGTAGACTTCGTTCGATTCGCGTCCCACGTGGTAGCTCACTCCGGCGGCGGCCATTAGATCGCCTTCATAGGTCGCGTCGATGAACGCTTTCGCGCGATACTTCTTGCCACCGAGCGTCGTGATACCAACGATGCGCGTGCCATCCTTCTCGACGCCATCCTCGCGATCAAGCCATTCATTGCGCTGTACGGTGATCTTGTGATCGCGGACGAGATCCTCGAACACTTGTTCCGCCACGTGCGGCTCGAAAATCCACATCGTACGATGATCGCCGTCGATGGCGGCCGTGCCCTGACCGCGGTTGCCGTATTCACTCTGCTTCTGCCATTTCCATGCGTCGGGCTTCTGGTAGTGCAGCCAGACGCGGTGATAGAACTCGCGCGCGATACCGCCAATGACGCCTTTGTTGCCGGTGTCGGTCCAGCCCAATCCGCCGCTGGAAAGCCCGCCAAGATGTTTGTCGGGGCACACGACAATCACCTGCTTACCCATCCGAGCCGCCTGCACTGCCGCAGCCACACCGCCTGAAGTTCCACCGTATACGACAACGTCGTAGTCTTGATCGGCCGCGACTCCTGTTTCACCTACCATCAAAGACGCAACAAGTGAGAAAGCAACAAAGAAGGACTTGACGGAGATTCTCATGTGCAGTTCCTTTCATGGCCCACGGGCCAGTGGTGTCTATTACACTTCAGTTCGGGCAAGCTCGTATTGTTGCTATGCGAGAGACCTACAATCGCGCCGTTTCCTCGACGCTCTTACGGAGTTGCAGAACATTTTGGTCCGGCGCGTTCAGATTCGCAACGCACCCGGGCCCCAGAATCAAGCCTCGTCGGTCGATCTGCTTCCAGGCGTCTTTCACCTGGGCGTCCACGTCCTTTGGTGTGCCGTGTACCAATGTCGTGTTCTGTCCGATTCCGCCTATGAGGCATTTCTTCGTTTTGGTTCTCATCTCGGCAAGGGACGGACCTGCTTCTCGATCGTGGTAATTGAACGCCTGGACGGGATAGTCCAGCACCTGATCAAACATGACCTTATCGCCGTGCAGGTGGAAGATGTTGAACCACGACCGACCTTGGACACCATCCAACACGATCTGATCGTAGGGCTTGGCAAACTTGGCGTACTCGTCCGGCGTGAGGTAGCCTTCGTTCGTGGTCTGGCTGGCAAAGAACAAACCTGCAGCACCCCGGGTGACCACTTCCATGGCGAATCGCCGAGTCGTCTCGGCCACGATTTCCAGGCCTGCGTGGAGATCGTCCGGTGCGTTGCGGATGTGATCGAGCAAAGCGTCTCGGCCGACCATCTTCAGGCAGGAGGTCAGAGGACTGAACACCGTTTGCACCAGAGGAACCCGGTCCTTCATCTCGCACAGAGCGATCCTTTGCGCCTCCAGGACGACAAGATATTCGCCTTCGGTGCCACGAAAACTCCGAATGTTCCTCCAATCCTTGGGCTTCTTGAGGGGGAATCCAGCCTGGACAGGCGTCTGTCTGCCGCCTCGGACATCAAGCGTAACGCCCCAGTCCACAACCGAGTACAACCCGTACGGCGAGAATTTGATGAAGTCCAGATCCAGCTTTCGCTGTAGCTCCAACGCCAATTCGGCCAGACGCCTTGGCGACCGGTCCCGATTCGGAAAGTGCCACCAGAACCCAAACGGCAAACGATCGGTTTCCTTCAGAGCCAAGGCGTTTTCGATTCGTTGTTTATGGCTCATGGACGAAACGGTCGGCGCCGCACCGAAGGACGGCGAGCCTCCAAACGCCAAGCCGACAGCACCCGCCGCGACCGAGTCAAGAAACCGTCTGCGGCTTAGCCTGTCTGCCCTTCCGCTCATCGCATCATCTCCCACATTCGTTCGTAGTACCTCTATGGCCGCCGCCCAAAACAAGACCGTCGTTTAACGGCAAGCCGAAGGCGACTGTGTCCCGCCCCGCGCAGTCGCCTTCGGCTTGCCGTTAAACGTCCCTTTCTGTTCCACGAATTCTCATATTCTTCACCTCGAATTGCGACCGAAGTATTTCCGAACGAGACCCTGTGGGGGCGGCGCAGTAGCAAGCGCCACTCCGACGGAAACCACCAACGAGATTACCACACCCGGAATCAATGGGTCCAGGCTGGCAAGTTGGATCGCTTGAAACCTCCCGTAAACAACGAATCCCACGCTGTAGAGCGCCAAGTGCGATACGAAGCCGGCCAACATGCCAGCAATCGCGCCGGCTGCGTTCATACGCGACCAATAGAGCGATAACGCCATGGGAACCAGGAAGCCGGATGCCAGCCCGCTGCCCGTGTAGACAATGATGTCCTGCAAGTATGCGGGCGGGTTCAGTGCTCCCAACACAGCCGCGATCCCAACCAGAAGCGTAACGAAGTACGTGAGTCGGCGAATGGTCCGCTCGGTGGCTTCGGGATTGATGTGCCGCTGATAGATATCCCGAACAATGGCCGAGGAGATCATCAATAGGAAACTATCCACGGTCGACATTACCGCGGCAAACGGTGCGGCCACCAACAGACCCGCAAGCCATGGCCAGCCAGCGGCGGCGGACAGGTGTTCGGCAATGGCCGGCATGATGCGGTCCGACTCGATCTCCATGCCGGGTATCAAGACCCGGGCACAGCAGAAGATGACTACCAACGGAAAGTAGATCAGCGAGTAGTAGATGACGACTGTCGCGATTCCTCGCTTCAACGTCTTCGAATCCTTGAATGCCATCAGCCGCACCATGTTGCCCGGCTGGCCGGATCCGGCGAAAGTCCACATGCAGAAAAAGGAGACCGCGAGACCCAGCGGCAGAAAACCTGACGGATCGACAGGGCTCGGTCCCGGGCCGGTGACGTAGACTCCCGGCGTGTCGGCACCGTACGCATATTCCTCTGTACGAATCACATCTATCGTGACCGGCGGATCAAGTGGCGGCGGCTTGATCCGCGCCACCTCGTCCGGCGTGGTAATTTCCAGGACGGGGACATCCGTCCGATCCTCGCCGTCCTCGACAAATACAGCTCGTTCCTGGCCCGCCCGAAAACGGACGTCGCGGGCGGTCCGAAAAACGCGCCGCTCGCTGCCCTGCTCGGCCGGCTGCTCGATCCACGTGCCAAATGGGATCGCTACGTTTCGGTCTTGTACTTGCCTGATCCGCAGTTCGGCCCGTCGCTCCCGCGGCGGCGTCATTCGGCTCATTTGGTCGGTCGCCCGACTCAGTCCGCCAACCTGCCACAGCGCCAAAGGCAGCAGGATCAGCACGCCCATGACCATCACGATTCCCTGTAACACGTCGGTCCACACTACGGCACGAAATCCGCCATACGTCGTGTACACGATCACTGCTATGGCAAAGGACACGAGGCACAACAGATAGCCGGAGTTGACACTTTCCAGCAGCGGCCGGCCTTCGATGAACCTGTCGACCCAGTCACGGCCCACTTGAAACAGCGGCACTCCGTCCAGCAGGGTGCTCAACATCAATGCACCCGCCTTGAATTGGGCTACCAGATTGAAGGCCATGAAGAACACAATCAATCCAGTGGCTACGCCGCCAAGCGTGACGCTCTCGAAGCGACTGCGCAACACGTCCGGAATAGTGATGGCGCCGCTTTTACGAGCAACCTGATTGAGACGTTTTCCCAAGAGCCCCATGGTCAACACGGGTACCATCATATAGCTGGCGATCCACAACGCGAGAATCCAGCCGTGGGTGTAGATCTTGGATGGAAATCCCATGAAACTGCCGCCGGAGGAACTGGTGGCGGCAAACGTGAGGGCAAATGCCCACATTCCAAGCCCACGACTGCCGAGGAAGTACTCGCTCAAGAAACTCTTGCGTTTCAGGAGGCGGCTTGAGATGATAGCCAGTGCGAACACGCCAAGCGTGTAGATAATGAAGGTGACTAGCCCTGCGTTGGAATCGCCCGCCTGGGTCGCTCCCTGAACGATCGTTTCAGGCATTCCGACCCTCCTGGCCACTGTCACATTCGGCCGTCTTATCCGCGACTGCGTCTCCATCGCTTTCGGCGTCGCTCAACGGATCGTCCGCCATGAAGAAGAAGCAGAACCAGAGAGCGAAGACGTCCGCCGCAATCCAAGGCACCAGCACGCCCCAAAAGACCCAGCTTGGAATGCCAAATACTTGAGCAGGCGGTCGGTCCGTTGGCCCCGGATAACCCGCCAAGTAGCACCACGAGACCGACCACATCAGAAACACGACGAATGCCCCCAGGATGACCCATGCTTCACGTCGAGCGTGGATCACCACCGGATCCATCCACTCGCGAATCGGCGACGGTCTTGCTTTCTGGTCAGTCGTCATTCGAGTCTATTTCGGACTTCGAGATTCGGATTTCAGCGCTCGACCCGGCCGTGCGCCGGTCGGTTCGCCATTGTCCTTGACCAGTTGGCCGTTGACAATCACGAATGGGATTCCTTCCGGATGACGCTTGGGATGATCGTACGTGGCGATGTCCTGAATGGTATCGGGATCGAATACCACCAAATCCGCCACGTTGCCCACTGCGACAGTGCCTCGATCAACAAGACCGAGCCTCGCGGAGGGTAGCGAAGTCATTTTTCGTACGCAGTCTTCCAGAGTCAGGATACCCAACTCGCGCACGTAACGCGCAAGATACCTGGAAAACGTGCCCCATGCGCGCGGATGGGGCCGGTTGCCGACCAACAGGCCATCGCTTCCGGCCATAAACGAAGGATCCTTCATGAACGTCTGGAGATTCTCTTCATGCCCGATGAACAAAAGGCATGATGCCGCAAGATCGCTCTCGACCAGCAGATCGACAAAGCAATCGAAAGGCGGTTCGCCTCGTCGATCGGAGATAACCTGAAGACTGAGGCCGATCAGGTCCTCGCCGCAATCGCTGCCGAGACCGGTAACTACGATTGAATCCCAAGGTGCCGGCACGCCTTGCATTCCGTCGGAACCGGTCACCTCGAACTCCTGCCGAATCGCCTCGCGTGTTTCGACATCGGCCAGCCGCGCTAACAGCCGCTCCAGGCCGCCGTCGTGGGTCCAACTCGGCAACAGACCGGCCATGAACGTAGAAGCGGCCAGGTAGGGGTACGCGTCCAGCGTCACTTCGAGACCGTCGCGACGGGCACGCTGAATGCGGGCCAAGTAGTGGGCGGCCTTGCCTCGGCCTGTGTCGAAAGACGAGTGAAAATGCGTCAAATGCAGCGGAACCTCGGTTCTGGTGCAGACTTCGATGACCTCTTCTACGGCCGCTTCCATTTCCGCGCCGTAGTTTCTCATGTGTGGAGCGAAGTACCCGCCATGCGCAGCGACGACTTGGCAGAGTGCGACCAGCTCCTCTATGTCTGCATAACCGCACGGAGAATAGGTGAGTCCCGTGGACAGGCCGAAGGCTCCTTCGCTCATGGCCTGATCCAAAACCTGCTGCATCTGATCTAGTTCGCTTCGGGTCGGTGTCCGATTCTCCATTCCAATGACTGCTGCCCGAATGTTGCCGTGTGGGGCGAGCATCGCGACGTTTATCGCCGTCTGGCGATCGAATTGGGCGAGGTATTCGGCTGTGCTTCGCCAATCCCAGGCCAGTCCATCGGGATCGCCGTTCAAGCCTCGAAGGCTCGCGCGAAAGAAGGCCAGCGATTCGTCGGTCGCTGGAGCATAGGAAAGACCGTCCTGGCCAATGACTTCGGTTGTGACACCCTGCATCATTTTCGCCAGACAACCCGGCTCGGCCAGCGCCATAAGATCCGAGTGGGTGTGCATGTCGATGAAACCGGGGGAAACGACCATCCCCTCCGCGTCGATACTCCGACGTGCATTCAACTCGCAAGGCGGACCGGCATAGCAGATGCGATCGTCCCGAGTGCCGACGTCACCGGGACGCGATGGGGCACCCGTCCCATCGACTATACATCCACCCGTGATGGCAAGATCAACGTTCATCATATGAGTCCAAATCCAGTAGGTCGCCTGTTTAACCCCGAGCCGAAGGCGACGGTCGTTGTGGGCGGCCGGATGCGTGACCACCGTCGCCTTCGGCTCAGGGTTAAACGAGCAGAATCTCCACCGTCAGAGGCTCTCAATATAGTGGTGCACCGGGTAGAATCCAACACTGCGGATTGCTGAGTTCCGAACAATGTACACGTACGGAAAGGTGGACCATGACTTCCCACATCCATCGTTGGACACTCGCAACGGTGCTTATAGTGTGGTGGTGTCAGACTGCGCGGGCCGAGGTGCGTGTCGAAAAGCGCATCGAACCTGGCAAACCATTTCTGCTGTCCGACGGGACGACCTACGACGTGGGTGAGCGTTTTCTGGTGAACGATCAACACCAAATCCCAGACGACATGGTCGTCCAAGGCGACACCGTCGTCCTGAAGGCCGTCGGCGACGGCCTCGATCAGGGCACGCAAATGCGTTGGCGGATCGTGCAGGGCTGGGGCGAACCGAAACTGACGGTCGATGCCGGCGCCCCTCAAATCGCTCGTTTCGTGGCTGACGGCTACGGCAGGAACGAGATCGCGTTTGAAACCGTGATCGACGGGCGTCGGATGACGCAGAAAACGCAGGTTTTCGTCGAATTCTCGACCGACAACATGCTGGTCTCGAAGGAAGAGATTCCGCTTCCACCGGAGGTTGGCCAAAACCCGTTCGTCAAACCGGTGGAGCAGCAACTGACCGATCATCGCGAGCAGGTCACGGCACGAAATCCGAAGACCGGTCGGCTCGTCACGATGTGGCAAGTCAAATTCGGCGGAGGCGACGCTTGTCCGATGGGCGTGGGGGTGATGGCCAGCGACGATCACGGCATCACATGGGAGAACAAACGGTACCTCTACCTGCACGCTGGCGACAACAGCGGATGGGGCAGTCTCTGTTGGAACCCGGACGGCAACGACGGCCTGGGCGAGTTCTTGCTGTGGGCCTGTTCGCACGTGCGCAGCGTCGACAACCGCATCATGCAGTTTCGATCGCGCGACAACGGCGAGACGTGGCAGCATGCAGGCGATTATCAGAAGGCTTTGGCCGAGGAGTTTGGCGTGCCGAATAGTCTCTTGACATACTTCGGCGTCAATCGGACGATTCGCACTTCCAGCGGCGTTTTGGTGGCGCCTATGGTCTGCCAAGGGTTCTCCCACACGATCCGCAGCGATGACAACGGCCAGGTTTGGCGCGCCGGCAACCTGGACAACAGCTTCCCTCAGGGGAACGAGGACGCGCTGGTCGAAACGGTCGACGGCGGCCGATTGATTCTGATGGCCCGGCCGCGTGACGCGGGCCACAACCGCCGCTTCGAGAGCACCGACGGCGGCAAGACCTGGATCGTCAAACAGGACACTACGCTGCCGACCGCCGTGGTGAACTTCGGCCTGGACAAGATCGTCGAACCCGGCACACCCGGACACGGCCGCGTCGTCTACTCAGCCGCCGCTACACGCGTTGGTCCACACAAAGGCCGCCAACGCTTCGTCGTCGCCATCAACCGCGATCCGATCCGGGTCGCTCGCGACCAGTGGGATGTCCGGCTACTGTGGGACGCCTCGTGCAACTACTCCGACATCCTCTACGTGCCCGACGACAAGAGCCTATTGGTGACCGTAGAAACCATACATCCGGGCAAAACCAGCTACAGTTACGCCGCCATCCGCTACTTCAAAATGTCGCTGCGGTACTGGCACACATTACCCGTATACGCGGACACGACACGCTGATGGTTGTCGGTCGAGATCGAGAGCACCTCGTAGAACATGCATTCATTACGGCCAGGGTATTCGTGCCGCTCTCAAGACGGAATCTCGGCGTGGAAGGTGGCGCTCACCATAGAATCCCGATCGCGTGTTCGGCCGAGCTGTAGTACACTGTCCCTCAGCCTCAACATCAGATGTTGAATCCCTAGAGCCTCGAATGCATGATCAACAACGCCGGCAAGTTGACCGGTTTCCCGGTCACCCCGGTGACAGAAAGGAACGAGGATGCCGACAACCGACAGTGAAACCGCAAAGGAAAGGTGGATCGGTACGCCGATCGAGGATTTGGACACACCATCATTGCTGTTGGACCGAGTGGCGTCCGATCGCAATATTCGCAAGATGGCGGATTTCTTCCACGGCCGCAAATCGCAACTCCGTCCCCACTTCAAAAACCACAAGTGTGCAACGCTGGCCCAGCGACAACTCGATGCCGGTTCCGCTGCGGGGATAACATGCGCAAAACTGGGCGAGGCGGAGGTTCTGGCCGAACACGGCGTCGGCGACATCCTGATCGCCAACCAGGTTGTGGGACGCCACAAGATGGACCGGTTGGTCGAAGTTGCCCGGCGGACCGACCTGAAGGTCGCTGTGGACGAGATTGGCCAGGCCGAGGCCATCTCCCAGGCCGCTTCGGCGGGGGGCGTGACCGTGGGGATCCTGGTGGAAGTGGACATCGGCATGGGACGTTGCGGCGTGCCGCCCGGAGAACCTGCCCTGGAATTGGCGCGGGCAATTGTGCCGTTGCCGGGCTTGCGGTTCGACGGAATCCAGTCGTACGAAGGCCACACGGTCTACGTGAACGATTTGGCTGAACGTACCAACAGGGTCCGAGAGTCGTTTGAGATGGCTCTCGAGACCCGCCGACTCTTGGAGCAGAACGGCATCCAAGTGAAAGTGATTAGTGGCGGCTCTTCCTCGACCTACCAGATCACTGGCACCATTGACGGCGTGGACGAAATTCAGGCCGGCAGCTACCCCACTCTGGATTGGCGATATGCGCAGATGCTACCGGAGTTCGATGTGGCTCTTTCCATCGTAGCGCGAGTGATCAGCAAGCGCCCTGGAGCGGCTGTGCTGGACGTGGGTATGAAGGGCGCCGGTTGCGATTTCGGCCCGCCACAGATCAAGGGTTTTCCCGAAGCGGAAATCCCCAGCTTCTCTTCCGAGGAGCACGGCATCGTACACAACACACCGGACTGGAAGGTCGGCGATGCGGTGGAACTGCTCCCAAGCCACGCTTGCACCACCTGCAATCTATATCGCGAGATGTACGTTCACGAAGAGGGGCGTGTGGTGGACATCTGGCCGATCGAAGCCTCGGGGAGGCTGACGTGATGAAGCCCGATGCAAGTCTCGGCAGAACCGACGCATCGTGGCGTGTCGAACCAGAGCCTTTCCTTCCAACGACACCGTCAAATTGCTGGCCAGTGCACTGCATGGGAGTTTCACAATGACGTCGGCCCTGAAAGCTCTCGGCAATCGAGAAGATCATTCGTGTCTACGGCTTCATCAACCGTGATCCCCAGCAACTGGCGACAACTGGCAAGGTAGACGCCTCGTTTCGTGGGGTGGTAGCCTCCGTAGGCACGCGATCGCGTATAGCCTTTGGGAAGAATGTGCATCGTCCAGCGGCGTAAGAACTCGGTGCCTTTCAAGGGGAAGGGACTGTCCCCATGCGGCTTGCCCGGATGGAACTCAAGATTCCCAGCCAACCCAGACTTGACACTGACGCGAGTGACCCCATCCGGCTCGTCCGGATGGTGAATCAGATTGCGAGGCTTGCACGCGCATTTCCGCACCGACGACGAATCTTCTTCACCCACGTGACGAGCACGTGGGGGCCGCAGAGAGGTCGATGCCTTGTTTCGGTTAGCCGAAAACCTGTCGCTGCCATCCGGACAAGCCGGATGGGGAGCGGGACCGCGCCTTTCATCTCGTGCCCTTCGACGCGAGGAAGGTCGAGGAAGTTATTTCGTGAGCGTCGCCGTACGGCAGAGTAAAACACGTGAAAGGACGCTCTTTGCCTGGCTCGCCAGACGCACGCGTCTCAGCAGGCTCGGCGTATATCGCCGCAGGATGTCGATGACCCGTGGAGCCGGAGGCGAGTCTACTTGCGGCGACGCTTTCGTGGCTTTCGCCCCGATGTCC
>CAZUAH010000448.1:0-11430 GCA_964617665.1 uncultured Pirellulaceae bacterium
ACGGCCGAGATTATCTGGATGAGCGAACGCGACGGTTGGAACCATCTGTACCTGTACGACGCGAAAGCCGGCGAGGTCAAAAACCAGATTACTCGCGGCCAATGGGTCGTACGCGGCGTGGAGCGCGTGGACGATGAAGAGCGACAAATCTGGTTCCGCGCCGGTGGGATCCGCCCCGAACAGGATCCCTATTACGTGCATCTTTGCCGTGTGAACTTCGATGGCACTGGGCTTACGATACTGACTGAAGGTGATGGAAACCACAAATGGGAATTCTCGCCAGATCGACGGTTCTTTATCGACCGCTGGTCGCGTGTGGACCAGCCGACGGTTATTGAATTGCGCCGCACCACAGACGGCAGCTTGGTATGCGAGTTGGAACGAGCCGACTGGAGCGCACTTCGCGCTACCGGCTGGCAACCGCCGCAACGTTTCGTCGCGAAGGGCCGTGACGTCGAGACGGACATCTACGGCATCATCGTGCGACCAACCAACTTTGACTCTACTCGCAAGTATCCGATTATCGAGAAGATCTATGCGGGGCCGCACAGTGCATTTGTGCCGAAGTCTTTCGGACTCTTGAGCGACTTGTACGCCATGGCGGAACTTGGCTTTATCGTTGTCCAGATTGACGGCATGGGGACGTCACATCGCTCGAAAGCGTTTCACGATGTGTGCTGGAAGAACCTGGGCGACTCAGGCTTCCCCGATCGTATCGCCTGGATCAAGGCCGCCGCAGCCGAGTATTCGGAAATGGACGTGACTCGTGTCGGCATCTACGGCGGCTCTGCCGGCGGCCAAAGCGCCCTGCGCGGACTGCTAGTGCACGGTGACTTCTACAAAGCCGGCGCAGCGGATTGTGGTTGCCATGACAATCGCATGGACAAGATATGGTGGAACGAACTCTGGATGGGCTGGCCCGTGGGACCGCACTACGCGGAACAGTCGAATGTCACGCAGGCTCATCGGCTACAGGGCAAGCTGCTGCTGACCGTTGGCGAGCTTGACCGCAACGTGGATCCAGCGTCAACGATGCAGGTGGTCGACGCATTGATCAAAGCGGACAAGGACTTCGAGATGCTAGTGGTTCCCGGCGCCGGCCACGGAGTCGGAGAGCGCCCCTACGCCAAACGCCGCCGCGCCGATTTCTTTGTGCGGCACCTCTTGGCCGTCGAACCAAGATGGGTACCCTGACGATGCGGTTCAATCTCAATCCCGGAATCACCGTAGCCGGCGGATTCGATGACACAATGTCCTATGCCGCAAGGTTCGTGGCCGTGAGGCAATCCTCCGGCAGCCTCGCAGACGGCACTTCTTCCTAGAGGTTTCTGCTGCAACTGACGTGGGCGGCGCGACGGTTTCCGGAGCAACAGCCTCCAGCGGCAAATCGCTGGGCGAACGCTCGGTCGGTTCCTCTGCCTTGGGCGAAGACGAGGCTCTTTCGCCTGGCGCCGACTCGCTGGGCTCATCCGCCATAGCCAGTTCGTCACTAAGTGTGGGCTCCTCGACTAATGCCGACGATACAGCCTTCCGCACCGCATCCGCAGGTTCCGATGGTCGCGAAATCGGACCTTCTCGATCACCAGTCACTGCAGCCGAGTTAACGGCAAGGCCGCATCCGACTGCCGTCAGACAGCATCCAGCAACGGCCAACACAATGCCCTTCATTTCGCGTCCCTCCATTCGAAAGCCAAAACAACGATCCATCAGGCTGTAAGTCAACCGTTCATATTGCCAAACGACCATGCAATTGTCAAAGAGTACCACCTCGATTGCATCGCAAAATGGCAACGATCAGCGTTGTTTTTTCCATCGCCTCTGTGTGATGTTTGGGGTAGACTCATTGATGACCATGGACCCGGGTTCATGGAGCCGAGGTTGACGACAGCCATTGCCGTTTTGGCGGCCAGTCAACTACTCCTGGGCGAACTGGGATGCCGGCATGACAAAAGACCGCATACCAAGGTTTGGACCACTGTTCTGGGGCACGCTAACCATAGCGTGTGTGCTGATCATCGCGTACGTCGGGTGGCGTCTGTATCCGTCTATCTATGATATCTATGACGGATGGAAGCAGCAGTCGCTGATCCGAGAACTGGCCGATAGTGACAGTCAGATTCGGGAGAAAGCCGTCAGCCAACTGCAGGACCGAGGTGAAGATCTAATGCTTCACCTGGTTGACCTGCTTGATCACACAGACGCCAACGTGCGCGCTTTCGCGGCAAACGAGACAATCTGGCGACAGCCAAAGCCCCAGGAAGCGATCAAGCCGCTAGTCCGTTTACTCAACGACGAAAACGAACAGGTTCGCTGGTCCGCCGCATACGCTTTGGGAGATTTTGGCCTCTACGCAAGTCCCGATTTGACGGATGAAGAAGAAACGGCGGTAGAAGCACTCTGCATGAGCTTGAGCGACAGGGAGGAGCGCGTACGCGAGGCCTGCGTCTATGCTCTCGTGGAATTTGGTGCGAAGTCGGCGAGGACGAAACCGGCAATCCTGACAGCCCTTGGAGACGAAGACATGTCCGTGCGCTTGGAGGCGGCATCTGGATTGCTGACGATCGACTCGCAGTACGAAGCAAGGGCGGTGTCAGTTCTGGTGCAGGGGCTTTCCGCGAAGAATGCCGAGGATCGAAGGCGTGCGGTCTACTATCTTGGGAATCTAGGCCCCCGCGCCAGATTCGCCGTTCCGGCACTTGTCGACACGCTGGGCGATACGGATCGCGAGATTGGGAACGCGGCAGCGGGAGCGTTGGCCGATATCGGTCCCGATGCTGCGACCGTAGTTCCGGCACTCGCTCGAACGGTCCAGGACGACTCGGACTATCTCATGCGATGCGACGCTGCGTCGGCCCTTTCGAGAATGGGCCCAATGGCGAGAACGGCGATCCCGTCGCTGGCGAAGGTACTCGACGAAGGCGGCCTCCTCTCGGAGATTGCCGCAGATGCGATCTACAAAATTGACCGAGACGCCGCAACAAGACTCGGAATACGATGAGCGTGTGGCATTGTGCGACTGCACCCGCATTCTGATATCGCTAGAATGGACAAGTAGGCCCCATCGGTTCGACGCTCTGTTGCTACGTTTCGAGGGCTGAACTACCGTGAAATATCGACTCCGGACCTTGTTCCTTTTGACGACCATATGTGCACTGGCCTTCGGTGTGCTCTCGTGGCATCCGCCGGTCCAAGTAGCCATACTCTGTCTGTGTGCTATTTCCTTCTGGATTGGGGTTGTGCTTCTGGTGGCTGGCGCCATCCTGCAGGGGCGTCATGCCAACCTGTTTCGAGATGCAGTGTCTGGCGCAGTCGCTTCGTTGGGTCTCGTCATTGCAGCCATGTCTATCGCCGTGGCCGCGGTCATAGTGATACTGCTTGTCGTGATTGCGGCTGCCAGCTTCTTGGGAGTCGGCCAGGAATTCCGCTGGTAGTGCCGTTTCGGTTTTCGGCATTGTGGGGCTGAGAGAATGTGCGGAATCGCGGATGTATCGTCCACGCGAAAACGACGCCGCTGGTACCGGTTCAGCCTCAGGTCGCTGTTTGTGTTGACCCTTCTCGCGGCAGTCGCGTTTGCCTACCACGCTCATCGACTGAGGCGTTACGAACGGCAGCAGCGTGCGGAGAATACGATCCGTTCGATAGGCGGAGGTGTTCACATCTCGCGTCGGCCGCCCGTTTGGTGGCAGAGGCTTGCCGGTCCAGCTCACACAACCTGCGGCAAGACACAGGTCGTCTTCTGCGAAGGCTGGGGGCCGGAACTCGGGGACGCGAAACTTGCGGTGCTCGCGAAACATCTACCGAATCTTCCACAGGGCAAGCGACTCGTACTTGGCCAGGCATTCCGTGACGGCACCGAGTCGAGGATTTGGCTCTGGACCGATCCTTTGCCCAATCACGCCGAGTATCTGCGGAACCAACCTCCGTGGGTCGACACGGAAATCACCGATCGAGGGCTTGCGCACCTGAGCCGATTGACAGATTTGGAGGGATTGGTGATCCAAGGCAGTCGGATTACTGACAAGGGGCTGGAGTATCTGCGTAAATTGACGAACCTGAAGCACCTCTGGCTCGTTAACACCAGTGTTTCTCAGCATGGTGTCCAACGCCTGCGAGCGGCGTTGCCGAATTGCGAAATAGCCGCAATGCAGAGAGAAGACGATGAGCGACTGGATTAGATCATATAATGGCGTCAGTTGGGGTGTATACGACAGAATCCTGAAAGCGTATGAAGGAGACGTCATGACGTATTCGAAAAGAAGGCTGGTGACGGCGGTTGTTCTCGTGACTTTTGCGTCTTCGCTGTTGGGGACGAGCTTGGTCGCCGCAGCTGATCAGAAGGACGAAGTGGGCACGACCAAGAGCCCTTTGCCGCCCGAAGCATCCCTTCCTGCGCCGGGGCCGGACAAGGGAGGGCTGGCTTCGCTGTACCCTGGCGACGAGGGGATCGAACGTGATCCGCGAGTTCTTTATGTCGATGATTTCGAGACCGGCACAGTCGACGAGATCGGTGCTCGTTGGGGAAGCATCAGCAGGAAGGACAATATCGCTCTGTCAGAGGACATCCACGGCAATTCTCCGGGCAACAAGTCGGTCCACATCTCGAAGAACGGCCACCTGTACACGCACACCAAGGGCGCGGACACCATGTACGCCCGTTTCTACGTCAAGTTCCACGAGAAGACCGGCTACGTCCATCATTTTGTTCATCTGGTTGCCGATCGAACGCCGACGCCGTGGCCGAAGGGCGGCGCTGGCGAAACGCCGCCGGGCGATGCCAAGTTCTCCACGGGCATAGAACCCTCGGGCCGGTGGGGCAAGTATCCACCGCCGGGGATCTGGAACTTCTACACCTACTGGCACGAAATGAAAAGCAAATGGGGCTCGGTCTATGAGGGCAAGCCCAAACTGATCGAGCCGGGACGCTGGTATTGTGTCGAAGCGATGCTGAAGGCCAACTCCAGTCCGGACAAGGCCGACGGCGAACAGGCGTTCTGGGTGGACGGCGAACTGTATGGCCGGTTCACCGGCTTCCGATGGCGAACAACGGACAAACTGAAGATCAACAGTTTCTGGCTTCTCTTCTACAACACGGATCAGCCTGCTCGGCACAACAAGGATCCGAATCCGGAAAGCCGAGTCATGGAAGTCTGGTTCGACGATGTCGTGGTCGCCACCGAATACATCGGGCCGGTCAGCGGCCGACCAGGCAGAGGCAAGAAGAAGGCGATACCCTCCAAAAGCGCGCTCTTGACACCTGGCCTGCTCACCCCTGAGCCTGGACGGGCCGTGTATGTGCAGAAATTCGAAGACGGCCCAGATAACTTCGAGGGCGGTTCGATAGCCGACGACGGAGTAGACGGCTCGAAGGCTTACTCTTTCCCTCCCAATGGTGTGTCGATCTGGGACACGTATTCGACGCCCGTGCGAGAATCAACAACCATCCGATTCAAACTCAAACCGCTGTGTGATGCTCGCACGGTGAACATATTGATTTGGTCGAAGAAACACAAGGACAACTGCCGCTACAACGTGACAGGACTGCAAAAGGGGCGGTGGCGAGATGTGAAGTTTCGAGCGATCGAAGCCCGCGTCGGCTGGGGCAGAAAAGGTCCAAGCCTCGAAGGTGATGTGCTGGACAACATCAAGCTGTTGTATGAAGGTGGCGAGTCGGATCGGATATTGTTGGACGACTTCGAGGTCCGTGAATAGACGCAACATACAATTCTGCGCCGTTGCTTAGCGGTCCTGAGTGAACTTCGCTGTCATTCGATCGGCTTCTCGACATGCTCGGTCGGCGACTTCTGCGCAGTACCTGGTAAGGTGCGCGCGGGCTGCGTCGCGGTCGGTTTGCCACAACTCGAGTGCCTTGCGTTGGACCATTGGTTGACTCTCAAACAGCTCGCGCTCAAACGCCGCTTGGGCCGCACGGATATCCGCGATACGGTTACCGAAGTCTTGGCACACCACATCCTGCAAGCGTTTGAATCTCCACCATGCTAGTGTCAGGTCTATGTCGAATGTACCCGCAGGCGGTTCGAAGTGATGGTCCACTGATACCGCTTGCTCTAGTGTCGCCGGCCTGGAATAGTCTGGCGGCGCAGATGTGACACCAAGGTACCACGGCGTCAACAGACTGGCGTATGGTGCGGCTGTGGTACGCCAGTAGACACAGCCGATAGCAGCCGGCATGTCCGCACGAAGCTGGAGCACGGTTCCTTCTTGCGTGACCGGAGTGCATAACGGCACGGGACCTCCTGTATCGCGGAGTATCTCCAGTACCGCCGCCACCGTCATCTTGCTTTGCGGTTTCACGCCAAAGGAAAGGACTTCATCGGACGGCTCGGGAGCATCGCATCCCATGGCCAGTTGCCGGCCGCGCAGACGCCGCAGATCGGGCTGATCAATCGGTCGAACACCATAGGCCTTGCGGAAATTGAACTTCTCGCCCCTGTCCGGGCCGTACCAACCACGCTTGACGGCGTAGTCGACCAAATCGGGCGCGGCCATGAAGTTGGCTGTGTCTGATAGATCTACTTCGCCGATAATGTGGACGTTTGGCAGGATGACGACCCGGTCGTCGGGTGCGCGACGAGCGACCCATCGCCTGCCTCGCACGGCCGCGAACAACCAAGCCTCGCGGGCATCGGCAATCACGTAGGTTCTGCCCGAATGAGCGTAACCGAATCGCTCGACCAATGCGCCCGCCACGCGAACGCCGTCACGGGCGGTCTTCGCTCTTTCGACCACCAGTCGGCGAAGCATGTACCCGATCCCACCGTCGCGGATTTCGCCGCGCGCGACGAGTGCGTCGTAATCATCTTCGCGTGTTCGGCACGAATCACTGGCAACTGCCACGCCCCATTCGTTCACATACGCATCGCTGAACTCGATCCCAGGGTTTTCGCTCCACAAGAACGACCACGTCTCGGGAACCTGTTCCAACCGGCCACCGCGGCGAAGTTGTACTACCGCGTCCTTGGAAAAACTCCGACGAGGAATCCGTCGAAAATTCAGGATTCGTCGACCACCATTCTGTTCGTTATGGCCCACCAGCACCGAGCCGTCGGCCGACGCTTCTCGGCCCACAATCACCGCATAGCAGGCCCAGACGCGCCCCGGCAAACAGCAAGTGATCAACAGAATGGCAATCAGCAAACGAATTGACACGGCATTCTCCTGACGCGGCAAAGCCGCAACCGAGCGTAGGGCACGAGATCAAGCTCTTTATGGTGAGTCGTCCTGCACCTCTTGTGGGTCTTCGGGTTCTCGCCCTTCACGCAACATTTTGATCAGCTTGACCACGTCGAAGAACCCGCCAAAGGACACGAAGACGGCCAACACGGCGAACAAGGCGACGCCGACAATCAACACGACCATCCACAGCGACTTCCAGGCACCAAGAATGGCCACGATCACTAAGGCGCCGACGGCGACGATAGCTATGACGCCGGCAAGCCAAACGCTTGGCCCCATCACCACTCGTGCCGCTGGTGTGGCGGGCTTTCGGCGATCTGGAAAACAGAGGGACCCGAGAACCATTGCGACCAAGGTGGCTCCGATCGAGATCAGGCCCACCCAGGCACTGGCAATCTCGATCCCAAGGAAATCCTGAACCGGGCTTAGGCCCAACACGGCCATCGAACCGACCAGCAGCGCGAGGAACGCGCCGGTGGAACTGGCTCGTTTCCAATAGAGACCGCCCAACAACAAGGCAAATGCACCGGTGAAGTAGATGGCTCCGGTCACGGCCATGTAGTCCCAGATGTCGTCTTTCCCTTCGTAGATCAGTCCCCAGTACAGAACGTATAGGCCGACCAGCACGATGAATACTCGCGACAGGGTGATACGGGCCTTGGGCGACAGATCGCGCCCAAAGGACTTGCAGATCGGCGCAACCACGTCTTGGGTCAGGACCGAACTCCAACACAACAGATAGCTATCGTGAGTAGACATGAAGGCAGCGATCATTCCGGCGCTGATGATACCGATGATCCCAACAGGTAAGATGCGGCCCAGGAATAGCGGCATTCCGTACAGGTTGTCCATCGCCTGGACGCCTTCCGGTAGAGGATCCGGCGGCGGGTACCCCGCTGGGAAGAACAGTTCCTTCAGCGAATTGTCCTGCATGATGAATACGTAGGCGCATATGCCCCAGAAACAAGGAATCAAAAAACGGATCAGGTAGGATATCGAGGCGAACATGTACTGGCGTTTGACCGCGTTGGGGCTGTCCATGGCCAGCGCTCGGGCCACGGAAGTGGGCCAGATGCCGCAACTGACCAGCCCAAGAAATCCCATCCAGATGATGTACTCCCAGCCGAAGTCGCCTTCGGCGACCGTCGGGTCGAGACCACTCTTGACTGGTTCTCCACCTTCCGATGCGGCGATAACCATGTGCTCGTCGACCGAGTCGAAGATGTTTGTCCAGCCGAGATTCTCGACAGCCAGGAAACAGGTCAGCAGCAAGCCAAGCGACAGTACCACGAACTGGACATAGTCGGCGATAACGACCGAGACCATTCCGCCCAGACATGTGTAAGCCAGGACCAAAGTGATCAGGAAGACCATTACTGTCGGTAGGGCCCAGCTTTCGGCCGACAGGCCGGTGATGCCCACGATGAACATCGAGCCCACCTTCAGGAACAATCCCATGTTCAGGATGCCGCCGAACGCCATCATGATGCCGCCGAGGATACGGGTCTTGCGATCGAACCGTCTTTCGTAGAATTCCGGGATGGTCAATACCTGCATCTCGCGCAGTCGGTAGACCAGAAAGCCAGTCAAGCCGACGACAAACGTAACCAACCCGGCAGCCAGGGCGATGTGAAAGGCGGCGAACCCGCCCGTGAAGCCCTTTTGTGCGTTGTACATCACCGTGATCAGGCCCAACTCGGTTCCCGTCATCGTGGCGATGCCAAGACACACTCCCAACCTGTGACCGGCCACCACGAAGTCATTCATATTCCGGATGAACCGAGCCACGTACACACCGATCCCCAACGAGATCAGCGGGTACAAGATAACGATCACCCAGTCGATCGGCGTGAAGTTCGTTTCGCTTAACACGTCGGCCCATTCGGAAGGCATGGCTATCCTTTCAGTCGATAGATCGTCTCTTGTACGAGTGCGCAAAACGCCGAGCAGAATCCACAGGCCAAATTATGGCGGACGCGGACACGGCCAAACAAGCCTAGGTACAGTAGTTTCCACTGTTTGGTTTATGCCATAATACGTTTTGTCGCGATGCCGATTGAAGCAGCCAATGGATGCCATTTGAAGGCCAATCATGCGAACCGAGTTGATCGAAAGGGGAAAGCCATGAAACGAATCACACGCCGTACTTTCGTTCGAGGATCACTGGCGGCGGGCGCCGGCATGGCACTCGCACCGCACGCGCGGGCACGCGGTGCTAACGACGATGTCCGCGTGGGCGTGGTCGGCTTCCGTGGCCAGGGGCGACTTCACATAAGACTACTCCGTGAACTTCCCGGTGTGCGAGTGGTGGGCTTATGTGACCCGGATGGCAGCGTGTTGGCTCGCGGTGAAAAGGAGGCCAAGGATCTGAACCAGAAGGTAGACCTTTACACCGACCTCCGAAAACTCCTGGACAACAAGGACATCGACGCCATCACCACCGCGACTCCCGATCACTGGCACGCTCTGGTGACGGTCTGGGGCTGCCAGGCAGGCAAGGATGTCTATTGCGAAAAGCCGTTATGCCACAACCTTTGGGAAGGCCGCAAGATGGTCGAGGCGGCTCGGAAGTACGAGCGTATCGTTCAGTTTGGCAATCAGAGTCACGGCAAGAAGACGGGCGAAATGCGGCTGGAGATCGGCGATCGGGGAAAGATCTTGGTATGCCACACCTCGTTGAACAGAATGCGCCGGAGCATCGGCAAGGTCGACCGCCCGCAGGATCCGCCGGCATCGCTGGACTACAATCTGTGGACTGGGCCCGCTCCCCTGGAGCCGCTGATGCGAAAGAACCTGCATTACGATTGGCACTGGGTGTGGTCGACCGGCACGGGCGAGATCGGCAACAACGGCATCTATCCGTTGGACGCATGTCGCCTGTCGCTCGGGCAGAGCGTGTTGCCCAAACGCGTGATGAGCCTTGGCGGACGATTCCTGTTCGACGACGATGGCGAGACGCCAAACACGCAGATTGCCCTGTTTCAATACGATCCCGGTCCGATGGTCATTTTCGAGTTGCGCAATTTGCCTTCAGAAAAAGGCCCGAAGACGATCGGTGCCAAGGCCAAATGCGAACGTGGTGATTCGGGTATGCCCAGCCCCGTCGGCGAGTCTGGCGACACAGGCGGATTCCGTGCGCATAAGGGGCATTTGTACAACTTCATCTCGGCGGTGCGCAGCCGGAAAGTCCACCATCTGCGTGCCGACGTGTTGGAAGGCCACTTGTCCTCGGCACTGGTCCACATGGCCAATATCTCCTATCGACTCGGCACGCCGCATTCGTCCGGCGAGGTGCAAGAGGCGATCAAGGACCGAGGCCGTGATGCCGAGGAGACTTTCGAACGCGTCCAGGAACATCTCACCGTGAACGGAGTCGACTTCTCGAAGACGAAAGTCGTGCTGGGCCCGTGGCTCGAGATGGATTCAGCCACAGAGCAATTTGTGGGCAATTCTGACTTGGCGACCAAAGCAAACCAACTTGCCCGAGGGCATTACCGCGCCCCGTTTGTGATTCCGGAGAGCGTGTAGCACGTCGACTCTTTCGTTTTTGTAGGTTGGCCCTCCGAGGCCGACCAATACCGACGGGCTCGGAGGCCCATCGTACCGGCAGAATTGGGCGAAGGCGGTATTAGTCATCCTCCTCCAGCAATTCGCGGAGTGGTTCTGCCTTTTCTGCCTGGTCCAGAGCTCCGTACAAGTGAATGGCCGTCTTGCAGATCTCACGACGGAGGCTGGGGCGTTGGGTCGCGGGATGGTTGTCCAGAACCAAAGTGACAGGTCCGATCGTGGGATCCTCCAGCAAAGAAACCGCCTTCACGGGGTCTACGGATTCCAGGTAGACCTGTGCCAGTGAAAAGGTACCCATCACGACGTCTTGCGTGATGTCTTTCGAGTTACGTGCTCGCTTGACGGCATCTGACAAGACACCGGTGGCTAGTTTCCGTGTCTTGGCCAGTTTCCTCTTCAGAGCTTCTGTGTCTACGTCCGAACCAGGACCGCCATCTCGTTCCTGTTTACGAAAACTCTGGCTGGCCGCCAAGTAATTCCCGCACAACACCGTGCCCAATCGGAAAGCGGTACGATTGCGGCGAGGCGAATCAGCAGACACTTTCTCAAGGTAAGCGACTGAATCCTCGACGCGATCCTCCTTGGCGAGAATCGCAGCAAGCGTCTCAAGCGTCTCGACGGCCTCCGGCTCCTCTGGCCAGACATCGAGAATGTGGTTGGCCAGCGCTT
>CAZUAH010000449.1:0-11392 GCA_964617665.1 uncultured Pirellulaceae bacterium
AATCCGAGCCGCTACTTCATGGCCACGCGCTCGCAGAGTGCGCCGCCGGACCCGTCACTCGGAGTTGAAGTATTCTCCAACTCAACAAACGCCAGTGTGTGGCGCGCTGTATCCGCCGCTTCGCCCTCTGGAATGATCCAAGGGGGATCGTCAGGTCCGACAAGAGGAACGGGCAACGGGCGCGAGCCGTTCCTGTTTATGTCGTCGATGAGCATCAGCACATCGAGCGACGAGATAGCGTTGTTGCCACTTGGATCAAGATAGAGTGGTGGCACATTCGGTTCGACGGGAGGAACGGGCAATGGGCGCGAGCCGTTTCTGTTTATGTCGTCAACGAGAGCGAGCACATCGAGCGGCGAAAGACCACCGTCAATGTTCACGTCGAGGTAGTTGAAAGGTGACTGCCAGGGCGTCTGCCGAAGTGGCGATATCGCCAATTGATAGGCACTGAGGTTGCCGAAGCCATCACCATCGGGATCATCAAGTGGGCCTAAGCTTAGATCGCCGATGAGTCGCCGTTCCCAGTTGTCTGGAAGGTCATCCTTGTCCAGATCGAGCGATGTTCGGCCAGGGTGAGTCCCCAACCTGGGACCATCGGGACCGTTGCCCACTTCGGCGTATTCGACCGAGTTGACCAGCTTGTCGCCGTCAGGATCGTCCGCGGCGCCATAAGCGAGCGTTCTGAAGTAGCGGCGTTCCCAGTTGTCCGCTAAACCGTCGGCGTCCGTGTCATTGTCTTTCTGGGTGGGATCCATGCCATCGGCGAATTGAGGCGTTGTGCTGGTCAGGAATTCTTCCACGTTGTACGCCAGATCGCCGTCGGGGTCTCCATAGGGATTGGCACCTAGTGCGTCGAAGTACCCCCTTTCCCAATTGTCGTCAAGTCTATTGTTGTCGGTATCATTGGCGGTAGCCAGCCGGTCCTCCGCCTGCTTGCCCGAGGGTACGTAGCCACGGTCTCGGTCGATAGCTTCATAGTCGCGAGGAACCACCCAGGCAACCAGCTCGCCCTCGTGGTCGTTATTCACCGTGGACCACCAGTATCCACCCGGACCGACGAAGACGAAAGGAGCGTCCTCGTACGGCGCCACATACAGTCGATCTGTTTGCACGTAGATAACGACCTTATGGCTATTCAAGTCGATGTTGGCCACGCGGCCAGACACGACGGCGCGTTGATTATCATCGGTTCCCGGATCTTCACCTAGCGTGAGGATCTCAATCGTGGAGTCGCCCGGCGACTGGATATCGATGACGATTGATTCCGTGTGCACGTTCCCCGCGCCGTCAATGGCTACGACCGTTACTTCTGCAGGTCCGAGATACAGGTCTCCCGTATAGAATTCGACCGTATCGGAGTCGCCTACAATTCGACCGCGGCTGCTCTCCCACCGAAACCGAACGGGCGCAATCGCACCCGGCTCGACAGTGGCTCGCACCGTTGTCTTCTCTCCCAGACTCAACGACGTATCGTCCGCAGCCAAGCCGGTAACAATGGTTGCACTGCCATCGAAGTCCAACGTGAATAGATCGCGCACGACCTCATACTGAAACTTGCAGCGCAGATCGTAAGTCTCTTGCCCCAGAGTCTGAGTGAAGCCTCCTACCCCGTAGTACTCTTCAGGACCGTCCTGGATGCCTGGATTGCCGTGACCGGTTTCCGACTTCGTTTTGTGCCATTCATCATTCCACTCGAACAGCCCTATGCCGTCCACGAGGCCGGGCAGTCGGGCATCCATAATCAGGTCGACTAAGCCTTCGGCGACTTGTTGACTTGTGAGCCCACCCTTTCGGTATTGGGGATACCATGGATGGAGAAGTTGCTGAACGTCCGAGACAGGTGTGGGGCTGCCGGGCAGGCCGGTCTCGCTGACGACCAAGGGAGAGCCGGGGAATTCCTCTTCGACTGCTTCAGCGAGCGCCTTCAGATACCCGGAGAACGGCCTCCCTGTCACGGGACCTGGCTGATGATCCCGGACTAGCTCGGGGTCGTATGGATAAGCGTTGATGGAGTAGTAGTCCATCCGGACGCTAACCCGAGCACCATCAGTGCGCAAGAGGTCTTTACCTGGATGGGGTGCCCATGCCACCCAGCTAGAGAGACCTGCGAACGGGGGTTCACTCAGGCGTGTCTTGATGTGGTCGCGGATCCTTCCCAGATATGTCTCTAATCTCTGGTAATCCTTAACCAACTCAAACTCATTCGCAATTTCCCAGGCAAAAATGCGATCCAGCGCCCCGGCGTTCGCGACTTCGTCAATCACAGCATTCACCGCCCCCTTTGCGTCCTCCAATGCGCTGGGGCTGTCAATATCCTCTGGGACGAATATGTCGCGAATAATCCAGAAGCCGAGTTCGCGCACACCGTCATAAAACATGGCCGGCATGCTTCGCGGGTAGACCCGCAAGACGACTGGATCGCTGGCGTCACGAAACTGGCCTAGGCGACGCAGATCATCCCCAATTCGCCTCTCGCGCACGCTGTCCGATACACCCTGACCGGGCTCATACGGGGAGTAACCGATGATATTCAGAAAGACTGGCTCGCCATCGCGAAGGAATGTACCGTCCGCAATCGTGAAGGGAAACGAACTCGCTTCGGCCTCGGGAGTACTCACTAGGTCAGCGGAGAGAAGCGTCTCAGGTACAGCCGGTATCTCCCGAGCGGCCGGGAGCCAATCGCCAAGACCATCCGCTGCAGCCAGGAGTCGGCGGTCCTCAAGCACCTCAACGCGCAGAACGCGATACTTTTTCTGCCACCTACCGGATTTCGACCTGGCGCGGCGTTTTGACGACATTGGTCCCCTCGCTTGTCCGATCGCCCCGCGAGTGCCCGTACACCGGAATCAAATCGGCGGCGCTAACCCACGTTTGTGCTAACAGTCGTTTTCAAGTGGCACCAGCGCATGCTCTCTGGGAATGGCGGCAAGTCCACTACTACTCATTGGGGCCTGGGGTTTTCCACGTTGTCGAACTCGTAGAGCTTAACCTCTTCGGATCGTCTATCCACATGCAGCACCAGTTCTGCGAAACCGTGCTCGCGGTGTGTTGAATTCAGGAGCCGTAGGCTCTTGCTGCCGGGCGTCGTGATCTCGCGCATTCCGACCCCAGTCGCAAACTGCTCATACCCCGCAATGATAAGACATGGTACTTTGCCGGCCGCTTTGCCCGGAATATCTGCGCGTATCGGAATATCTGCGCGGATGATGAGTGCTGCATCAGTATTTCTTACGTCTGCCGGACACAGTTCCTTCGTGCGCGAGTCGAAGATTCCTCCCGGCTCGTCTCCCCGAACGACTTCTACAAACGCATTGTCGGTGCCAGATCGAACGCGGAACCTGAAGCCGTGTGTCAGTCCGTGGGGACTGTAGCGATCGGGCACTCCGACCCCGTATACCGCGGCGAATGTGTGGAAGGAAAGGAGAGACGACCGCGGTCCGCCAATTACCACGAGCGGTGTGGCCGGGGGAGCCTTGGGTTCGTTGACTCGCTCGGATTCCAGCAAACGAATCGTCTCAAGTCTCCTCCCGAGTTCTGAAAGAGATTTGACAAGGAACGAATATGCCACGGCGTCACCAAACCCGATGCGGTCTCTAAAATCAGGAAACTGTTCTTCGGGGTCAACGTCTCTATCGCGAGTGAAATTCGTATTGGGAATTGCGACGCTGATGTCCTCGTCTGAACCGACGAACGGTCGCCAGAACTCTTCAAAGTCGCCCTGATCTGGCGGGTCCAGGACGATCCCCTGCTTCGATAGGTGCGCCAAACGTGGCCGGATGGGCTGCGGTGGCGCGTGCCGCTCAGAATCCGGATAGTAGTCGACGTCCGCAGTCAACTGAATTCGCTCGCCGGTCAGGTCGTATGAATGGTCTTTGCTCCTGTAGGCAGTTATTGGTTCGACGGACTTCGGAGGCATGTCGTCACCTTCGTACACGACGATTGGTCGGACTCTTGGGTGCGGCCGGAAAGTCACTCGCCGGACCCAGCGAGCGTCTACCTTGGCGACGACCCTCACGGTGTCGGGACTGACGACCGCGTAGTTCCCCGTCACCGGTTCTTTGAGCCCGAGCACTTTGATTAGGTCGTCCATCTCACGAAGCACTTCCTCCCGCCCACGGCGATAACCTTCACGCTCGCCCTGAGCTTGGCCCCGGGCGTAGCCGACAGTTCCGGCACCTACGCCAACACCTGCCGCCGTCGCCCCGGCACCGAGAACCACCTTGCGAAGGAATCTTCTCCGGCTTGCGACTACCTTTGTCGTCTGTTGTGGAGCCTGCTTAAGTATCAGCTGTTCTAGCTCCGCGTTCATCCTGTCAGCGCACGTGGGGCACGACTGAAGGTGTTGGTCCAACGCATCGGGGGGCGGGTCAGTGCGGGCGTATTCTTCGAACTGATCGGCCGTCAGGTGCGGCCCGCGTGGTTCGTCTGGTATCAGCCCCAATTCGGTGCGTAGGTTCTCTACGGGGTCCATAGTACCTTGCCTAATGAAAGTCCCTCAGGTTCCTCTTGAGACGATGCAGTGCTCGGTGATGCCTCGTCCTGGCCCAATTCGTGGCCTGGCAAATATCTAGTTCACTCCATCCGCGTGGGTTGTTATCCAGACGAAGCAAGCAACCAATGGGCTCGAATTCCCAATTCCGCGAGTACCTGAGGTGAAGGACGGCGCGGTCAGTCTCCTTCAACTCGCCCTGGGCCGCGCGAAGGGCCTTCGTAGCACGCTTAGTCTCCTCGTCGTCAATGACCTCCTCCGCGGGAGATGGTCGAAGGTCTTGCTGCCCTCCCTCCACGTCTTTGATGCCCCCTGTGGGGATCACTTTGGTGCGCTTCTTGTCTCCCTCTATCTTCTTCAGGTAGAAGTGTTTCCAGCAGGTTTTTATGTATAGTAACAGACCTTTCCCTGGGCAGAAGCGTTCGATCGCGGTGTCCATGCCGCCCGCCCAGAAGTCTTGCCAGTACTCTTGCCCTCGTTCTTCGCCTAGATTTTTGACTGCACAATCCTCCCAGTATCGCTTCCTCTCGGTCGGGTCCAACAGTAGTCTGTGGATCTTCTCCTTGGAGGGGTTCGGATAGAGGTCCCGAAGATCAGCCCGAATCTCATCGAAGACCTTGCTCATGAGTTCTGAACTCCTGACGCAAGCCCTCTTCTGTTAGTTAGGCTTGCTTATTCGCGCGCGTTACAACAATTCCGGAGAAAAAAGGGGATCCTTTCAGATTCACCTTATCACACCCGATCTCCAAACACCACTTCTTATTGAGACTTTCCAACCCTTTCTAACGATCCGAACTGGGCTATGGAATCCGTGCTCTTCGGCCTTCCGGGTATTCCCGAAAAACTGATGAGAGTTCCTGTAACGTTTTCTTCCGCCGAAGACTAATAACTCCATAGATCAACGACGTCGCCACTCTTGTTGCTTCCAGGAAACGGATGTGGCGAGAACAGCATTGCGGTTGGGGATCGCCTAACGGAGAGCAGGAACACCGCGTGAACAGTTGAAGTAAGACGGTCATTTACGGAGGAACGAACCAATGACCACCGCTAGCACCATATCGAAGACGCGACAGAAGGAAGTGGCAATAGGCTGCGACAAATGCGTACTCCCCAAAGAGTACGCCGGCGCGAGCTTCGGCAAACAGGCCAATCTCAGCGCCGTCTGCAACTTCTGCAGCGAGTTCAGGAAGCGGGAATTTCTAGGCGAAGAACAACTTCACCGCGACCTAGATCTCGCCACAGACGAGAAAGTAGGCGTGACCGTCAGCGGGGGAAAAGACTCCGCCTTCGCTTGGGGATGGCTTGTCGAAAAACTCGGCCCGGAAAAAGTGGTTGCCCTACACCATTACAAGGCCGGCCTGCGTCATCCGCTGGCACGAGAGAACCTCGCCCAGATCGCGAAACGCACCCGCCTGATCGAACTGGTGGACCGCGAGTTTCTTCCCCGCTTCAGGGAGAATCTCCGGGCGCTCCTCAGGCGCCCCGATCCCGCGATGGTTCGAGTTGCACTGTGCGCTGGTTGTCGGGCAGGAATAACCGTCGACTTGTTCAGGAAGTTGGCAGACGAAGACTACAGCATCACAAAAGTCGTCAATGCCGCATCATATCTTGAGCTGGCGCCCTTCAAGGCGGCCCTGATGAACGAGAAAGGAGAAGGCGATGAAACGCGCGGATTGGTCCAAGGCCTCGTCGAGAATGAACTGTACGAGCACAAGGGGAACCTCCTCACGGTACTGAAGGATGCCGGACTGTGCCACGAATCCTCTTTCCATAAGGAGGCCGGCAAGAATCTGTCACGGGGGATCTCCTATTTCGACTTCTTTGACTACTTCGAGAACGACCCACTCGTCACCCGGCAATACGTCCAAGCGGAACTCGACTATGAGCTGCCGAGCGGCGACGACTGGCACTTCGACTGCCTCGTCGAAATGTTCAAGGACCTCTTCTACTACGGCCTCTTGGGTTACACGGAAACGGACTTTCACCTTGCGGAGCAAGTTCGATACGAACTTCTGCCTCGCGAGGAAGCCATCGAAATGCTGCTCGCAAAGCGGAAGAGAATCGTCACCGAAAGCGACCGAGTGATCGAGCAAGCCGGGCACCTTGGCTGCGGCGACGAGACGGTGCGGCAGTTGCGGGCGTTCGTCGATCAGAGCAAGTACCTCTAATTCGAGTTTTGAGGTTGCGCACTCGTGTGAATTCTGCGGCCGGCGGCTCGTCCGTTGCTGGTCGCCATAAACAGTACAGCCAAATACGGAGCAGAGCCATGAAGAAGCGAAGTCCAAGAAGGCGAAGTGAATCTGGCCGCCGAAACTTTCGGAAGCTCGTGCTGGAGTCGTTGGAGGCGAGGGATCTACTTAGTCTCACCGCCGAACTCCCATCAGTTCCACTGGACCACGCCGACCGCACAGAGGGGCCGGAGGCGGAAACGGTAATCGCCGAGCACTTGGCAGTCCAACACACGCCGGACGTTACGACGGACGAGACCACACACGATGCGGCGCCGGCGGCGCCTCCCGTAATCGACTTCTTCGCTCTGCCTAGTGCGATCACGACCAACCTCGGGAGCTTTCTTGTGGCAGGTGTCGCGGACCCCAACAATCTGGTTGAACTCAACGTTAACGGTGAATCCTACCCAACGGGACAGATAGGCGAACTGGGCGAGTTCGCCATCAAGGTGGGACTCGCCGAGGGACAAAACTCGCTCGAAGTCGTAGTGAAGTCCGACCTTGGGGAGCAGTTAGCCAGTGCCTCGAAATCGGTCGTCTTCGACCCTGGCTTTTCAACTAGCGAGAAGCCGCTCCTATACGTCGACACTGAGGCGCAGGGCGCAGGCGGGACCGTCGTGCTAGATATCGCCGCCGATGCTGTGCTTGGAGTCATCGAGGGGCACGTACGGGGTATTTCGCCGGATGGGCGAGTGCTATACATGAGCGACAAGTCCACCGTCAGTACGGCGTATCATCGACAATTGGGGACTCTGCCGTTCAGCGATGATATTCCGGAGATTCCTCCAGACGGTCTGCTTGTCTCTCCGACCGCGAACCGGCTCTACTGCCGGACAGAGCAGGTGGGCGTGGAAGGGGAAACGTACGAGCGTCTGGAGGACCTACCCGCAGACATCACCACGAGTTGGAATGGTGGTGGGGCCGCCATCACGCCCGATGGGTCGACGATATACGCCGGACACGACATTCTCCGAATTCATCCGCTGGAGGATGAGGCGAATTCACCAGTCGCCCAGCACACACCTATCACGCAGGATGGCCACCACGTGAGCGATCTCGCACTTAGCCCCGATGGGCGTTTTCTCCTTGTGGCGAAGTTCGGCTGGAGCGAAGGGCACCTAGACGTGTACAACGTCGACACACTCTCGCTCGCCGCCAGCTTCTCCGGCCTTGCCGACTACACCGGCGCGATTGGGTTCCTGAGTGACAAGATCGCCGTGGTTGGAAGTGCCGGCAATCCGTGGCGTGGGGATGGCCGAATTACCCTCATTGACTTGGACAAACTTCAAATCATCAGCCAGGTCTCCATGCCCTTGGCCGACAACTTGGACACATCAGACGAGCGGAACGAAATCTATGTGTCCGCAGGAGAATTCGAGGGACACAGGCTTGGAGTTGAAGTCTGGGTAATGGAGGATGAAGGGTTGCACCGAACCAAGACGCTCTTCCTCGGCATTAACCGGTTCCACGACCATAGTGGCCAAGATCAGATAAAGGGCATCGTCTTCAAGCCCGCTCAAACCCCTCACCCCCCGGTACCGGAACTGATGGAGGTCCGACTCGAAGCCACCGACCCGGACGGTGTGCCAATATCGAAAGTCAGCCTTGGGGATTCGTTCCTAGTCAGTGCATTTGTTCAGGACCTGCGGCCAAACGCCCAAGGTGTGTTCGCAGCCTACCTCGACGTTACGTACGATTCGCAAGTAGCATCTCCAGTTGGGAGCATTCGATACGGCGACGCGTTTCCGAATGTCCGCGAGGGCGAAACGTCGCAGCCTGACATTGTTGACGAAGTCGGAGCCGTCGGGCACCTAGACCCACTGGGTGGAGGCGAGTTTTTGCTGTTTCAGACGGAGTTCGCGGCCGATGCGGTTGGCATTGCCGGGTTCGTAAGCGATCCGGCCGACATCTTGCCAGAACACGACAGCTTATTATCCGGGTTATCCGTGCCACTTCTGCCCTCACAGATAGTGTTCGGTTCAATGTCCATCGAGGTTCTCGAGCCCCTCGTACTGTCCGACGATTCTGCCGCCGCCGACGAAGACAGCGCCATCGAAATCGACGCACTGGCCAATGATGGCGCCGCCGGGGCACTGACAGTGCTATCGTTCGACTCTACAGCCACCCACGGAACGGTGACACATGTTGGTGCCGGCGTCTTCCGCTACGACCCGACAACGGCCAGCCAACTCCAGACGCTCCGTTCCGGCGAAACGTCGGTGGACACGTTTACATACACCGCACGCCACGACGACGGTCGGACAGCGTCCGCAGCCGTGAGCATCTCGGTCGGTGGGGTCAACGATACACCGACAGTGGCGCATCCCATCCCAGATCAGGAGCTCATGCCAACGATTGAGTTCAATTTCGCGTTCCCGCGGGACGCGTTCGAGGACATGGAAGGGGACACGCTGACGTACAGTGCGACTCTGGCTTCCGGCGCGCAAATACCAGAATGGCTGACCTTCTCGCCCGAAGCTCGAAAGCTCCAGGGCACACCACTGCTGGCAGACGCGGGATCATACACCATCGTCGTCGCAGCGACGGATGATGGAGAGCCGCAAGAATCCGTCACAGACACTTTTGTCATTGATGTACGAAACCCCTACCAGAATGCGCTGAATCCGCTAGACGTGAACAGCGATGGAGGTGTGTCGCCCCTGGACGCGCTGGTGGTCATAGCGGAATTGAACGACAACGGAGCAAGGCATCTGTTGCCTCCCGAGCCGCTCCTGGATCTTCCGCCCTACTACGACACAAGCGGCGACATGTTTCTAACACCCATCGACATTCTCGTGGTGCTCAACTTTCTGAACTTGGGATCGGGTGCCGAAGGGGAAGCTTCTCATGCAGTGGTCGGCTCGGGCGCGGGTGACGACCTGTTTGTGGGCCAGACGAAAAGTGTCATCGGCGACCCTGCAGTTGATATTCCGAGCTTCGGCCCTCTTGACTGGTTGAGTGAACCAATCGGTTTAATGCGATTTCGTAGTCCGCCCATGGAAGGTGACCACACTCTACCGACGCCGACCGAGCAGCCTGCCCGCACCCTACACGCGGCGGCGACTCCCGCTAACGCGGTCCGACGTTTCGCCAGCGTTCAAAACGGCCCTACCACCCACCGGATCAGGTTTGACGACCTAACAGACCGTCAACTGGACGACGTTCTGCAGGACGTTGCCGATGATGTAGAACCAATCTGGGAATCCGAACAAGACGTGTGGAAGAAGGACTGACTAGCACTGCCAACGAAAAGACCCGGGCTTGAAACAAGCCCGGGCCTGAGGGGAGAGGTCGGACGTTCGCATTGATCAGCGTACTGCGTCGTTCAGCATTACGTTGTTGGGAATGCTGCGGCGTTCCAGCATGCCTTCGTCATCGGTTTCGATGATCGTCGCCACGGGGCCGACGTCGCGTACGGTTCCTTCGTACCCACCTACGCTGACGCGATCACCCGCTTGAAAGCGTTGCCGGAGGTAGTAGCCGCACAGGATCCCGGACATGACATCGCGACCGCCAAGTCCGAAGCTCAGGCCCAACGCCAAGGCAATCGCTCCGAACGCGATCAAGATGGCATAGTTCAGCAATTCGAAGGTTATCTCCAATTGCTCGAATGCGGCGATGAACGTCATGATGGCCAGAATATAGTAGCAGCCGCTGGCCAGTTGCTGTGCATAGCTGATACCCAGCCGATCCGCACTGGTGGCAATCACTCCGCGAAGGAAAGAAGCCAACAACAGCCCAACCACCACCAAAACGGTGGCCACGAGCACTTTGGGAATGTACGCCACGACTTTCTCGATGGCGCCGGTGATTCCCGGTAGACCGAAGATGTCGAACGCGGCGACCAGGAAAACGCAGATCAGCAGCCAGAATATGATCACGCCGACAATCTGCGGAACGGTTCGCTTGACACCGGCTTGCTTCAGCGAATCGGCCAATCCGCCGCGTTCGGCGGCTCGCTGCAAACCCACCTTTTCGGCAAGCGCCGTGATACCTTTTGCGACCAGTCGCGCTACGATGTAGCCGACGATCAATATGGCCAACGCGGCCAAAGCCTTCGGAGCCAACTCGACCACCTGGTTCATGGCCGAGGTGAAGCTACCCCACACGGCATCGGTGGACTTTGTGATGGGCTCGACAATCTGTTGAGCCGCTTTTTCGCCCACTTCGGCAACGGTTTTCGTCGTTTCAATCTGCATCATCATCTCCTTGTTTAGGGTACCGGCCGGTCGCGCTATAGGAGACCAGTCCGGCAAGTGCCTCTGAAAAACAAACAAACGCATACGGCAAGGCCCGCAAAGCCACATCGACCAGGTGCAACGACAGCAAGCGGACGTTCAGTCGCTTGTGTACGTCGCGTTGAAGGTCCACCGGCTTCGGCGGGACTTCCAACTCGGCAAGTTGTTCTAAAACGTCTTGCGGCATCTCTCACTGTCCATGGGGAGGGCGGATCAGTTTCGGTATTCTTCGATGGTCACTCATTCTGCGTCTCCGCCGAAACGGTGTTCCGGGAAACGGCTCTTCAGCTTGTCTCGCGCCCGGCTGATTTTCATCTTGCAGGCGCTTACCGACAGGTTGAACATGTCGGCCAGTTCGTCGTAGCTGTGTCCTTCCGCGTATTTCATGATCAACAACGCCCGGTCTTCGTCGTCCAACGTCTCGAGCATCTGCATCA
>CAZUAH010000450.1:0-11378 GCA_964617665.1 uncultured Pirellulaceae bacterium
AGTAGTCGAAATACGTGTGCGTCGTGGGGGCCATGATCACGTCGTGGCCGGCTCGCGCGGCCGTGATACCGCCTTTCTCGCCACGCCAACTCATTACCACGGCCCCTGGAGCAAGACCGCCTTCAAGGATCTCGTCCCAACCGACCAGTCGCCGGCCGTGTTCGGTCAAAAACGCGTCGATCTGTCGGGTGAACCATGCCTGAAGCTCCGCCTCGCCCTCAAGATCCAGGTCGCGGATCATCTGTTGGATCTCGTCGCTGGATTTCCATTGCGTCTTGTGCGCCTCGTCGCCGCCGATGTGAATGTAGCGGCTGGGGAACATATCCATGACTTCCGTCAGTACGTCCTTGCAGAACTCAATCGTCTGCGGACGAGGCGCGAAGATGTCGTCGCTGATGCCCCAGTGCGTCCACGGCTTCACATCCTTCTGTTTCTCGGGAAAGACGCCCAGGTGGGGATAGGCCGAAATTGCCGCTCGAGCATGTCCGGGCATTTCGATCTCGGGCATGATCGTGATATGGCGATCCGCCGCGTACGCTACGATCTCGCGGATGTCGTCCTGCGTATAGAAGCCTCCGTGCCGTTTGCCGTCGAACTGCCACGGTTTGTCTCTGTAATGACCGACCAGCGTTTCATCACGCCACGCACCGATTTCGGTCAGCCGGGGGTACTTCTTGATCTCGATTCGCCAGCCCTGATCGTCGGTCAGGTGAAGCTGCAGGCGATTGAACTTATGCACGGCCATCGCGTCGATGAACTGCAGCATGTCCGCCTTGGGCAGGAAATGCCGCGCTGGATCAAGCAACAATCCGCGCCAAGCGAACCTAGGGTAGTCCACTATGCGAACGCACGGAACCACCCAGTCAACGCCCTCGGCCTTCGTCTTGCCAAACACTTCGGGCGGCAGCAACTGGCGCAGCGTCTGAGCACCATAGAACAACCCGGGAGATCCCGCGGCGCGGATTTCAATCTGTTTTGTCGTGACATTCAGTATGTAGCCCTCTTGCCCGAGCTTCTCCTTCGACGATTCGTCCAAGATCAGCGTGATGAAGTCATCGACGTTTGATGCTGTCTCCAACGTCACCAAACGGAAGCCCATCGCCGGTGCCAGTGTATCGACAAACTTCGAGGCTTCTTCCTGTGCACCATCGACCGCAGCTACCTCGGTTGTCGGCGAAAGCCGAAAGACGCCCTGTTTCACTTCCAACGAAACAGGTTGTGGGATCACCTTCGGTGTCGATTGCGGAATGCTCACGGCCTCGCCATATACGGGCAGCGCTACCAGGAATCCGAAGATAGGCAGAAGGCGCACGAGGGTGTCCGGGAGTCGGGAGGGCGAAGCTCCTGCTGAGCCGCGTCTTCCCACCGATTCGGCTCGGCGAAAGCCTCGCCCTCCCGGCCTTGGAACGGCTTTCAGGTGTAGGTCAGCGGCAGATCTTGCGATGACTGAAACAGCAAACTTGTTTGTCATAGTTCACCTCGGCGGGCTGTCGGCCAGCTGCCAATTTAAGGACGTTTGTTGAGAAGTGGTTGGTGGATTCCATCAGACGCGATCGCGATTATACCGCACCAGTGTGACGATTTCGTGCTAATCGGCCGCAATTTCAGACGGTCGGCTTTACAAGTGTCGTTGCCCCTGGGGAAAATCACGGTCGCGCACAATGAGCGCTCGCTGGCGATCAGACGGCCAGTTCCAGTGACTGCCAGACACCTCCATACCACCGCCGCAAAAGGACGGAGCGAACCAATGAGATCTCTATTCGTCTGGATAATCTGCTGCGTTCTGGCAGCGTCCGTCCATGCGCAGGAACGCTTCGGCGCAACGTACAAGTTGGAGGACGTGAAGTACATGGACCGTTTTGTCGGCTCGGAAGCAGCCAAGCAGTTGTTGGCGAAGCAGGGATTCGTGGTTGCCGAGCAGTATTTCACGCAGATCTTCGCCGCGTACCTCAAGCTCAAGCAAAGCCAACCCTGGCTGCCGAGCTACATCACGGTGGACAGCGTCTGGCACGCGTATCATGTGCTACTGGAAGAAGGAGTCCGCCAGCTGGAGGATCACCAGGCTGCGGTCCTTCGGAGATTCTCGGCACGGCTATTGGAGGCGACTCTGGTGAAAAGTCGGGAGTCGGGAGATTTGTATTGGGACTTGTCCGCATTCGCCGCAGTGGGGTTGGCGTTGCAGGATTCGGATGCCGTCTCGACGCTAGAGCCGAAACTGTGCAAGGCCGTATCCGGAATCGTCGACGCAATCGAATCCGGGAACGGACCGGCGCGAGTGCTGTTCTTCGGGCTCCCGATCGATCCAGCACACTTTCGTGCGGCGAGTTTCTACGTAAAGAGTCCCAGAGTTCGCGCCTACTTCGTTGCGCGACAGTGGTACGCGAAGTGCGTCTTCCGCCTCAAGTCTCCCGCCGAGACGGAACGAGCGGTGCATCTGGCTCTGCTGATTGACGGCGACGAGAAACTGAAGACACTTTACGACCAGCTCTGTGAGCCCCACGACTTGTTGCTCGGCCCTCCGGACGATGCGGGCGTGCCAGAGTACGTAGAGTTGGCGCGAGAGTCCATTGGATCGGAGCCTCGCGCAAATCAGATCTCGAAAGCCTTGGACACGTTCCGTCAGAAGGCTTCGCATCTGCCCGACCCAAAGGTCAACGACCAACTGTTACCGCCGGAGCAGTACGCGAGGTTTGCCGAGGAAACCAAGGGATTTCGCCTTTTGCCGGCGCGCCGATGTCCTTCGGCAGCACTGTTCCACAGGACCTCCCACCCTGTGATCCCTGCCCGGATGTTACCCTCCGGGGTCGACTTGTTCGCTGTCGGACCGTTGGCCTGCGAAGCGGCTCGCCGCGCCCTCCGGTCATCGGAAGAGGAAAGCGTTTACGATGCGATTACAGGCGCGGAAGCCGAATCGCTTCCCGAGAGCCTGCACGGCAAGGCGTTGGGGCTACTGAAACTGCTACAGCAACCGCTGCCAGAAGCCGCTCCGACCCCATTGCGGACTGTCGCCTGGCAGGACAAGCAGCTTTGGACCGCGCTGGGCGCCTGGTCCGAACAACGCCACACGTGGGCCGCGCAATTGAAGCTTAGCGTAACGGTCCTTGACGGGGACGAGCAGCCACCGGGGTACGTGTCGCCGTATCCGGAGTTTTTTCAAGAGCTCGGAGAACTCGCCCGCCAGACGGCGGCAATGCTTGAGAACTATCGGTCTGAGCCCCATGCCGAGGTCGCCGGCCAAGAGATTCTTGATGTTTTGGCCCAATCCGAAGACCTGATCAAGCGGGCTGAAGCGGGAGAGCCGTACGAACGCGGCGTCCTCGAGTCGATGCTACAACCGCTCCGCCATCTGCACGGCACTTACTGTCGCCGAACCGCGGCGCGCGATCAAACTGACCAACGAGAATGGTTGCGTGGCGCCGGAACCTTGGAACGGCTTGCCCGGAGATGGATCGAAGGGGAAAACATTAGCGCGATCGACCGGGAGTTGATCCGGATATGGACGACGCCCAAAGGAGCTGATGCCCTGAAGCTGTTGCCCGAATTCGCCGACACCTGCGATCGGCTGGCTAGAATCGCCCGAAAGCAGTTGGACGGCCAACCGCTCGACGCCGATGACGCCAGATTCATCCAATACTACGGCCAAACCCTCGCCCGATTCCAGTTCTACGACGACCACGCGTGGCTGTTTCCGAAAGACGATTTCCCGCTAGTGACACCGGTTGTTGTCAGCCCAATAACCGGCCAAATCCTCTACGCCGGTCTCAGCCGGCCCGAGGCGTTGTACGTGATCTTGGATGTGGACGGCGATCCGGTACTACACCGCGGCGCCGTCCTCTCCTATCGCGAGTTCCCACGTCCGCTGAGCGAACCCGTGGACGACGACTCGTGGACCCAAGACGTGAAGGCCGGGAAAGCCCCTCCGCCGCCAGCGTTCACGTCCTCCTTTCGATAAGTCACTCGCTCTGCATCATGGCTATTCCTTGTGCCAGGAGGCACACGCCCACGACCAGAAAGGCGATGCCGACGATGATCCAGACAATGCTTTCGCGGCTGGCGTCTTTCCATTCGCGCGTGTGAAAGCTGTTTCAAGATTCCGGATGCTGGAGCGTGCGGAGGCGGGCAGTGCGAAGCCCCTGTTGAGCCGCGCTTAGCCGCGGACGCGTTTCGGCGGGAGCCTCGCCCTCCCTTTCTCAAAGCGGCGGCACCTTTTCGTCGTTGAAACCGCGTCGCCTTGGGCGGATGAGTACGAAAAGCACCCTGCGACGTGCGTGCATCGCAGGGTGTTTCGAATGGGATGTCGAAATGCGTCTACGCGGCCCTTGTCAATCAGCGAAATGAACTCCTTGGCTGGGCTAATGCCCCCTGTCGCTGTTGGCTGCTGCTTCCGCGTGACCCGCTTGCTTTGGGTGCTGTCCGGAATACGGTCTCGCTATCTTCGTGAACAATTCCGCCTCCGTTGTAGTTGATTCGCGTTCGAGTCAGCGTGCTGTGAGGCCGGCCGTAGCTGGTCCACGTGTATCCTTGGACGCGGTAGACGTTGCCAAACATATCTCGCTCAATCCGGTTCACATAGCGGCGGGACCCCGGATCAACGCGGTTTCGATACGGGTCCAAGGCACTGGCCTTGACCTGATCGCGATGTGTCCGAATCCGAATCTGGCCGGTGTAGGGATCGCGGTAGATGTCCGCCAGATGACTCCCGCTATCCCATACCGTTGGATTGTGCCAAGGGCTTGGGCTCGGGTAGGGCCAAGAGCCGGGCCAGGCGAACGCCTCGCTGGTCCCCACAGTGCCCATCACGATCAAGCCCAGCAACAGGCCTAACAACAACTTGCTCCTGGAAGAAATGCATGGTTTGTTCATGTCGATCTCCTCATCTCAAAGAAATTGTTTGCGACGATCGGGCCGCTGCTACATTGCTTGCAGGCCCTATCGCCGCCGGCTTTAGAAGTTGTTACCGGATTCCGGGATCAGTTTTGCGCAGGAAACGCAAGAATCGAGAAAACGTCTTGCCCAGACCAAGGTTCAACGCTCGCCAGAAGCGATTTCCTCCATGTGCGCGAGCCGGCGGCCAGCAGCCAATTCAAGAACGTTCGTTCAGACAGGCTTCAAGTGATGTTAGAAGATGCAAGCGTAGTCATACCGCAAGCACGCCAAGGCGAGCAGGCAATTCTGATGTGCCCGCAAGACGTAGTGGAAGTCACCAGACTTCCGTCTTCCGAACTCTGGCGAGTCCGGCTACGGGGATGCTATTCCTGTCCGCTTGCCCAAGGGCTCATGCCTAACCGCATCAGCCCATCATGGCTATTCCTTGTGCCAGGAGGCAGACACCGACGATCAGCAGGGCGATGCCGACGATGATCCAAACGATGCTCTCGCGGCTGGCGCCCTTCCATTCGCGTGTGCGGAAGCCGTGGAAGTTGCCGACGATAATGGCAAAGGACATGAATACCGGGTAGCCGACCGAGACTCCCAGGTCGCCTAGATTGAGCCAACCTAGCCCGAAGAAGAAGATCGCGGCATCGTGCAGAACGGCCATGATGGCGGCCAGCAGCAGGATTTGGCCCACACCGGGTTTGGTGAAATGTCCCCAGGTCTTGTTCCTGGTCAGTTGGACGACGCAGTACAAGCAGGACGAAACGGCTCCGCCCCAGAGAATCAAAGCCGTCACGGCCCACGCCGACGCCCAGTCGGGATTGTTCAGCCCTGCCTCCGTGCCGATCGGACCGGCGAAACGCGAGGCCACTGCGTAGCAGGCGCAGAGGATACCTGAGACGAAAGCAATCACTAGGCCGATGAGTATCTTAGGCTGTTTCGCATCCGAAGGATTGGCCTTGTCCGAGTCAGAGCCGCCTTCCCTAAGGCTGCGGTCTTTCAGAATGCCGGCCCGCCCAGAAACGGTTACGCCGATCAGACAGACTGCTACGCCGCCCAGGAACACGAGACCGTGGGACGTGAGAATCTGGTTCGCGTCGAACAGGACCATCGGGATCAAGAAGCCGAATGCCATTTGTGCGCCATAGTTCAAGGCATAAGCTAAGGAGAGTCCAATAAAGGAGAAACTCATCCCCAGCGTCATGGACCCCAGCCCCCAGAGCAGGCCAAAAACCAACACGGGTATGATCGTAGATGCGCCGACTCGCGAGTAGATGCCGCCCAGATCGTTGACTACCAGCGGAGCCACCACGACGGGAATCAGAATCGTCACGAAAAAGAAGAACGGTCCCCAGAGCACTTCCCAAGGCGTGTCCTTCTTGACGAACTTGCTGGGCAAACCGAAGGAGCCTCCGCAAATCGCTCCGATGATCAGAAACCCAAATCCCAGCACTTGTTCAATCTGCATGGTTCTTCCCCTGCGTAACACCGTTCGATTGCTTCACGTCGCATGAAACAACATTTTGGTGTAGAAAGCCGCCGGGAGCAACATCAGGAGCACTTATCGGAGGCCGAGGATGGCACGCGCGGCTTCTGAACGCGAGTCTTCTGATACGTGGTGGCAGCTCGACGTCGTCTTATTGTGCAAGATCGCGCACGGTGCTGATTCCGATGACGGCGGGCGGGTACGTGCGCACGTCCCACGCGCCGAGCCCCGCCAGTAGCTCGAATTCGAACCGTCCATCTGCTTCGACGGCGAAGAGGCTGCCTTGGGGGGCTCGTTCGTGCAGATCCCGCAGCAACCCGAGCATGTCGTCGATCCGCGTGACGTAGAAATCGTAGGGCGGCGAGCAGAGCACCAGCCACGGGCGCTTGTCGAGTTCGGACCAATCCTGCTGACGACGGGGCCACAGAAACGCATCGCCCGCGTACACCTCCGATACGTCACCCACGCTTAGCTTGGCGATGTTCTGCTCGATTATCCGAGCACTAGGGAAATGGCGTTCGATAAAGGTGGCGTGGACGGCCCCGCGGCTGAGCGCTTCCAGCCCCAACGCTCCGGTGCCGGCAAAGAGATCGATGGCGTGCATGCCTTTCACGGCAGGTCCGACAAGGTTGAACAGGGCCTCGCGCACCCGTTCTTTCATGGGACGCGTCCGCGGATCGCCCGTGTACATGATCGTGCTGCCACGAAAGCGACCGCCTATCACTCGCAGCAAGCTGTCCGACGCCGCATCGGATGATCGACGGGGATTCTGACTCCCGCGCCGGTTGCGTTTTCGTGCCATATGCCACCTTTTCTCTCGCTTGGACTATGCTAACCTGTTAGGTTCTATTTAACAGTACATCTATGCATGGGGTAATGCGTACTTCGGAGGGTAGTCTAATGTTGCAGAACGGGTTTCGTGTAGTTCAGTTCCCAGTGATTTGCCTTGTTTTGTTCGTGCTGACTTGTGTACCGCTGAATGCCCAAGACGAGGGTGGCGACGCCGCAAAGCCCGATCCGGCTGCGGAAAAAGCCGAAACACCGAAGCCTGAGGCCAAGCCTGCAGAAGCGGAAGAACCGGATGCGGAGCCAGCCAAGCCAGAGCCGGCCGCCGAGAAATCCGAACCCAAACCCCCAGCCGAGACGAGCGAACCCGCGGAATCGAAGCCAGCGCCGGAGACTTTCGACGCGAAATTCGCCGAATGGAAGGACGTGTTGAAGCAGTTGCGCAAGCTTAGAGCGGACTACATGATCGCCGAGCCGAATGAAGTGGCGGATATCGAACGCAAATGGGACGAGTTGATTGCTAAGGGCGATGCGATGATTCCCGGGTTGCGCGAGACTGGAACGCAAGCATATATCGCGGCTCCCAACGAAAACGACGAGCTGGCGGATTTCCTAGTCAAGATGGTGGCGGACGACGTATTGAATGACGACTGCGAGTCGGCTTTGGTGCTGTCTACGCTGTTGCTGGAAAACGGCTGCGAAAAGAAGGAATTGTACGAACCAGTCGGCATGGCTGCGTTTGGTACGAACGACTTCGACAAGGCGGAAGAGTACTTGAAGAAGGCTAAGGACGAGGATGCGATTAACGATAAGGCCAAAGAACTGATCGATACATTGGGTGACTTCAAGGAAGACTGGAAGAAGGAGCAGGAGATTCGTCAGAAGGAAGCGGAAGCGGACGACCTTCCCCGCGTGAAGCTGACAACGACCAAGGGAGATATCGTGGTGGAGTTGTTCGAGAACGAGGCGCCCGGCACGGTAGGCAACTTCGTCAGCCTCGTTGAAAAGGAGTACTACAACGGATTGATCTTCCATCGCGTGCTGCCCGGGTTCATGGCCCAAGGCGGTTGCCCCAGCGGCGATGGTACTGGCGGGCCCGGATACTACATCAAGTGCGAATGCCACAAGGACGACTATCGGAGACATTTCCGAGGTACGCTGAGCATGGCTAAGACCCAGCAACGTGACACTGGCGGGTCGCAGTTCTTCCTAACGTTCCGGCCGACTCCGCATCTGAACGGCCAGCACACGGCTTTCGGCCGAGTCATCGAAGGAATGGGAGTGTTGAACAAGCTTCAACGCATCGACCCGGAAGCCGACGGACCGAAGCCAGAACCTGATAAGATCGTCACGGCGACGGTAGTCCGAAAACGCGAGCACGACTACAAACCAAATAGGGTGAATTGAGGTTACACAGTGAATTATCACTTTCTGCCGATACTTGCATTGATCATGTCTACTTGCGCCGGCTATGCAATGGCAGGCGACGAAACGGGCAACGCTGCCGAGGCCTATGCCGCTGCGCGAGCGGAATGGGACTCCAATGACAAGCAGTTGGACGACCTCGCGGCCAAATACCGAGAAGCATTGCCAGCCGAGCGTGAAGAGATTCGCACGCAGTACGGCGCTCTTGTAGACAAGGCGAACGCAATGATTCCCCGGTTGCGTGAAACTGGAATTGCGGCCTACAAGGAGTCGCCGAACCAAGACCCGGAACTCGCAAAGCTGCTGATTGGGCTCGTTGCTAACGATGTGAGACACGACCTGTACGACAATGCTCTGGAATTGGCCAAGTTGCTTATCGACAACGAGTGCGAGGAAAAAGCCGTCTATGGCCAGGCGGGCATTGCAGCATACTGCCTGGACGATTTCACGCTCGCTCAACAGTACCTCAGCGTGGCCAAGGACGCCGACGCCCTGGACAACGAAGGCCTGATGTATCAGACAGACGTTGCCTTTGCCAAGAAACTCTTGCCCCAGGAACAAGAGATTCGCGCCGCCGAAACCGAGGCGGACGATTTGCCGCGAGTCCTGCTGAAAACGAACAAAGGTGAGATCCTTTTGGAGCTGTTCGAGAACGAGGCTCCGCAGACGGTCGGCAATTTCGTCAGCTTGGTTGAGAGTGAGTTCTACAACGGCCTGACGTTCCACCGCGTGTTGCCGGTATTCATGGCCCAGGGCGGTTGCCCCGACGGCACTGGTGCGGGAGGTCCTGGCTACAATATCTCCTGCGAGTGCTACGAGAAGAACCACCGCAAACACTTCCGAGGCACGTTGAGCATGGCCCACGCGGGCCGCGACACGGGCGGTTCACAGTTCTTCATCACGTTTCGCCGGACTTCAAACTTGGATGGTCGTCATACCGCGTTCGGCCGAGTGATAAAGGGGATTGAAGTACTGGAGAAAATCCAACGTCGTGACCCCGACGCTCGTGGACCGAAACCGGAACCGGACACGATCATCGAGGCGAAAGTGGTCCGCAAACGCGAACACGAATACAAGCCGACGAAGGTCGAGCCGGGCGAGACGGAATAGTCTGGCTGAGAATAGGAGACGAGTCGCTCATGTTGAACGGGATCCCGCCTGCGATTTCCCCAGAACTCATGTATACGTTGATGAAGATGGGGCATGGGGACGAGTTGGTATTGGCCGACGGCAATTTTCCCGCAGACTCTGTCGCACAGCGTATCGTTCGTGCGGACGGGCTGAGTGTGCCGGACGTCCTGGAAGCGATCGCGGGATTCTATCCGCTCGACCAGTACGCCAATCAAGCGGCCTTCGTCATGCAACCGGTGCCGGGGGACGATCCCAATCCGCCGATCTGGAATCAGTTCAGCCAATTGCTGGAAGCTAGCGAAGGCAAAGCAGTCGAGTTGCAGCAGGTAGAACGATTCGCCTTCTACGAACAGGCAAAGAAAGCCTACGCGGTGGTGGCAACCAGCGAGACGGCCATCTACGCCAATCTGATTCTGAAAAAGGGCGTTGTGAAACCCTAACTCTTTCCGCTCCGACCGCATGTCCCACTGGCGTGAACTTGCTCAACAAGTACTTGACGGTCACGAATTGACGACCGACGAGGGACTGTCGATTCTCGCTTCTTCCGACGACGCGTTGCTGGATGTCATGTCCGGCGCGTTTCTCATTCGTCGACACTATTTCGGCAAGACGGTCCAACTGTACTTTCTTATCAATGCCAAAAGCGGCCTTTGCCCCGAGGACTGCTCGTACTGCTCGCAGTCCAAAGTCTCGAAAGCAGGCATTCCCAAATATAACATCCTGCAGCGTGACAAGCTGCTGGACGGTGCGCGGATCGCGCGCGAGCGGAATGCCAAGACGTACTGTATTGTCATCTCCGCTCGCGGACCCAGCGAGCGAGAAATGCGCGAAGTCGAACAGATCGTGCCGGAGATAAAGGCTAAATACGACCTGAAAGTCTGTGCCAGCTTGGGACTGCTTACACAGAAGCAAGCGGACCGTCTGAAGGCGTCCGGTGTCGACCGCGTGAACCACAACCTCAACACCAGTTCCGAATTCTACGGCGAAATCTGCACCACGCATGCCTACCAAGACCGTATCGACACGCTGCGAATGGTGCGCGATGCCGGCATGGAAATCTGTTCCGGCGGCATCATCGGCATGGGCGAGCAAGCCAGCGATGTGGTCCGCATGGCCTTCGAGTTGCGTGAGGAGAAGGTCGAATCGATACCGCTCAATTTTCTGAACTCAATCGAGGGAACGCCTCTGGAAGGCGTGGAGCGTCTGAACCCCCGCTATTGCCTCAAGGTTCTGGCGTTGTTCCGGTTCGCCAATCCTGATCGAGAAATCCGCATCGCAGCCGGGCGCGAAGTGCATCTTGGGAGCCTGCAGGCACTAGGGCTGTACGCGGCGAATTCGATCTTTGTGGGCGACTACCTGACCACGAAAGGCCAAACTCCCGATGCGGACTACAAGATGATCGAGGAGTTGGGATTCGAAGTCACGGAGCCTCGTCGTACCGCGATTCCGTGAAATACGCGTGCTCGGCGCGCCTGTGTTTGTCCATTGCGATCGCTACGACGGTGGACATTCGATGTAGAAAACTTCATACTATTCCGGCAAAGAACACGGGGAACGCCCCTACACGATACTTGACTTGAACGCAGGCGGAGGTGAATTGTGGCGGCCGATGAAAACAAGAACACCGAGCAACTGTATGCCGAAAGGCTGAAGCGTTACGTCACGGCGATGCGCA
>CAZUAH010000451.1:0-11354 GCA_964617665.1 uncultured Pirellulaceae bacterium
GAATTACACGATTCGGCCAAGACAATCGGGAAATAGTTGATCCTCACTTTCCAAGCATGCTCAACGCCGAGTGGGCAAGCGAGACCAAGAACGCATCAAGGCCGCCTTTTTCATCTTCCAATACAGATACATGCCAAATGCCGTCGGGATTCTCGACAAAATGGCGATAGTCGTTCTCGCGGTGAATGTGGCTGATCTCCATCTCCAGATCAGCCATCGTCGTAATGTCATCCGGCGTTGCATCACGGATTCTCGCATTGCCAGGCCGCTCCGCATCCAGCCCCTCGTCCGGCACCTTCATTATCATGTCTTGGAAGATCGCCCGAGGAACAAAGCCGGCCCGGTTGTACAACGAGAAGGAATCCAGGTTCAGCGTGCTGGACACCAGACGCACGGGTTTGCCTTGCTGATCGGCAAAGTCGGTGACGTATTTGAGCAGCCTTCGCGCGACGCCTTGCCGGAAATAGTCCGGGTGCGAGTTCATAATGCCAAGTGACACATGCGTCGGTCGGGGATGGTAGAAACACGATCCGGCCAACCGACCGGCGTCGGTGTCTTCGGCCACCACACAGCATCCGGGATCCAGTTGTTCGTATACCGAGCAGAACAACGTGGCGTTATCCTTTGGACCGGTGAAAACTGGTGGCCGGCCGTTGGCTGTGTACCATGCGTTGATCGAATCGTAGATCAACTCAGCGACTTCGGTCCAGTCATCAGGCCCCATCGTACGCAATTGCATCGCGGTCATGATTCCCTCGATTGATCAGACTGACGGACACATTGCGAGACTACGGTAGCATGCCAACGGCCCCTGTCAACTGTGTCGGTTCGGCGAGACCTGGCCTGAGAAGTTGCTGGCGTTGGAGGTCGGGTCGGTATTATAATTGGACCTGCCCACGCCTCGTGGTTGCCTTCGCGTTGCGAAGCGTCCACTGTCAGAATGATCGGAAAGCCCTCCTATGGAATCCCGCCAAGAATCTTCACCGTCAGTGGAAGCGCCTTCGCAACGCAATTCGTCGCAGCGGTGGATGGTGCTTGTGTTGGCTGCTTCGTTGACTGCCTTGCTGGCTGGTGCCGCGATCGCCGGCTGGTGGTTTTCGGCCAATCACGCAAAGCAGTTGTCCGACGCTCAGTTCTTGACGAGCCGACTGGAATCGCTGGACGCATCCGCAGACGAGGGGCCCGCGTCGCGTCCGCCTGCGTTGGTGCGCGTTACCGCGGCGAGCCGGCAGGTGGTTCTTCCCACTAAGCCGTTGTACGGTCGGTTAGTCGAGGTGCGAAAGGTGACGGTCTCGTCGGAGGTCACGGGCAAGATTCTGCAAATGCCGGTCGAGGAAGGGACGTTGGTCGAAGAAGGCAAGACGCTGTTGGCGAGCGTGGATGAAGTGTGGTCCCGACTGGCCATCCGGCAGATCAAAGCGGAGATCGTTGCGATCGAAGCCGAGTTGAAACACGAGGACGGAGAATTGACGCGACTCCACCCGCTGGCCCAAGGAGGTACGATTACGCAAAGCGAACTGGAGAAGCAAGACAGTCTCGTGAAACAGTTGCAGGCGCGTCTCACCAAGGCGGAGACGATGCTCGAAGAGGAGCAGGAACGGCTGGCACGATCCGAGATCTACGCCCCGTTCGACGGCGCAGTGGTCGAAAAGCACGCAGAAATCGGCCAAATACTCTCGCCCGGTTCGCCCGTCGTCGAGATCGTCTCTCGCGGAGAAATCGACGCCGAGATTCGTGTACCGGAATCTCTGGTCGATTGGGCCTACGTCGGTTTAGAACTTCCGATCGTCGTCGAACCGCTTCAAATCGAAGCAGTTGGGCGTGTGGTTTCGGTGATCCCGTACGGACTGACGGCCTCGCGCACGTTTCCTGTGCGACTTCGTCTGGACGACCAGGAGGGCCGTTTGAAGGTTGGTATGAGCGTGCAAGCGCTGGTTCCGAAAGGCGAGCAGATTGAAGAGATCTTCGTGGACAGAAGCGCGGTCCTGGTGCGACCTGACGGGTGCGTCGCATGGGTCGCCGTGCCCGCCGATGATGCGGGCCACGAGGCACAACCGGCTGCCGTCGAAATTGTCGCGAGGGAAAAGGAGGGCTATGCGATCCGGCCGGAAACGCCAAACGATGCCGCTGTTTTGCAGCCCGGTGCCTTGCTGATTGTCGAAGGAGCAGAACGACTTACCGCCGGGCAAGATGTCCAAATTGTCACTATCGCCCAACACCATCTGGAACACCTTCCCGAAGCCTCCGGACATCAGCTTGCGGAGTAGCACGCCGTTATGGATCTGATCAAGTTCGCCATCCAAAACCCCGTGAAGGTGATCGTCGGCGTATTGCTGGTCGTTCTCTTTGGGCTCGTTTCCCTGACGGCGATTCCCATCCAACTTACTCCAGACATCGAACGCCCCGTGATTTCGGTGCGCACGAACTGGACAGGGCGAAGTCCGGAGGAAGTCGAAAAGTCGATCATCCTGGAGCAGGAAGAAAAGCTGAAAACCGTTCAGGGCCTGTACCAAATGACCTCGACGATCCAACTCGGCCGAGGCGATATCACGCTGGAATTCGACGTCGGATACGACATAGGCCGGGCGCTGCAGGACGTTTCGAACAAGCTGGACGAAGTGCCGGAGTATCCGGACGACGTCGACCGTCCGATCGTCCGCGCGTCGGACTCGGCCAGCGAGAACGCGATTGCATACGCTCTGCTGCAATCCGAGGACCCGCTGTACGACATTGCCGACTTCTACGACTACGCCGATCGCCATGTGAAACCCGCCCTGGAACGGATTGCGGGGGTTTCCGAGCTGACGATCTACGGTGGTCGGGAACACCAGGTACAGGTGCGGTTCGATCCGGAGGTACTGGCTCAAAAAGGGATCACCATCGACCAGTTGCGTGCCTCGCTGGTGGGCGACAACGTGAGCGAATCGGCGGGCGACATGGAAAACGGCCGTCAGGACGTCCGGTTTCGCGTGCTCGGCCGGTTCGAGTCGCTGGAACAAGTCAAACAGACGATTGTGAAATACGACGACGGGGCGCCGATCCGCATTGGCGATATCGCGACGGCAGACCTGGTACTGGAAAAGAATATCCACTTCGACCAGTGTAAGGGCAAGCCGTCCATGACCTTCGTCTTCAGGCGGGAGGTCGGAGCGAATATCCTGGACATCATGGACGAGGTCCGCCTGCGCCTCGACGAATTGAACGGGCCGGGAGGCCTCTTGCGCGGATACAAAAACGACCGTCACGGGTGTCGTTTGCGGCTTGTGAGCGACGACACGGTGTACATCTACAGCGCGTTGGGACTGGTCCGCAGAAATCTGCTGCTGGGCGGCAGCTTGGCAGTGATTATGCTGCTGCTGTTTCTGCGCAGCGCGCGGCCGACGCTGATCGTCGCCGTGGCGATTCCGATCTCGTTGGTCGGGACGTTTCTTGTCATGGCGATCACCGGACGAAACGTGAACGTCATTTCTTTGGCCGGACTCAGTTTTGCCGTCGGGATGGTCGTGGACAATGCGATTGTGGTTCTGGAGAATATCGACCGTCATCTGGGCATGGGGAAATCGCCGCTGAGCGCCGCCTACGGAGGCTGCCGGGAAGTTTGGGGCGCGATCCTTTCGTCCACGCTCACGACGATCGCCGTGTTCGCTCCGGTGCTGACGATAAGGGAAGAAGCAGGCCAGTTGTTCTACGATATCGCGTTGGCCATCTGTGCGGCGGTGGGGCTTTCGCTTGTGATCTCCATCACCGTGATTCCGATGGCCGCGTCCAAGCTGCTCGGGCATCGCAGACGCCCGCGATACGCCGTGACGCGCGTTGGCAAATCGTTGTTTGGACTTGCGCCGTTGCTGGACTGGTTCTGCAACGCCTTCGCGCGGGTAATTCACTTGATAACGTTTCGCAGCGTTTCCGGGATCTGGCTCCGGATCATGGTCATCGCAGTGATCATCGGATCGGCGTTCTGGCTGAGTCGGGCGCTGATGCCACCGGCCAGTTACCTTCCCAATGGCAACAAAAACTTGGTGATGGGCTTCTTGTTCTGCCCGCCCAGTTATTCGCTGAAACAGAATATCACGGTCGGTCGACGGCTGGAGGATTCACTGCGTCCTTATTGGGAGGCGAAGGACAGCAAGGAAGCCACGGCGCTGGGCACACTGATAGACCCAAAAACGAAAAAGGAGGTCAAGGAGGTTTCCGCGATCCACGAGTTCTTCTTCGTCATCTTCCGAAGCCGCGTCTTCATGTTCTGCGTCAGCAAGGATCCGAACAACGTCAAGCCGATGGAGGCGATTCTGGCCAACGCCATGAAAGAGATTCCCGGTGTGTACGGCATGGCCAGTCAACGCTCGTTGTTCGGTCGTAACATGGGAAACTCGAACTCCGTCACGATCGAGGTCGTGGGCGTCGATATGAACCGGCTCACGGACAGCACGGCCTTTCTGCAAGAGAAACTGGCCAACGAGTTCTCCATGATGGCCATCCGATCCAGTCCGGAAAACTACAATGAATCGGGCCCCGAACGCCAAATCGTCATCGACCAGATTCGCACAAAGGAACTCGGCATCAACGTGCAGGCATTGGCCATGGCAGCGCGTTCCATGGTCGACGGGGCTATCGTAGGCGATTTCGACCTGGAGGGCGACAATATCGACTTGGTCATCCTGCGTGATCCGTCGCTACCGATCTCGCCGGACGAGGTCGACGACATCCCGTTGGCGGTGGTCGACAACAACGGCGAAACGGTGACTTTGCCGCTTGGCGAATTGGTCCGCTTCCAGCCGGCCGAGGCCTCGCAGCAGATCCGGCGAGTCGAGCAGCAACGGGCCATTCGATTGACCGTCAATCCGCCGGAAGAAATGGCATTGGAGGAGGCTCAAGCCAAGATCATGGATCTGGTCGCCGAGTCGCGTCGCGAAGGCGGGATGACAGCGGATACTCGGATCCTCGTGTCCGGGAACACGGACAAACTCTCGCGAACTCGAACGGCCTTGACGGGAAAATGGAACGGTTGGAACGTCGATTCGATAATGAGCGTGGCCCTCAGCCGATTCGTCCTGGCCTTGCTGATCACGTACCTGTTGATGGCCGCGCTGTTCGAGAGTTTCGTCTATCCGTTCGTCATCATGTTCAGCGTTCCGCTGGCGACTGTGGGCGGATTCGCCGGTTTGGCGATCGTACACCATCTGAATCCGGCGCAGCAGATGGACATGTTAACGATGCTTGGATTCGTCATTCTGATCGGTGTGGTCGTGAACAACGCAATTCTCCTGGTGCACCAATCGCTGAACTTCATGCGTGGCGTCGGCGAATCGGAAGGCGATCGGGTCGAGCCGATGAAGCCGCGCGAAGCGATCCGCGAGTCAGTGCGAACGCGCATTCGACCGATCTTCATGACCACGGCCACTAGCGTGATTGGCATGTTGCCACTCGTGATTTCGCCCGGTGCCGGCAGCGAACTCTATCGCGGACTCGGCGCGGTCGTGATTGGCGGACTGGTGTGTGCTACGATATTCACCTTGGTGGTTGTGCCGTTGCTGCTGAGTTTGATGATCGACCTACAAGCTGGACTCGGCCGGATGAGGGCTCTCATACGCCCCGGCCGGGAAGCGTAACGGAATAGGAGATTCCGATGAGAAGCCACTATTCCTATCCGATGTTGACGGGGACCGTCTGTCTGTTGTTGGCCAGTACCGCCACACGTGCGGGCGATTGGCCCATGTGGCGGCATGATGTCAGCCGCAGCGCCGCTTCGGCGGAGGTCTTGCCGGCGGAGCTCCACTTGCAGTGGGTTCGCGAACTGCCACCATACGAGATGGCATGGCCCAACGAGTCGCGGCTGCACTTCGATGCGTCGCATGAACCAATCGTTATGGGGAAAAGCCTGTTCCTGGGCTCCGCCACCGACGGCAGCGTCCGCGCCTATGATACGGAAACGGGGGAACAGAAGTGGAGGTTCTTCACCGAAGGCCCCGTTCGCTTTGCGCCGGGTGGGTGCCAGGGCAAGCTGTACGTCGGTTCGGACGACGGTTTTCTGTATTGCCTTGCCGCAGAGGATGGAAAGCTACTGTGGAAGGTCCGCGGAGCACCGGAGGATCGGCCGGAGTACCAACATCTGGGCAACAACCGTCTGATCTCCTACTGGCCCGTTCGCGGTGCGCCCGTGGTGGCGGACGGCGTCGTCTATTTCGGCGCAGGGATCTGGCCGACGTTGGGCGTGTTCATCATCGCGGTCGATGCCGAGACGGGCGAGACGCTGTGGGTGAACGACAGCAGCAACTATCTAACGCAAGTGCGCATCGACCACAACACGCTGCACGAAGCCGGGCTGTCGCCGCAAGGATATCTGCTGGTCAACGGTGACAAACTGCTGGTGCCGAACGGCCGGTCGTTCCCCGCCCGGTTCGATCGCAAGACCGGAAAACTGCTCTACTACGTTCAAGGTTATCGCAACGGCGATTGCCGCGTTACCACAATGGGCAAATTCGCATTCGTCGGCCAGGCCGGCGTGATGAGAATCGAGGATGGACGCGAGGTCGGCGACCGGTGGGTCGAAGCCGGCGCGGATGCTCCGAACGTCTTTGTGGGCAGCAAGTTCCATCTGTTCGAAGGACCCATGTTCCCGTACAAAATGATGCTGGCGTGCGATTACCGATCCGTGCTGACAACCGGCGTCTTGTACGGAATGGACAAGGGCAGGTTCTATGCCTACGACCTCACGCGCCCGCAGGTAAGCGAATACGATAAGGAACACGGGGGGAACCCACTGAAGCCGTGGCGATGGGATTTGCCCCTGTTGTGGAAAGCCGAATCGCGTCTAGCCAAAGGCAATCCGCCCAGCGGCGTGATGATCAACGCGGGCAATCGACTGTACGGGCACGCCGGCAAGACGCTGGTCTCACTGGACCTCCCGACCGATGGCGGTGCGCCAAAGGCCGGGTGGGAGCATCAACTTGGCGAAACGCCTGCCAGCATGCTGGCCGCGGATGGCAAGCTGTTCGTGGTCACGAAAGAAGGAGCGATCCACTGCTTTGGCGCCGAGGAGGGCGAAGCGAAAGGCTATGCGCTCGGAGAAGTGCCGTTAGCGGAAGTCGATGACACATGGACCAAGACGGCCGAACACATACTTGCACAGACGGGCGTGAAGGAAGGCTATTGTCTGGTGCTTGGTCTGGACGAGGGGCGGCTGGTCGAGGAGTTGCTTCGGTCGTCCGAGTTGCGGGTCATCGCGGTGGACGCCGATCCAGTCAGAGTCGGCGCCCTTAGAGACAGGCTGATCACGACAGGGTTGTATGGATCGCGCGTCGATGTCCGCGTCGGAAAGCCCGCCGACGTTCTCTTGCCCCCATACCTCGCTAGTCTGATCGTCTCGGAGAATCCGTCGGCTGTTGAAGTCGAGACCGAATCGCAAGCCGCGAAGCTGTTTGAATTGCTGCGACCATACGGCGGCGTCACGTGCTTGAACGTAGAGGACGACCTCCGCAACAAGTTTGCAGAAGCGGTCGAGTCGGCCGAGTTGCCCAACGCGAAACTTCAGGACTCGGGTAGTTTCGTTCTGTTACGCCGCGAAGGCCCGCTGCCCGGCGCAGCGTCCTGGACTCATGAAACGGCGGACTCCGCACGTTCGTATTTCTCGAAAGACCAGTTAGTGAAAGCACCACTGGGCGTGCTCTGGTACGGGGACGGTGCAGACTACGGCTTCTACAAGAGCAAGGACTACGGCGTCGGCGTCAAACCGCAGGTCGTGGGTGGTCGTTTGTTCGCATATCAGATTTTCAGCCGAACGCTCCACGCCATCGACGTGTACACAGGACGGCAACTTTGGACGACAAAGGTTGAACACTTCACGCGATATGCCGCGATGGATGACGGCATCTATGTCGCGGGAGCGGACAAGTGCCAAACCTTGGATCCAGCGAACGGTGAAGTGACGAAGACGTTCGACTATCAAATCAAGGAAGGTGTTACCCCACAGGTCGCCGACATCCGCGTCGGTACCGATGTGATCGTCATTGCCGCGGCGTACGAAAAAGTGCGTGCCATCCACAAAGGACTGTGGGACAGCAAGGTGTTGGTTGCCCTGGACCGCCGGACCGGCCAGCAACTCTGGACGCGCGAAGCAAAGGATCGCTTCAACAACAATGCGGTGGCCGTCGCTAGCGGGATGGTGTTCTGCATCGATTCGATTTCGCCGACGGAAACGTCTGCCGCCGAGCGTCGTGGCGACATGTCGCTGGCGGCAATCGCCACGATCCGGGCGTTGAATGCTCGCAGTGGTGAGGAACGGTGGCGTGCCGCGACCACCAACCCGTTCCGGGACTACACGTCCAGCAGCAACTGGCTGGGAGTTCGCAGCAATGACGACTGGCTGGCTTTCGCCGAACAGACAGGAACGCTGCTGACCGGCCGGCACAACGAAGTCCACGCGTTCGACGTCGCCACGGGCAAAGAGGTTTGGCACAAAAAGATCGGCGGTGGCCAGCCGATTATCGTGATGGGCGAGCGGTTCATTAACCAGGCGGGACACACGTACGCTGTGACGACGGGCGAGATCATAAGCGGCAAATCCTTGTTCGTACGCGGCGGATGCAACTACGCCGTGGCCAACCAGCACCTGCTGTTCGTGCGCGACCGGTGCGCGTCTTACGTGGAACTGGAGACCCAAGAGAAGCACTATCTCCGCAATCTGCGTTCGGGCTGCAGCAACAGCTTGGTGGCCGCGGATGGATTGCTGAATGCACCTTGCTTCTCGGTCAAATGCGTGTGCAATTATCCCATCCAGACCTCGTTCGCAATGATGCACATGCCCGGCGTCGAAGGATGGGCAGGCGAGGAACCGCAAGACCTGAGCCATTGGCGATCCACGGAGAAATCGGCAGACCAATAAGCGTCGAAATGCCCTATCCGGCGCGGCCTCTCCGCGCGTTGGCGATCGTTGCGGATTGGTCGCGGACTGAGATCGGTTACACTTGGGCAGTTCGCGAACCGCGCGACGCGTAGTTCTTTCCTGCGCGATGCAGGGGTTGTGCGACGGTCGTGGTGATCAACGCATGGGCGGATGGAAATGTAATGAATGGGCGTTGTTTTCTTTTCCTTAGGAGTATTCAGCGATGCACACTATTCAAATGTTGGCTTGGCAGGTCCTGGCTCAAGTTGAGGAGTATGCGGACTTTCCCGCCGAGGAGTTCGCCGAACCGGTCCGGGAGATGTCTTACCTGGGGTGGATCTACAACTCGCTCGGGCCGATTTACATCGTTGGGCTTCCGTTGCTGGGAATGTTGGCGTTTGCCGGGGCTTTGCTGGTGGTTTTCAAAAATCGCCGGCCGGCCGACATCGCGTCGTTTGTCTACTTTGCGGCTGCGCCATTCTTGCTGGGCATATTCGGCGTCGTACATGGCATGATCGCCTCGATGCAGGTGATCGCCGCCGGAGGCTCGGCTCCGAAAACCTCTGATATTGCGATGGGAGTCGGCACGAGTCTGTTCGCGGCCCTAGCGGGATTGATGTGTAGCTTCCCGGCCTACGGCGTCTTGGCACTCGGTTATCTCGTTCGCACGCTGATGCTGAAACGCGGGTCGTTGCCAGCGGAGATCGTGGAGTAGGGACCGGATTATGGGTCGGGCGACCAGCATCCACCGCTGCAAAGCTGCGGCGGCACACGGGTGGGCGCCGTTCGCTTCCAATCTCTTCGGCCGCCGACTATCTTAACGGTTGTCGAGAATTGGGCGGCAAGACGGTTTGCCAAATCCGTCCCTGCTGCGGACGGATTTGGAAGTCCATCCTAAAAAGAGATGAGCGAGAAGAATGATGAGCAACTGGATACCGAACAGGCGACAGTTTCTTGCATCCGGCGGCATCGGCGCAGCGGCAATGGCGGGCGGGAGCCTTCTTCAGGTCGGGCAGGTGACGGCGGGCGAACAAGATGAGACGTCGAGTGACGACAAGCCGTACTGGTTCGGCTATGCATTGAACACCGGCACAATTCGCGGGCAGAATCTGGGTTTAGTGGAAGAGATCGAGACGACAGCCGAAGCGGGCTACGACGGCATCGAACCGTGGACGGGCAAAATCCACCGGCATGTCGAATCAGGCGGTTCTCTTCGTGACATTCGCAAACGGTGTGAAGACTTGGGGCTGAAGGTGTGCAGCGCAATCGGCTTCGCGTCGTGGATCGTCGACGATGACGAGCGGCGGGCGAAAGGCGTCGAGCAACTGAAACGCGATATGGATGCCCTGACGCAGATGGGCGGAACGCACATTGCCGCGCCGCCAGCCGGGGCCAACAGGCCCGGCACAACGCTCGATCTGGACCACGCCGCCGAGCGTTATCGCGCGATTCTCGAAATGGGGCGCGAGATCGGCGTCATACCGCAACTTGAAACGTGGGGATCATCCGCCAACCTAAGTCGCGGCAGCGAAGCTATGTATGTGGCGGCCAAGTGCGGTGATCCGGATGCGTGCATTCTGCTGGACGCGTACCACATGTACAAAGGCGGCACGCCGCCCAACGTGTTGAAACTGCTTGGCCGCGAGGCGACGCATTGTTTCCACATCAACGACTACCCGGCCGATCCGCCACGCGAGACGATTCGTGACGCCGATCGCATCTGGCCCGGCGACGGCATCGCTCCGCTGAAAGAGCTCCTAACCTACATGGCCAAGAACCACTGCCGCGTGATGCTGTCGCTGGAGCTATTCAACGCCGAGTACTGGAAAATGCCTGCACTGGAGGCTGCCAAGCTTGGTCTGGCAAAGACAAAGGCCGCCGTAGCTGCGGCAGGTCTGGCGTGAAGACTTCGGATTCGACGAACTGATTTGCGTTGTTGTCAGGCCCACGGATGGCATGGCGAATCCACGGATTAAGAAAAGACGGGATTCCCTATCCGTGGTCTCGCTGGGCCATCCGTGGGCATCATATCTTTCTGATACAAGAGCGGTTGCGCGTCACCAACACAAGTGGATAAGACGATGAACTTTCCGTTTCCCGCGACCGTCCTCATGGGCTTCATCCTAGTGTCCTCGCCCGCGTCGCTCACCGCAGGCGAATTGCCGCGGCCGGTTGCCGAGTACACGTGGTCGCGGGCGCAGAGCCCTAGCGGTGCAAAGGCGCCCAAGTTGGTTCCATTCCACGGTGGGAGTGCACTTGAGTTCTCCAGCGAACGGAAGACTGTCGTTGACCTGTCGGTCGAACCGCAACGCGATCGTTTGCGGCTTACCGGCTCGCTTACGCTGGGCATGGTGGTTCAATTGACGGCCGAGCCAGAGACGAAGAAGCCGTTTGTGTCCAAATGGCACTGCATCGACGGCGTGCGGCGTGCCTGTGGTCATGTGGGGGCCGATCGAATCGAGCATCACCAGCG
>CAZUAH010000452.1:0-11294 GCA_964617665.1 uncultured Pirellulaceae bacterium
AAACCCGAACGATCGGAATATTTACGCTATAGCAACTTTGGTGCACCCGAGACTCCCGCCCCGCAGTACGAGTAACGATCAGGCTATGTGCCCTGCTTGCGTGTTTCGTCTTGCGGCTTCCCAATAACAAAGCCCATCGCGATCACGATTGAACCGCCAATATACAATATCATGAACGTATTGTTGGCAAGGCTCTCCTTGGTCAGCAACTTCGTGTAACGGGTGTCGGCCATCGGTTTCTGGCGCATCATCATGGCTGCGTAATAGTCTGCGAAGTCCTCTACCGAAGTCACCAACTCCTTGTCGTCCATTCCGTGGCGCGACTCCTCTACCAAGCTCATGATTTTCCCGGCTATCTGCTCCTGCTCCGTCGTCAATTCGCCACTTTCGCGCAACGCTTGTTCAGCAATCTGAACCTGATGAGCGCCGAAGATTATGTAATTGACACCCGCGTCCCGAAGTATCCCTCGATCGGGTTCCGCTTTCGCTCGTTCCGAACGGAAAATGTGCTCAAAATGGACGGCCATTTCGTGGTGGTGGGCTGCGAGTTGAGCTAGCTGGAGTAGGCGATGGCGTTCTTGTTTAATGTGTCCTTCAAAGTAGTTCTGGGCAACCCAAGAAAAGAAAACAAGACAAACGCCAGTCGCCTTCAAGGACCAAATGTTGGATTGGCGAATTGCTCTGAAGAATGAGTTAGACACTTCGTTTGCCCTGCTTATTGAGGTGGGTATGTAACGTCACGACTCAAAAGCTTCGGTGGCATTGTAACATCCAGACGTGGCTTACAACATTTGGAGGGTCGGATTCACGCAGAGAGTCTCAGTCGGCTAGGTCGACTCGAGCCTCCGGTCCCCGAATCGTCGTCCAATCCGTTCGCGCAGTTCGGTGTGGTGATCCACGCCCGCTTCCCGCAGCAGAAACTACTCGACGCCCATCGTCTTCTCGAACGCCTCGCGGCCCTCGTCGTCTAGCACCTCGCTCCCGCAGGCGCGCAGGAGGAGTCACACCTCGCGGTGGCGCTTGGCGACGATCGAGCGGTGCTCCTTGCGTTCGGGTGGGCTCTCAGGGTAACGCTAACGGAGGCGATGGCCTTCTTGCGGGCCGAGGTTGCGCCGCTCACTTCCGCTCGATGAGCTTCATCATGTCTTCGGTGATGGGCACGACTTCGAAGTCCTTGAAGAACATTTCGCAGTCGGCCCCGCCGTGCATTTGCAGGCCGAGCTTGCCCGTCTTCTCGCACGCTTCGTCGACGATATCCGACGTGCAGAATCCGTTGAGCGTCTGGACCAGGCGGTCGCCGTACGCGGCGGTGCAGGTCGTGTTCCACTGGTCGTCCTTATTGCGGACCTTTTCGACGAACTCGTCGTTCGTGACGACCCAGCCGCGACCGCGAACCATCTTGCCGTCAACAATGCCGGCGGTGTGCCAGAGGGCGGAGTCCCTGCCGCCGTTGGCGATTTCGTTCTGGAATCCGCGCAGTACCCACGGGGCGGTCGTTTCTTCGGCGCGAAAATACAGCGCGCTGTTGCCGCCGTGCATGCGGTACGTGACGCGAGCGATGAAGTTGTCGTAATCCTTGGTGGAAATGACAAGTCCGTCCTTCTTCTGGCTCTTGGCGTGGACGCCGCACAGAACGCCGTCTTCCGTGAAGGACCATTCTTCCGGGAGAACAAACTTGGCATTGACGAGCTGGTACTTGCCGTCGTCGCCTTTGACGAAGAACGGCTCCCACTTGCTCTCGCCCAGATCCTTGACGCGGATGTTCCTCCAAGCGACGGATCCGGACTTCCCGGCGTGAATCTGCAGGCCGAAAAAGCCCTTCATCGAGAAGCTGTCGAACATATCGACGACCAGATTGCCGTTCAGCCAGGTCTTGATGGACGGTCCGACGCACTGAATTTCCACGTCGTTCCACTCGCCTTCCTTGCAGCTTGCCTGGGCGGCGTCGAGGCGATCCTGCGGGGTGTAGGCGTCGAGCCAAACGACGCCGAATTTATGGCCGCGACGCCCTTCGTCGTAGATGCGGCCGGTCAAGCCGCCGTCGGGAGTCATTTCGTATTGATAGCCATAGACCCGCTGGCGATCACCTTCCGCACGGGCGGCGGAGCGGAACTGGACGCCCGAATTCCCGGCTTCAAGAAATCTGTATTGCAGCCTCAGAATGAAGTTGCCGAATTCCTTTTCCGTACACAGGAACGTGTTGCCCGGCGTATCCGGAACGCATTTCCCGACGATCGAACCGTTCTCGACCTGGTACTCCGCCGATCCGCCGCGTTTGACCCAGCCGGCCAGGTCCTGGCCGTTGAACAGCGAGACGAATCCATCCTCGACTTCCGCCGCCCATACGTTCAGACCGATGGGCGCCAAGAGTCCGATCACCATAGCCGCTGCAAAGAACTTTCTCATCGTTGTCTCTCCTGGAAGTGGTACTGACGGATTGGGATTCTGCTTTTCAGTCCCGTCGATTTTTGGCTCGTCGGGAGGCGTTGTCAAGCGTCGGTTGCCAACCGCGCTGCCAGGGCGAGCGGCGGAAATCCTCTTGCCCGTGGGATAGGTGCCAAGATTCGGCAGAGCCGTGAAGACAGCGCGTTCCCAGGCAGGGCCTGGGAAGGAGAACGCGGAAGGGCCGTGTCTATTTTCCGCATTCTTTGCCATCGTCGCAACGTTGGTCTTTTCTTGTTTGACGAGATCGTTTATGTAAGGGGCATGAGTGCCCACGATTACGACAAAGAACTGAAAGAACGCGACGAAACGATCAGGGAACATCCCCTCCGCGGCGTCCGTGTGCGAAAATGCTCAGCTACAGTTTCATCTGCCCCTTCGGGACAAGCGAAAGTACGACCGAGTTGCCGCGCCCCGAAATTCCGTGAAGAGCCTTCAAGAACGCGTTACCGGTAGCTCGCCAAAACTCGATCAGGTACTCGTGGATCTTGCTCGGTTTCGTTCGCGGCTGACAACTGCAAATAAACGTGTCCCGCGCGAGGGCGGCTCGTCCAGGGCCCAGCCAATGGCTTCTCAGACAGCAGACGATTGACCCCAGGGCCGCCCCCACCGCGCATTGCACGCGCCGCGGCGGCCTTGATCGAAACCTTGCGAAACGCCGGTTACAGGTCCGGGGGTTCGTGGAAGGCGAGGTCGTGATCCGTGGCCATCGATTCCTCTTGACTCGGAACGACGCGAATCGTCCGCCAATGGCCGCTACGGTACCTCGCATAGAACAATCCGCTGAAGATCAGAAACGTGAATACCAACGCAACCCAGGCCACCTCGGGGGAGAGATTCAATACGTGCAAAGCCACGAACAGGATCGGAACCAACGCCCAATGCAAACTGACCGAGATGCACATGGCCCAGAACGTATCGCCAGCGCCGCGAAGTGCCCCCACGAAGACGATCACCACCGCTTCGATCAGCACATAGAACGAAGCCATGCGAATCATGAAAACGGCGGTTGGCACAGCTTCGGCGAACGTAGGATCATTCTGGGACGGGCGGAACACTTCGACCAGTTGATGAGGGAAGAACACGAAGAGGATCAGGATGACGGACGAGTAGACCCAACCGCTCTTCAGGCCCGACATGGTGGCGCGATGGGCCGTATCCGGATCGCCCGCCCCCATGTAACGGCCCACCAGACTCATCACGCCGATTTCGAGCCCCACCAAGGGAAGAAATGACACCAAGTCCCAGTTGAACATGATCGTCGTGGCCGTGGCGGTGACCAGACTATGCGCGTGAAAGATCAGGATCATCGTGCTGAACGCCAGGAGATTCAAAAACATCTCCACTCCGGCCGGGTATCCGAACCAAAGCAGCTTCCGCATGACGTCTGGGTCAAATCTCAGCGAGTGGCGAATTCCGTACTCCCGGCGGTTCGACGGCAACAAATACGCGATCACCAGCACTCCCAAGCCGCACACACTGCCGGTGATGGTGCCGTATGCCGCGCCGCGGATGCCAAGGGCCGGCAGGCCGAACTTGCCGAAGATCAACGCGTAGTTCATACCGACATTCACGACCATGGCCACGATTGCGGACAGCATGACGACTCGCGTCCGGCCGCTGCCAGAAAAGAACGAACTCAAACAATGGCGCACGAGCCCAACACCAACCGCATAGATCAGAATGTCGAAATAAGCTCGTTGCGGTGCCAACTGTTCCGGCGCGATCTGGGAGATCTCGAACAATCCATAAACGAGCGGTCGGGCCAGGAGTATGAGCGGCCAGGCGGCCAGCGCGATCAGCACGGCCTGGGTAGTGGCCACCGCGCAATGCTGTTTGCGTCCCGCTCCCAGATATTGGGCCACCAACGCAGTCGTGTAGCCCGTCAGGCCGAGGAAGAAGGTCATCGTCATGAAGCAGGTCAACCCGCCGGCCATGGCGGCGTTCATCTGCTCCGGCCCCAGACGAGACAAGAACAGCCGGTCGGTGAAGGTCATCGCTGTTTCGCAGGCGTGTGAGACCACCATAGGCAGCGCAATAGCCAACAGCTCACGCACCCCGCCGGCGGCGCGATCGGCTGCCTTGTCCACAGGTGTCTCTTCGTCATGATTCATCGAGGCGATCTCACTTCAGCTGGCCTCCAACGGGAGCGGCCGAACGCGAACGGTGCGTATTCCAACCTGTTGAGGACAAAACCCGACCTACAAAGGTTCGGGGAATCAATCGGTGCCGTCGTTTTCCGCGACCGGGATTCTTATCGCAAAGCGCCAGTCAATTTCCATTGCCGTCCGGCAACGCCTTCAAGATGCGGCCGACGGCATCGTTCAAGTACGGATAGAACCCTCCGGGGCTTGGTCCCATTCGCACTACGACCACATCGCGGGATGGGATGATCAACGTGACCTGTCCCATGAAGCCGGCCGACCAGTAGGCGTCTTTGGGGACTTGGTCCATGGTCGAAGGTCGGTTGAGCCAGAAGAGTCCGCCGTAATGTTCCTTCGCGTCGGCGGGAGCGGGGGTAGAGATGAACTCCGTCCAGCCTTCGGGCAGGATCCGCTCGCCTTGCCAGACGCCGTCCCAGAGGTGCAGGAGGCCGAAACGGACCCAATCGCGGGCCGAACCGTAGTCGTATCCCGAAAGGATGAAGTTGCCCCAGGCGTCGGTCTCCAGCACGTAGTTGCGGGCGCCGATCCGGTCGAACAATGCCCGCTGAGGAAAAGTCAGATACTCCCCGCCCTCCGCCTCGACCGTGTCACGAATGATCTTCCCCAATGTCAATGGGTCGCTGTTCAGATAGCTCCACCTTGTATTGGGCGCAGTCTTTGGCGGCTGGTTCACCGCGTGCTCGAAAACGTTGAGCGAATCGAAGTAGACGCGCATGTGCTCGTTCCGCGTCGTGAAGGCCGGCGGCCCTCCCAGACCGAGATTGACGAAATCCAGTCCACTGCTCATTCGCAACAGATCGCAGATACGGATCTCACGGCGCGGATCATCATCGGCCCGCCACTCTTTCACCGGAGCGGGCTGATCGATCTTCAACAGTCCACGCTGGACCAACACGCCGACCAGCGCCGCCGTGATGCTCTTGCCTTGCGACCAGCCGATTTGTGGCGTGTCCTTCGTCCAGCCGGGTGCGTAGCGTTCGCCGATGATTCTTCCACCGTACGCCACGACGAACGCACGGGTGTTCTGCTTCTGTTGCTCCATCGCCCAGTCGAGTGCAGCGGCCACGGCCTCGGCGTCCACGCCATCCGGGATCGGCTCGGTCGCGCCTACGTCGCCGGAGGGCCAGGGCTGAGTGGCGGCGTCGGGAAGACCACGGGGGACCGGCACGGGCTTGTAGTATACGTCCTTCGCGCCGGATGGCAGGATCGTGGTACCTTGGTCGCCGTTGTACTTGGCGGTGCGAGGAGGAGCGCCGGGAGCGGTGACTGTGACCATACGTAGCTGGTGGTCAACCTTGTATTCGAAATCGGGTTCCCAACCGAAAACATTGAACGGCGCGATATCCTGGGCGACCACTTCCTCCTGAGTCCGTTTGTAGGAACGCCCCACAACCCAGAGCCCAGAGCAAATATGGTGAGCGGCCATGGCGGCGCGGAACTCTCGGCTTTCCCTTTCATCTTGATCGACGGGTTCGCGTTCCGGCAGAGTCTCGGCGGCTAGCAGGCCGCCTGACGCAAATGTACGATCAGCGCAATCGAATCGCACGTCGCCGAAAAGGACAAAGACGACGACAAGGAAAGTGACGATCTGTGTGACTTGTCGCATAGGCATAACATGGTCTCCTTCGTTAGAAGCAAGCCGGAAGCCTACCACAGAGGATAGGGGGAGAGAAAGCGTGGAAAGACCAATGGCACGCCTTCTTGTTGTTTGCCTTCTGTCATACTGTCACGTGGCCTCGGCCGGGATTCGTATTCTGCCGTCGCCTCAATACGCTGAGGAACTGTCACATGCGATCCGAATCAGCCCGACCCAGGGCGTCAACGTGGTCGTTGGTCCAGCATACGCGGGCCGCTCTCGAATTCAACGGATCGCTGGCGGGCGGGAGTCATGGCTACGACGGCTCGTTGCCTGTGAATCTGACTGAATGACTCTGTTCAGAACGGCACGGAACGGAGGGTCATCGTAGTTTCGTTCTCTCGCGACTCAGCCTTACTCTCACTTCGGTACGTACCAGAATGTCTTCCAATACGCGTTGTCCATTTCAAATGGATCGACGGACGCATTGAAGTCGTGGTCCACCGGGAGCACTCCGTAGCGGATCATTTCGCGGACGTAATCTCGTCGTGGAACGTATTTCACCGGACAATTCTCGCCGTTGTTCGGGCTGGGATTGATCATGCAGAAGCGGTTGTTCTCTTCCAGAATATGCCTCCGCCCACGGGCGACGGCGGCGACGATCGCCAGATAGCCCGAGTCCGTCTTGTCCTGGAAAACCGTCTCGCCGGAATTGGCCTGACAGACACCCAGTCCACCGGCTTCCTTGGCCAATGGCGCCCGTGCCGCTTTCGACAGTTCGGGGTACGACAGATTGTAGATCAAATGCCGATTGAACCGGCCGCCATCTTCTGACATCGTGTGCGCTACGTATCGGTTCTTCTGGAATTCTTCCGGCGGGTAGTATCGAGCATAGAAGTGAGCCGGAAGTTTGTACGTACCGATCTTCTTTTCTGCCTCGGTCGGCGCGTGGCATCGGTCGCAGCGCCGGTTCATGACTTCTACCATGGCTTGCGTTTCCGGCCAGTCTTTGTCGTTGCGAACGTTGACGCTGTGCAGGTAGTAGCCGATCGTACCGTGACTGTTGACCGTATACGTTCCCGCGTGATTGGCGCCGGCGTCGAGCCAATGGCGAATGATTTTCTGCTGGGGTTCCGGCATGTCGACGCCTTCGTGCCCCTCTTCGATCAGCTTGAGCAAGCGACTGGAGCCGGTGCCGATTTCGTACGGGGCAAAGTTGCTCTTGCTGTGCTCGGAATACGGCAGAATAACCCGGTTGTCGCCGAACAGTTGCCGCCAGGACATTTGGATATAGCCGATCGGGTACAGCGGTCCCCAGTGACCGGAGATGTTGAAACCGCCTTCTTCGCGGTCGTGGTTGTGGCACTCCAGGCAGTGCTCATCCAGAATCGGTTGAATGTCCCGCGAAAAATCGAAGATCTCCGGAACGTCGGCGACCGGTTCGGGATCGGCGGGCTTTGCTCGCAGGATGCGGACCAGTTGCTGGCGTTCGTCGGCGCTGGGCGCTTCGGTCCGATGTTCGTGGCAGCCGATACAGGTGGTAGTCTCGCCTGGCATGACTGACGTGAACGAGTGCATTCGCTTCACGCAATGCCCTTTTCCGTCCATCGCGAGGAACAAAAAGCTGCGTACGGCGGGCAGCTTGAAATGGGCGCTGCCATCTTCTGAAACCGGGACGGAACCGATCAACCGTTCGACGGAAAACGTGCCCCCAGCAGACATTTCGGACATCGCGCCAGCATAGTTGACTGGCGCCGGCAGAACCTCGTAGACAAGCAGGTTCTTAACCGTACCCGGTTCGACGTTCCGCATCTTGCGGCCTTTGTAGATGTTGACCAGCGCCAGGGTGCCATGGTCGGTGGACGGATCGGTCTCGTCGGCGACCACGGGTTCCCGCTCGCGTTTCATCACGGGCCTTGGTTCGCCAATCCAGTATCCCTGCTTGGCCAGCTCCTCCGGCAACCGGTACAGAACCTCGGTCTCGCCCTGTCCGTTCAACAGTTCCATGGTGGTCTTGTTGGCGACCAAGAAGTGGTTTTCGCTCAGCGCCCACGGGTCGCAGTGGATATTGCTTTGGCTGATATATTGAACGCCTTTGGGGTCGTCCGGTCCGAGTCGAGGGTCGATGAGCGCGATTCGGCCGTAATGTTCGCGCCTGCCGTGGCCGGGCGACCAAGTGACAACGAGCTTCGGACTGTTGGGAACAGGCTTCGGAGCCAAAATCGTCCCGTGATTGATTTGGTTGCCGTACAGGATCATCTGCCGCGTGCCATCGGGGTTCATCGACCAGAGATGATGGAAGCCCATGTGAAAGCGGTCCACATATTCCCAACGCATGTACGCGACCTGACCGTTGGAGAGTACCCAAGGTGTGTTGTCGTGTTCCACATTGGCCGACAGCGCACGAATGTTGCTTCCGTCGGCGTTGCACTTGTACAGCGTTCCGACCTGCGTCATCCAGCATTGAACGTACCGGTTGGCGCGGGTGGAACAGAAAATGATCTGGTCGTCCGGCAGGTACGTGGGCTCGAAATCGTCCCAACCCGGCGGGGAATAGGTCGAGTAATCTTCCATTCCGGGCGAAACATCCTCGCCCTGGCCGGTTAGTTGTTTCAAACCGGTACCGTCGAGGTTTATTTCGTACAGACTGTAATGGCGTTTTCCTTTGGGAAGGTACGCGAAGACGAGTTTCTTGGCGTCGTAATGAATCTGCGGGTCGCGGATATTGCCCTCGGAGTCTTCAAAAATGGTCCGCACTTGCTTCGTCTTCACGTTATAGATGCACAGCTTTCCGCCGGAGTTCATGGGAAAAGTGGTTCGACACTGGTCGGTCGAATAGTACGCAATGCTGGCGTACCAATGGCCGTCGATGCTGGGCTTGCGAACTGCGAAGAGAATTTCGTCGGGCATGCCAGCGTCGAGGAACGAGCCGAGCATCGAAACGTTCTCGGCGGCGTGATTCTGTTTGGGCGTCTGGCCGAAGGCGGAAGAAATCAGCACGAGCAGCAAAACCGGCAGGAATCGGCAATACATGCATTTGTCTCCTGGAGGACAGATGGAGAGACGGGATGCGTCCCGCCCTCGCACGCCAGCACACATCATAGCATGATACTCGGTGTTGCGCGGAGGGTAGCCCGTGGAGGTCGAAATTCTGCGAATCCGCGTAGCGCAAAGCCGAGGCCCGGGACCAAGCAAGGGATGCAGTGCCGATGTTTTTGCCGAAGTCATGGGAAGTCAACGGTACACTGCGGCAGAGCTTTCTTGAGTCGTTGCACAGATTCTGGACTCACAGCCGTCCCAGTCAGGTCCAGCTCTCCGAGGCTCGTCAGTCCCGCCAGGGGCGATGGATCGGTCACTGGTGTGAGCATGAGCAGTAGTAAGCTGCGGAGACTGAAACGTAGAAAGCGACGTTTCGTTTTCATGACGGCGTTTTCGGCCACATCGTCTCGCCAGTGACGTGAATTGCCTCGCCACTTCGAGTATCGACGATGTGACGGGTTTCTGCAATTACGAAGATCTACGCCCTGGAACGCGCGTCGAGCGTGCCAAGCGTTATCGCCTTGGTTTGTAGGCGACAGATGCGAATGGGAATGAAAGCGTTTGAGACCGCACGCGGCCTGGCAGGGAGCTGTTTTCGCGTTGGATCTGGCCGAAGGCAAGATAGAAACCCGGTGTTGTACGCAATATGAGTGGCTGACTGAACCGATTCTTGCGCAACCAGATTTCCTTTTTCGGGCTGGCCGATTTCGGCTAGAATAGAATCCAATTCGCTCAGGCAACCTGATTTTGGATTTTTCTCATCCATCTGCGTGACAACCGGCGGCGGAGTCGGCCGTAATGAATATGTGTGGGAGTGCATCCGAATCCGCTGATGGTCTGCTGGAAAAGGCCCAAAATGGCTGCAATGATGCCATTGGGCCGCTGTTACTGCTGTACCAAAACTACCTGCGCGTCCTGGCTACCTCGCAAATGGACCCTCGCTTGCGAGCTCGCGCAGGTCCGTCAGACGTTGTGCAAGAAACGCTGCTGGAAGCCCATCGGGACTTCGTCTCGTTTCAGGGGCGATCGCGCCAACAGTTTGTTGCCTGGCTTCGCAAAATCTTGGTCAACAATCTGGCTCGTCTGGTCGAGAAGCACATTGTTGCAGCGAAACGAGATGTCCGGCGCGAAGTCTCTTTGCTCGACCTAAACCGATCTGTGGATCGTTCGGCCGCGGGACTGGAGTCGATTCTCGCCGCCTCGGGAAAGTCGCCCGATTCTGAGGTTGACCTACACGAAAACTCGTTGCGCGTGGCCGACCATATTGCGATGCTGCCGGAGCACTACCGCGACGTCATCACGATGCGCCATTTGCAGGGCAAATCGTTCGAGCAAATCGCCGAGCACATGCAACGATCGCGCGGCGCGGTGCGGATGCTTTGGCTTCGCGCCATCGAGACATTACGAAAAAGCCTGGGGACGTCGGAGGACCATAGGCCATGATTGCCAATTCTCGTGAACGACGTAATGACCTGTGCTTGATCGACACTCTGTCGCCCGCCGATCAGGAACGGCTGGCCGAGATCGTCGAGCAGTACATGGTCGCTGTGGAACAGGGACTCGCACCGGACACGGCCGAACTGTGTGCGCAACACGCCGACCTGGCCGAGCCGTTGCGTTTGCAGCTGGAAGGGTTGCAGCTACTGCATCAGGCCACGGTCGAGGCTGCCGGGCATCTTGGACCGTCCGACCTAACCTCCGACCGGCAACGTTTGGACGACTACCAAATCATACGTGAATTGGGACGCGGTGGGATGGGTGTCGTCTACGAGGCCCGGCAGGTTTCCTTGGATCGAAGCGTTGCCATCAAAGTCCTTCCGTTTGCAGCAGCCCTGAACTCGAAGCAGATCGCACGCTTCCGCAACGAAGCGCAGGCTGCCGCCCAACTGCACCATCCGAACATTGTTCCCGTCTACTCGGTGGGCTGCGACCGTGGCGTCCATTTCTACGCGATGCAACTGGTCGAGGGGCGTTCACTGGACGAAGTGATTCTGTCGTTGCAGCGAGACGAAGAACTGGGTAGTGTCCTAAGAGTGTGTTGCTGGCAGAATCACCGTCTGCACCGAAGGACC
>CAZUAH010000453.1:0-11274 GCA_964617665.1 uncultured Pirellulaceae bacterium
GGCAATCACAAAGCCCTTCAAGTCTTCGCCGCCTTTGGCAACGAGTCCGCCGCAAGCGTGATCAAAGTCGATGACGATGCGGTTGCCGTCTCGCGTGCAGGATCTATATATCGGTCCAGTCGGTGCGATATCTTCGCCGTGAACCGAAGCCAGCGCCCATTGAGCGAGCCGCTTGCCCACATCCTGCTTGTTTCTCGGGTGAATGTCGTTGGCCTCTCCGATGTCGATCGTCACCGCCATTCCCGTGTTCGCAACACACAGCGTCTTCAGCATACCTTCCTGAACCAACACCCAGCCGGAGGTCTCGTCGGGCTGCTCTTGCGGCTGCTTGAAGTTAGGGAGTTGTACCCAGGCAAAGGGAAAGTCGCCTTGTCCCCAACGATCTCGCCAGTCGGCAATGAGCGTCTTCAGTTGATCGTGATAGAGATGTGCGAATCCACGACCGCTGCTGTTTTCGCCCTGATACCAAATCGCACCGCGGATCGTGTAGGGAATCAGCGGATTGATCTTGCCGTTGAACAGATTCGACGGATAGTTTCGGTCTTGGTGAGGTTGCGCGGACTGACGAGGCCGGCGCGGAGCGGGTTTGCCCGCTTCCTTGGCCTTCGCCCGTCGTTTTTCCCACTGTTCCATCGCTTTTTCGAATCGCACTTTGGCCGCATCGGCATCGAAGTCCGCATCGACCTGCTTCCAGGCGTCCAGTCGCGGTTTGATTGCCGGGACCGCCCCTTGGGCGGGCATGCTGGTCCACGATTCGATCGACGTTCCGCCCACCGACGAGTTGATCAGACCAATTGGTATGTCCAGTTCTTTGTGCAGACTGCGGCCAAAGAAGTAGGCAGTGGCCGAGAAGGCGTTGACGGTCTCTGGGCTGCACATGCTCCAATCACCCACGCAACGGTCCTGGGGCTCCAGTGCATGACCCGAGTTGACCTTGAACATCCGAATCTTGGAATAGTTCGCCGACGCCGCTTCTTGCTCGGCGTTCGTTACACGATTGACTGTCATCGCCATATTCGATTGGCCGGAGCAAAGCCAAACCTCTCCCACGTTGACGTCGCTGATCACGATCCCGGAGTCCGCGCCTCGCACCAGCATCGTCAGTGGGTCGCCGACGGAAAGTGGCTTGAGCTTCGCAGACCAGCGCCCCTTCTCGTCGGCTGTCGCCTCCGACTGCTGGTCGGCCACAATTACGGTGATTGTCTCGCCGGGATCGGCCCATCCCCAGACAGCCACGGGCATATCGCGTTGCAGCACCATGTGATCGCTGAACATTGCAGGAAGCGTGACTTCCGCCATAAGTGGCGCCAAACCGGCAGATGCGACTAGCAGGACGGCGGTCATCACGATTTTGATGGTGAAATGCCTCACGGTGCTTCTCCTTTGTCCATTGCGATTGTTGTAGCGAGATAATCCAGCGAGTATTCTACAAAGCATCGCCGTCGAAACATACTTGGGTAATCAAGATCAACGGGAGATGGTCATGAGCCGCCCAAGCCGGACGATCGTCCAAACGAACTCGAATAGCTCATCGGAAGAAGGACCGCATCAGGCCAAGTACCACTGCGACGACAAGAACGACGCCCATTAGAAACAGCAGACTTACCTGTTGCCTGGGGATTGTATCGGCATCGTACCGCAGGCTTGCCATCCACTGGGCGATGGGTCTGGCGCCGAATACCAACAACAGTCCACAGACGAGATAGACTCCTGTGTGGACGGCATCATGGACAACGAAGCCACCGCCGCGTGGTCCCCACTCGACGAGTTCCCCCGCCAACCGGACGGCCGGCGCTACCGCCAGCAGCATCGCGTAGATACCCAGGGCAAACGACGCGATGCGGAAAAGGTCGCCAGTTCCCACTTTGCCGAAGCTGAGGTCAGACGTCCCAGTGGCCGGCTGGGGATACAACTTTGACGCGATCCAGCCAGAGTAGGCAAGGATGAGGACACCGACAGCAATTCGAACACCAAAGCTCATCGTCCCGGCAAGCCAGAGCCGCAGTTGCTCTCCTCCGGTCATCGAACCCGCTGGAGCCCAGAAAAGCTGTGAAACGGCAAGCGGAATGAGGCTCACGCCTCCGAAGATGAACCACAGCCCCATTACACGCAAGGCAACCAGCGAAAGTTCCTTCCCTGGAAAAACTCTCTCCTGATTAGACGAATCATCCACGTCTTTGGTACCTCATGGACGCTGTTATTGGCGTGGCAGATCGAATCACTGCATCTTTCTTAGCTCTTCGTCGATGAGCCGGCAATCTTGTGCAAAGTCTTCGGGGCTGCCAACGAGCAAAACTTGGCCCTCGCCTGCTTCCAGGTGGATTTGAGCGAGACTATCCGTGACATCCACTCGTTCGATCATGTCGTAGACGCGGCCATTTCCTGCGACAGACAGGTCCACGGTCTGTGGTCCAAAGCCGTCTAGCGACGCAACAACAATGTATCGGGCTTCGCCGGGGTATCCCTCTCGTTTCGTGAAGCTGTGAGCGATAACACGCGGGTTGCTGCTTGTCACAAAGCCCTCCTCTTCGTAGTCCCGTTCCAGGCGACATAGCAGCGGTGCCACTTGCTTTACGCGGCGGAACAGTTCGGCGGCGGCTCGCGTGTTGGCCGTTTCTGTCCAGCCGACATCCCATAGGTGATGAACCTCCGGCCGATTGGCCACGGCAGCGTAGAACATGATACCGGTTGCGCCTTCGGCGATCGCCACCCACCCTTGTAGTTTGATTTCGCCAGGCTCCGGCGTCCTCATGCCGTTTCGGTAGCCGTAGTTGGGTGGATCCAGCGGCGCGGTCTCGGCAGTGCCCCAGCTCTGCGGCATCATCCACAGGCTTGCCCCGTGTTGGCGGCAGGCCCGATAGTAGCCGGCGACTCGGCCGCGATAGTACGGAACCGATCGTCCCGGATTCGACGGCCCGCTGCGCGACGACCAGAAGAACGGGTAGAAATCGTGAGTGACGACAAGAGGCTTGTTCGTCTCCAGGTCGGCAATGGCGGCGGCCAGATTGTTGTGCAGAACAGTCGGTGGATTATTTGGGATCGACGCGCGCACGAGCCCGTAATACGGCGGCAGTTCGCGAGACAGTTCCGGCCCGATCTCTTCCGTCAAGCTCCATGCTGCCAAGCTCCAATGATTGCGGAACTTGGGTAACCATTCGCGAGCACGCGGCAGGATGACGTTCTCCAACGAGCGCTTTCTCGCCTCGGCGGTCGCCAGATGTTCGTAGTACATCGCTCCCTCGCCTCCGCCCTGATAGATCAGGCGGATGCCCCGCCGTTCGGCGAGTGGCAAGATGCGCTCAAGATCCTGCAGGTTGCCGTTCGAGACATAGACGGCGTTCATATGAAACTTGTTCATCTGGTCGAACAACCACTCGCATTCTTTGTCCGAGCGGCTGCAAATGCCGTCGTAGAAACCCATGGGAAACCACTCTTGGATCGGTGGAATCGGACGCTTAGGCGGTTTTTTGTCGGACAACGGAGATGTGTAGTTGGCAATCTTTGCTGGTACCTTTCGCGTGACGGCTGGCGGCGGATTTTCATGCCACAGGCAGATGCTGTCGACGTCGTAGATGCAGGGATCGTTGGGGCGGCTGAAGCCTGGAAGGGCCGTCCAATAGAAGTTCATAGCGACCACTTCATCGCGTCGGAAGCCACTGATATCGAACGTCTGGAAGTTCCACTGACGCCCAGGTCGAGGACGAACATATTGGTAGTGCGTATCGGCATTCTTGATGCCAAACAGGATCGCTCGCATCGGAGCGTCACGGAGAACGCGGCTAGCGATGCTAACGCGGTTGTGCTTGGCCAGGTCTAGCGATGGCAGTGAACGATTCAACCCAAAATCACGACCGTTGGCAGGAAAAGTGGCTCGCGCGAAATGCTCGCCTGTAAAGGCCAGGCCGTTCTCCGGGCTGCTCTCCATTAACCTGCAGCCGCCCCAGCGAAGACCATCTTCAAAGTCGTCCCACATCCGCTCGGTCTGCGGGCGCTCGGTCCATCGCAGAACGACACGGGCACGGTGCGAACTATCATCGTCATCCGTGAGTTTCAAGTCGTTCTTGCCCGTCTCGAGCAACGGCAGTTTCAAACCTCGTGTATCGAGTTGAGCTTCGAAGAACGTGTAGTACAGATCAACCGCGGTACCCTTCGGAGCTTGAGCCGACAGCTCCAGAAACACCCTGCTCCGATCGAGTTGGTCAAAGACCACAGGAAATCGTCTTGCCACCTGTTCAGGACCGACTCTGCGCTCGTCGATCAACTGTCCACGCTTTCTATCCCCATAAATCCGAACTCGAATGGCGACGCCCTTCTTTCCGAGGCTATCGCAGTTGGAGGCGATCCGAAGTGAGCGAATCTTGATGGGCGAAGGAAACGCGATTTCGTAGAACGCAGGCTCGTACGTGCGATTGTAGTACAATCGCAACAGGTTCATGTCTCCGCCAAGACAAGTCACCGATTCCAGCGGGTCGTATTTCCACTTGTCGTATTCGACCAACGTTCGCGGGTCGATCCTCTCACCGTCACGAAATTCCGGCCCACGGAAAATATCGAAACCGGCATGGTATCCCCAACTTCCCGTTCCATTTGGTCGAAGGACGAGAACACTCTCGCTGAGCAAGCTCTCGGTGAGTCGCGCACCATTCAGCGTGACGCCTTTCGTCTTGCGAACCGGCTTCGCCATACGATCCGGCTGCCCAACGACGTAGAGGGTCGGGACAACAGGAGGTCCCGGATTTTCGACGGAGATCACTTGGCAGGGCTGATTCAATTGAATCTCGACCTCGGCAGCCATGGCAAAGTGCGCAATTGTCGAGCTAAGAGACAAGCCGATAGACAGCCAACGCAGCAAGCACGATACTCGCATTGCATCCCCCCGCGAAATGAAAGAGTTGTGGCGTAGAGGCGAACTCTTCGAGAACTCATTGTCGTCGGGATAAGACGGGAGTCAACGGCAAGGGAACCGACGAGGCAAGTGCGGCGTAAGGCGACGCTACTGTCGATCTAGCTTCCAGCGTTCTCGTTCGGGCAATCGCTAGTTCGAACGTATTGACTCAAGGTCGAGATGAGCCGTTCCCTGACGCGAAGTTTGTGTACGAATGCATCAAAGCCGGCGTCTTGGCAACGCTCAGGAAGTTCGCTTCCATTGTCCTTCGACATCGCGATCACTGGCATGTGTTGTCCAAGCTGACGTAAGACTGCCAGTGTTGCATAACCGTCGAGCACCGGCATATTGAGATCTGTCAACACGACATCGTATGGTCGGGATTCCAGCTCAGCGGCTTGAACCGCAAAAACTGCCGCCTGCCCGCTCGAGGCGGTCTCGACCTCAGCACCCGCCGCCTGTAGGAGCCACCTGAGAAGAAATCGCTGAGAAGGCTCGTTGTCGACAACGAGTACCCGACAGTCCAGGCTGATCGGATTCACAGTCGCCGTGCCCGGCTGGGTTGCTTCAGCGATCATGAGTTCCTCCTGCGTTCCGATAGTTGGTATCTGATCGGGGAATGTAGATTCTGCTGGGAGTCTATATACCAAATAGTCTGATTTGGCGGACGGTGAAGAAAAGCGAGCGAGGCCAATTTGAGGGATATCCCACAGGGGGATATCCCTACCTCGCGCGAGGTGAGGTTTCTTCATGTGGCAGCGAAGTGCTAGCGACCAGCTACAGTCACCGGTGCGACGAACGGTGATGGATGTGGAAGAACTGGATCAGCATCGTGTGCGTCAAAGCCTCCATTGTCGACTCTGACGGGTCGACAAGGAGCACCACGATGCCTCGTCGATGGTACTTCACGAATGCGTTGAGGATGCTGCTGGTGATATGGGGCTGGTCGGCCAGGTCGATTAGCAACTCCCCGGGCTTTTGCTGGTCCACTGCCGCGTCCATGAATCGCAACGCCGCATCTTCCACGGCGCGACCGTCAATTTGCGGGCGCACTGTCATCCGCTTCGTGTCCGGAGCGAACTGAATGGGCAGCATGCTCTGGAGATCGAGGTTGTTTCCATGGTCTTCCATCGAAACTTGGTTTTCGTGCATGGTTGATACCGATTTTGGTACGTTCTTATTTTGCGCAGGCCAACAGACCTGGAAAACGGGCGACAAGCGGTGGAGGGGCATCTACCATTCTCTCAAATAGTCCGTGCAGAGGAACGGTAGAGACGACGAGAGACAGCCAAGTCGCTGGGTTTCCCTCTGAGGGATCTCCCTACCAAGTGCCGGGAGGCTGGAGGAGTCGCACATCCTCGTGGGTGGTGAAGTGGCGAGGATACTACGGCGGTGACTGACTTGCGGACTGCGCCGTTAGGGCCAAACGCACTAGCTGGGCGACACTCTTGGCTTGCAGTTTCTTCATCACATTCGCGCGGTGCTTTTCAACCGTTTTCTCGCTTATCTGAAGATCGCGTGCGATGATTTTGTTTGCGTTCCCCGCGACAACCTCGTCCAGCACCTGTTTTTCTCGAGACGTCAGCAGCGCCATGCGAGCGGAAACGACTGCGGCCTCACGAGCCTCGGCTTCCGTACGCTTTCGCGACGTGATGTCTTCGGCAAGTCCGTCAATCACGGTCTCGCCATCTGACGTTCTGGCGGGAACCATGCTCAGGCGGAAGTGTGATATGGTCCCGTCGTTGCTGCGAACCTCGATTTCCCGTTCTTGTGGTTGCTCGCCTTCCACGACCCTCTGCAGCAGCGCAAGCCATTCTTCGGTGGACCCAAACAGATGGGCCAGACGGCCAGAAGTCTTCGCGTCCACTGATTCTGCATTCAGTAGCGCCAAGACCGGTGCATTCGCCTCTAACAGATGACCGTCGGCGGCGCAGCGGAAGACGCCGACATCCAGTCGGTGGAGTAGCGAATCCAATCGAGACTCCAATTCCAGTGCGTGCCGACGCGTGTCCCTGTGCTTAAGAGCCGTCTTCACGGCACCGGGGAGACGTACAAAGTGCGACGCCTTCTTGACGATGTAGTCGTCCAAACCACTTTTCAGCGCCTTTACTGCAACCTCCTCGCTGCCCGTGGCGGTGAACATCAACACGGGGCAGTCTGGGTATAGCGACTTGGCCAGACGCAGCACCTTGATGCCATCGGACCATTGAAGCTGGTAATCCGTGATCACCACATCGAAGCGATGTTCGTGGAGAGTTCTCTCTAACTGTTCTTGATTGATAACCTGCCGCACATCCGGATTGGGAAATTCCTTCTGCAGTTCGCGACTTACCAGCGCGCGGTCCTGCGGGTTGTCGTCCACAATCAGCACTTGCAGGCGTTCAGACATGGCGACGCGAGCGTGCCCCTTTCAGGAGCCGCCGTCCAACTCGGGTGCTTTGTTCGTGATTAGCCAGTAGAGTTCGACCGTCTTCAGCATGTCCACCATTGCATCCGTTCCGACGGGTTTCACTAAATACGAGTTCGCGCCCAACTCGTAGGCACGGTTGATATCGAGCGTCTGATTCGACGATGTAAGCACAACCACCGGTACTCGCCCCAGCGCCGGCTGACTGCGTAGCCATTGCAGCACCTCGAACCCATCCCTCTTCGGCATCTTCAAGTCCAGCAGCACTAGTACGGGCAGCGGGTACAGAGTTCGATCTTCATAGGGTGGCTTTCCCGAAAGATAGGCGATGGCGGCTTCGCCGTCTTCGACAGTTTGCACGGGATTCAACATCCGCGCCTTCTTGATCGCTCGCATGATCAACTTCGTATCGTACGGATCATCCTCGACAATCAACACCGTTTCTGCTCGTTCAGCCACTTCCCTCCTCCTTGGTGTTGAATTCTACCCAAAAACGACTGCCGAGGCCAGGACTGGATTCGACACCGCACTTGCCACCCAAGCGGCCGACTGCTCGGGCAACGATCGCCAAGCCAATGCCGGTCCCCGCGTAGCTTTCGATGCCGTGCAGGCGGTCGAAAACACGGAAAATGCGATCCCGATACTCGGCGGCGATGCCGATGCCGTTGTCTTCGACCCACAGTCGAATCGCGTCCTCACGCGGCTCGGCCCATATTCTCACCGCAGGTGTGACATCGGGCGCAACGAACTTAACCGCATTGCTAACCAGGTTTGCCAAGACTTGTACCAATATGCTGTAGTGTGTGGCTATCTCGGGAAAGACTCCTTCGACGGTCACAATCGCATTAGATCTTTCGATCTCTGAATCCAGTTGTTCAATTGCATCTCTGGCGGCCTGCTCCAAGTTCACGGTTTGCATTCGCAATTCGGTTCGCCCCAGCCGGCTGTAGGCCAGCAGATCGTGGATCAACACATCCATCCGCTCCGCGGAATGGACGATGTGCTGGCAATACTCGCGGCCTTCTTCGTCCAGTCGGTCTTCGTAGTCTTCCAGCAGAGCGTTGGCAAACCCCTCCATCGCCCGCAGTGGTGCTCGCAAGTCATGCGACACGGAATAGGCGAATGCGTTCAACTCCTCATTCGCCGATTGAAGTTGCCCTGTCCGCTGTTTCACGCGCCGTTCCAATCCAACGTTCAACTCCCGGATTTGCCTCTCGGCCTCCTTTCGCTCGGTGACATCTGGGAATACCACGATGCCCGCTACTGTTTCGCCATCTGCGTTCCGCACCGGGGCAGCGTTTGCCGAGACCCACCGATCCTCGCCATCGGGGCGTCGGATAATGACTTCCACATCGTGCGAGATCTCGCCATTCAAGACGGCACGCGACAGAGGCAGGTCCTCCGGATTGTAGGGCGCGCCGTCTGGATAGTAGGTCTGCCAGTTTTTCGGATGAAGGTCGACAGGAATTTCGGTGAGCTGGGTCCTAGTTTCGCCTCGTATTCCCAACGCGGCCGAGTTGGCAACGCGGATCGTGACATCCGGCGCGTCGGCTATGATAATCCCGGCTGGCGACTGCTCGATCGCAGCCTCGAGCGTCGCCTGCATTCGTGCCAGTTCATCCAGTGTTTGCTTGCGTTCGGTCACGTCGCGGAATTGGCCAATGAGAAAGCGTTTGCCCTGCAGGGAAATCACACCCGAACTGACGTCGGTGTAGAACACACTCCCATCCTTTCGCTGCATGGGGACCTCTACCGCGACTACTATCTCTTCTCTTGCCAGCTTCTCAAACTGGTCCATTGCGTATACCAAGCCTGTTCTTGGATGGATTTCACGCGCATTCAGGTGCTCGAATTCCTCCTTGCTGTAGCCCATCATCTCGCAAATAGATCGATTTGCCATGCTCAGTTGCCTGGTCTCGATGTCCGCCAGCAGGATGCCATCGCGAGCCTCCTCGAAAAGGCTGCGGAATCTCTCCTCGCTTTCGCGCAGTGCTTCTTCAGCCTTTTCACGGTCCGTCACGTCAAGATTGGCAGACTGATAGCCGATCAGCTCGCCCCTTTCGTTGCGCACGACCGTGGCCCGCCCCTCCGAGGTGAATACCGAGCCATCCTTGCGTCTGGCCACGAACTTGCCTTGCCACCGCCCTGTGTTGTTCAAGGCATCGAGGATGGGAGTCGCATCCTCCTGGTTAGCAAAGAAAAGAGGGATCGGCTGGCCAACGACCTCATTCTTCGCGTCATATCCCCACATCTCCAAGAAGGCCGGATTCACGTGCTGAATGATCCCATGCTGGTCGGAAGTACTGTTGGCCGCCATGGACGACTCGAACACGATGTTCTTCAGCAGCAGTTCCTCTTCGGCCCGTTTGCGTTCAGTAATGTCCACGCATGCGCCGACCCATTTGACGGGGCGCCGTTGTTTGTCGAGGATCGGTGTACCACGGTCGATCCAGTACCGCCAACTCCCATCGCGGTGCTGCATGCGGTATTCCTCGTAGATCGGTTCAGTGGACGTGCGGTGCCGCTCCACTGCTTCCGCCAATCGGGCCACGTCTTCCGGGTGCATCAATTGGACCCACCCATCGATGGTCCTCGGAATTTCGCCAGCCCCATAGCCCAGCGACTCATCTAATGGTCCGAACCACTGCAGCGTGTCGTCGTGGACATCCCATTCATAGATCAGATCGCTGGCGACTTGGGCAGCCAGACGAAATCGCTCCTCGGCCCGTCTGCGATCCGCAATTTCCCGTCGAAGGTCTTCGTTAGCTCTTTCGACATCAGCGGTGCGTTCGCCGACCAGTTCTTCCAGATGATCTCGATGCCTTCGTATCTCCTCCTCGATCCGCTTGCGCTCGGCAATGTCGGTGAGCACATTGGCAAAACAGAACGGTTTGCCCTGATCGTCGTGAATCAGGAAAGTGCTTTGGATCAAGGGCGTCAGTGCGCCATCGATGGACAACAACGGCATTTCCACGGTTCGATGTCCCTCGCCCAGGACAGCGGGGAGGATTGTGTTCTCCAGCGCGGGCAGATCCTCTTTCCGATAGTAGCGTCTGATGTTCTTCCCTTTGGCTTCTGCCGGGTTCCGTTCCCCTAAGAATCGACAGAGGGTCGCATTGGCATAGTTGATAGTGCCATCAAAATCAGCCATGCCTAATCCCTGTTCGGACGCCTCCGCAAACCTGCGGAATACCGCAGTTTCCTCCTGAGCACGCTTTCGCCGTACGACCTCCGACTGCAAAGTTTCGTTCGCTCGCGCCAGATCGGCCGTGCGTTCCTGGACCTGCTCCTCCATCTCGTCGTGGGCTCGACGCAACAACTCCACCGCCTGCTTCCGTTCGGTAATGTCGCGAGCATACGCGATGTTGTATTCCCGTCCCTCGAACTCGAGCAGCCGGATCGAGATTTCGACAGGAAATACACGACCATCCTTTGCTCGGTGTTGCGATTCGAACGTCATGGCTCCGCGAGTCTTGAGAGTCTCCCAATGGCTCGCCCATGCTTCACGCGGGAAATCGGGATCGATGTCGTGGACGGTCATCGACGTCAACTCTTCGCGAGAATAGCCGAGCATCTGGCACGCAGTTTCGTTCACATAACTGAAGCGGGCGTCTCGTTCAATCCAAAAGACCGCGTCTGCGGCGCGGTCTACGGAGAATTGGGTGAAACGCAGTGCCTGTTCAGCCCGCTTACGGTCCGTTATGTCTTCTACGATGGCAATGTGATAAAGCGGCTCTTCGCCAGGGGCCCACGTCGGCGATACTGTCAGGTTGACCCACACGACCGAATCGTCTTTCTGGTAGTACCGCTTCTCCATCGTGAATTCGCGGATCTCGCCAGCAACCAGACGCTTCATGTTATCCAGATCTTCCTGGAGGTCGTCTGGGTGGGTAATCTCCTGAAATGTCCTTTCGGTCATCTCCTCGACCGTGTAACCCACCAAGTCACAGTACCTCTGATTGATTCTGACAAAGCGACCAGT
>CAZUAH010000454.1:0-11273 GCA_964617665.1 uncultured Pirellulaceae bacterium
AATCCCGTGATTTACTGCAATCACAAACCTCACGCGTTCTTCGTGCGTGCGCTGTTTAGTTTCTTTCTATGTTTGGGAGACCAAAGTAATGCGTCGAATCTCAGTCAAGCTACTTCTTCAAATCACCCTTCCCGTCGTATTCCTCATTCCAACAATCGCATTCGGTCAAGAGGAAAGCGTCAAGCCGGGTATCAATAAGAACTTCGAGAATCCTGACGTCGAGGCGTGGATCAAGCGATTCGAACGGAACGGACGCGACGTCTATGACAAGCGCAACGAGATCCTCAAGGCCTGCCAAATCAAACCGGGCATGTCGGTGGCCGATGTTGGTGCGGGCACAGGATTATTCACACGTCTGTTCTCGCCGCTGGTGGGCCAGGAAGGCTGCGTGTATGCCGTGGACATTGCCGAGAGTTTCGTCAAGGGCATCGAGGCAAAATGCAAAGAAGCCGGAGTGACTAATGTCAAGTGCATTGTCTGCACTCCGCAGGAAACGAAGCTGCCATCTGACTCGGTGGACGTGGCATTCATCTGCGATACGTACCACCATTTCGAATTTCCGTACAAGACCATGGCGTCACTTCACCAATCGCTGCGCGAGGGGGCACAAGTCATCGTGATTGACTTCCAACGCATCGAAGGAGTGAGCAGCGAGTGGACTCTGAACCATTTGCGCGGCAGCAAGGAAGATTTCACCAAGGAGATCGAAGACGCGGGATTCAAGTTGGCCGAAGAAAAGAAGGGTCTGCTGAAAGACAAGTACTTCCTGCGTTTCAAGAAGGTGTCCAAGTAGGTCCTGATTCGTGTCTTCGCAGCAGAGCGAGTCCGCGACGCAATCGGCTGTACGAGGGTCTTACCTCCTCGCCGACCAATTCGTAGTCAATTCCCAGGTTGCTCTTCAGCATCGTCCCGCCGTGAGCCCGAATGTCTGCCAACTCGGTTTCGATGCCTAACCAGTCCTGATCCACGCTTGGGAATCGGTAATAGATGCCGTGGGCTTTTTCGGTGAGGGGCAGAAGCTTGAATGGCAAGACCTCGAACATTAGTGGCAACTCAACCGCTTCCTTGCCCTCCTCTGTCTGGCACACTGTACCCGCGTAGTGCCCTGGTGCCGCATCGTCCGGAACGTGGACGATCATGCGGTATTCACGCAACGTGCCGGCCGGAACATCGACGGGTTGGTTGTCGATAAGGAACCGAGAAACCACAGTCGACCGTTCCGGAGGAAGGGTGTATAGGTCTCGCATCAATCGCCGCAAGGCCAAACGGATATCGACACAACTGCTGGGAATCACGGATTCACCAAATCGCAGACCGGAAACCTCGACCTGCAATCGGCGCGCATCCTGGAACGCGTAGACGACAAAGTTGACTGGTTCGTATTCGCCGGGCGTTCCGAAAGCCGTTAGTGCGGTTGCCACATCCTCGGGCAGAGGAATCCGGGTTGGGTCAATCTCGTCCTCCCAGCATTTCGACGTGATAAGAAGACGACGACTAGCCTATATGTCGATCTTGCCTCGCAGGCCCAACACGATGGCGGTGTCGTTGCCGGGAACAGCAGGATCGATGAATTGCATGTCGGCGGTCAGGTGGAACCAGGGCGTAATCGCGGCGTTGTAATACAACTCGACGCCCTGTACGTCATTCGGCCTGAGCAGCGGGGGGAAGAGACCTTTCATGTCGTCGCTCAGCCCGTTGTAGAAGTAGGCAACGCCCGTCGTGTCCTGCTGCCGAGAAGCGATGAGCCCCTGAGCCTGCACCGCTACATTGCAGCACCACGCGTACGGGCACGTCTCCGGGTCGGCGAGTCCCCATTGGCTGAGTAGACCGATACTTCGATCTGCACAGCACGGATCGGCCCACAATTGCTGTTCCAGAATATAGGCTAGGCTCCACGAACCGGTCGCCTGAGGTGCGATCAGCCCGACACCTGGGTGGAACGACCAACCTGTTCGGTCCAATGAAGTGAAGTCCCCGCTTGCCCACGTTCCAAGAAACAGGTGCGATCCGGGCAGGCCGCGGAATTCGGTAAAGAACCTCCACATGCCGCAGATGTTCGCGCCGTTGTCAAACAGGTTTTCGAATCCGCTGGTCGTCGGCACGTTGTGACTGTCGTAGACCAACAGGCTACCTTGGATCTTCCCCTCATGCATCTTCATCGCACTGGCGCCAAGAAACGACAACGGAATCGTGCGGACCGTGGTCATTCCCAGGAAGGAAGAGCCGTTCATGAACCCGTCCACACCACGACCCGTCTGCGGGTAGAGCGCGTTGAATAAGTCGAGTACGTTGAACTTTCCAACCGAAGCGATCCACTCTTGATCCGGCGTGAGAGGAAGATTGAACTGCAAGCCCGTGATGGCCGTTGTGTTCTCCAGCGCGGGATAGAGCATATTTACGTTGGAGGGCGCCAACCCGACCCCGTCGAGAATCACGCCTTCGCCAAATCGGGTTTCGGCGTGTAGGACCACGAAGCCCTGCATGATGGTGAAGAAGTAGTCAAGCTTTCCGCCGTACCTGTCGGTCTGGTTTCGTCCGCCGCCAGCGACGCCCTGGTAAAACTGCGTCAATTGGAGATCGGCGACGACGTTGTTTTCCGCCAGACCGGATCGAATGCCAAAGAGGTCCCCGGTCAGATACTCGCGATCGCACACGTGTTGGGCCGAGGCTACACGAGCGGAGGCGATCCCCAACAAAGGAACACACAGGACAAGAGCGAGTAGGATTCGACGCACAGCCAACTCCTCCGTGAGCATTGCATGATTAGACCGACGATGCGGACGCACCACCTGATGTCAGTTGTATCGTCGGGCGTGACTTGAGGGCATCATATCCAACGAGCGCATTGAAGCGACGACACGGGACGCTCCCTGCACAATCGGCGTAATCGCACAAGTTTGCCAACGACCAGAATACAACTCGCTTTGGACCAATCAAAAATTGGGTGTCGTGTTTCACGCTCGGGACAATGGTCCCAAGCTACGTAGGATGGGACCATTGTCCCGTCCAGACAAGACACTTGTTTGTAGTACGTCGCTTATCACCTGACCTCGACGGTGACCTTCGGAATTCGCCCCGTGAATCGCGAGCGGGCTTCGGCCCCGATCGCCTCGACAACCGGGGTGCCGAGGTCGATGCCAACGTCAGCGGTTTCGTCGGCCGAAAAAATGCCGTACTGGGTGTGCTCGATCCGGCCCTTCGCGACGTTCTCGCCGTTGACGAAGAGCGTGCCGGTGCCGCCCTTGCCGGGGCCATCGCCATCGTAGGCGAACTCGAACCGAATTGTCGCCTTCCCGGCGGGAAGCCGTTTCTTCGCCGCAACGGTGAAGCGTTGCAGTCCTAGGAAGTTATAGTCGTAGGCGGGCACCCCGTCCTTGACATAAAGCGCCCAGCCTCCGAAGCGGCCACCCTGCGCGAGGATCGCACCTTTGGCGCCGTTTTTAGGCACCTCGATTTCGGCGGTGATCGTCTTCGAGCGGTTCTTCACGTTGATGAAGGCGGCTTCCATCATCCCGGTCATGCCCTCGGCGAGGGTCATGGATGTGCGCCCGCCCATCAGGTCGGGGCGTCCGACCGTCTTGGCGTCCATGCGCTCGAACAGGCGGTCGTCCATCGGCAGAACGTGATACTTCTTCGCCTCGGCAAGGAAGAGGTCCTGCATTTCCTTGACCTTCTCCGGGTTCTCGGCGGCCAGGTCGTTGCAGCAACTGTAGTCCTCCCTGAGGTTGTACAGTTCCCACTTCTCCCCTTCCAGCGCGTGGCGCGGTTTCGGCTCCCAGGGCGCGCGGTGGATGACGCGGGCATACCAGCCGTCGTGATAGATCGCGCGGTTGCCGGAGATCTCGAAGTACTGCGTCTTGTGGAGTTCCTCGGCATTTGCGTCGTTGAAGGTAGGCACAAGGCTGAAACCTTCCATCGGGATCTGCGGTGTGCCGTTGACACACTTCGGTTCGGGCAGCTTGGCTGCTTCGAGGATGGTCGGCGCGATGTCGATGACATGGCTGAACTGGCTGCGGATCTCGTTCTTCGCTTTGATTCCCTTCGGCCAGTACGCGACCATGCCGTTACGCGTGCCGCCGAAGTCCGAGGGCACCTGTTTCATCCACGCAAACGGAACATCGAAGGCGACGGACCACCCCGAGGCCATGTGTGGGTAGGTCGTTGGGCTGCCCCACTCGTCAAGACGCTTCAACATGTCTTCGACTTTCTCTTGGACGCCGTTGAAGTAGGTGTATTCGTTGAACATTCCGTTCGTCCCGCCCTCGCCACTCGTTCCGTTGTCGCCGGCGATGTAGAAGACCAGCGTATTATCGAGTTGGCCGATCTCCTCGACGGCCTCGACCAAGCGTCCGATGTGGTGATCGGTATACTCGACGAAGGCGGCAAAGGTCTCGACCTGGCGGAGGAACAGACGCTTCTCATCGGCCGAGAGCGCGTCCCAGTCTTTGATGGCCTTGGGCTTCGGGGCGAGCTTGGTCCCCTTGGGGACGATGCCCATCTCGATCTGGCGGGCCAGTGTTTTCTCGCGCAGCTTGTCCCAGCCCTGGTCGAACTTGCCCTTCCACTTGGCGATCCATTCCTGCGGCACGTGGTGCGGCGCGTGGGTGGCGCCGGGCGCGAAGTACACGAAGAACGGTTTGTCCGGGGTCATCGCCTTTTGGTACTTCATCCACGCCACCGCCTGGTTCGTCATGTCGTCCATGAAGTGATAGTTTGGGTCCTCCGGCAGTTCCACCTGCGTTACTCCGTCGTGCAAGTAGGGTGCCCACTGGTTGGTTTCGCCGCCAAGGAAGCCATAGAACTTGTCGAATCCTTGGTGGGTGGGCCAACGCGTGAACGGTCCCGATACGCTGATTTCCCACGAGGCGGTCTCGTGCCATTTGCCGAAGGCACCCGTGCTGTAGCCGTTCAGGCGGAGCATTTCGGCCACCGGGGCCACCGAGTTGGGGATCACGCCGGTGGCGCCCGGGAATCCGGTTGCCATCTCGGTGATGAAGCCCATATTGCAGGTGTGGTGATTACGCCCCGCCTTCAAGGCGGCACGAGTCGGCGAGCAGAGCGCGGTGGTGTGGAAGTTGCTGTAGCGCAAGCCGCCCCTGGCCAGGCGGTCGAACGTCGGAGTGGCCACGGGGCCGCCGAAAGTGCTTGTAGCGCCGAAACCAAGGTCGTCGATCAGGACGACGATCACGTTCGGCGCGCCGTCCGGCGCCTTCACATCAGACCGCGGCGGAGGGGTCGCGTTACGCGCGTCGACTTCGTTATAGGTCGGGCGTTTCGGTTCCTGTATCGGCAGGATCGTGCGATCCATCGTCACGGCTGGCTGCTGCGCGGCCAATGGCGAACTGCAGATGACGAACGACAGCCCGAGTATGAGCACGCTCTTGGTAAACGTCATGAATAGTCCCCCTTGGAATGAGTTGGATTCTGCAGTGCTCCGGCACTGGTAGGGTGGGCATCGCCCACCGGAATCGCCAAAACACTGGTGGGCCGTGCCCACCCTACGGTTCGCCTGTCTTATCTTCAACTGCCGTGAAATCGAGCTTCTTGGGCATGCAGCCGTCGCATTGGCAATCCCAGTTGCGGCAAACGCCAACGCTAGTTTTCCTTAGGCTCTTCCCGATATGGTCTTCCCGATTTGTAAAGGTCAAGTCTTGACTGGCAATGGTCTTTCTGGTTTTCAGGGCACTTTGCCATCGCGTTCCGCTGCCATCTAACCGCTTCATCAAGATCACCGGCTTCCGCATAGGCAGCGGCGAGCGTGTCGATGAAACTGACTTCCCTCCATTTAGTCAGTTGGCACGCTTTCGTCGCGTGTTCGATGGCCTTTCTGCCGTCACGATGCGCTTCTAGCGAGCATGTCGCTAGAAGCCAAGCTAGGTTGTTGTGGCCATCTGCATTTTCTGGGGCCAGGCGGATGGCTTCGTTGTAGTCAGCAACGGCCTTGTCGTATTCGCCCTTGCGCGACCATGTCAGTCCACGGTTGCCGAAGGCCACTTCATCTTTTGGATTGAGCCGGATGGCTTCGCTGCAATCAGCGATGGCCTTGCCATATTCGCCTTTTAGGTACCATGCAACGCCACGCTCGCCGTAAGGACCTGAAGACTGTGGATCCAGCCGGATGGCTTGCGTGAAATCAGCGATGGCTTTGTCCAATTCGCCTTTGTCAAGCCATGCTATGCCACGTTCGTAGTAGGCGTCTGCATCGTCTGGTTCTTGTGCGTGAGTGAATGCTGCACAAGTTAGAATGGCGGTGATGACGAACAGTCGCATTTCTCTCCCCTGTAGGTTCCGATTCTGGTGGAGTCAGGAACTGCAGCCCTCATCGACGCTATTGGTAGGGTGGGCACCGCCCACCGAAAACAAGTTGGCAGCACTGAACGGTGGGCGGTGCCCACCGAACTTCTCTTCCGCGCCAAAGACCACGGATTTCGTGCCCGCTACTACTGAGTGGCTGCGGGCTCTTCAAGCCGCACCATTAGCCATTGCTGGGTCTGGCCATCTGCGAAGTGAACCAGCGCCGGCGCTGTGTCCTCGGTCAAATTGACAATGCCGGTTTCCATGATTGGTCGCGTCTTGCCAACCACGTTCCACGCACAACGCTGCGATGCTTTGTCGGCCATGCCTTCGATCGCTTGCGTGCTGTTGTCGGCCTTGTTATTCAACGTGCCGTTGATGATTCCCTCTTTGCTGATCGCCAGTTGCAGGAAGAGTGTCGGCTCGGGGCCCGACGCTTGGCCGTCCTGCGTCAAAGCGAACACGCCCAAAGGCATCCACTCGGCTTCGTCAGCAGCGACTTCCGGTGCGCTGGCGGCGATTTGCTCCGCCTGCTGAGCGTACTCGTCGGCCGTCGCCACAACTTCATCGCCGTAGTAGACCGAATTGTCTACGTAGTACACATTCTCGCCGTAGCTGTACGGATACGAGTTACTCCATCCGTATCCGACCCAGCCGGTTATTGCAGCCCACGTGGCCCAACGATAGGGCCGAGTAATCCGCCAAGCAGCCCATCCGGGATACTGCCGCCAGAAGTCGCGAATCGGATGACGGTGGCAGTGGTCGCGAATTTCGTTCCGCCGCTCCATGCGATTGTTGCGCCAATCCTGCCGGTTCTCGATCCGGTCGGGACGATTTCCAGCCAGCGGACGATCACCGACACCGGGACGGTCGCCAATGCCAGGGCGGTCACCGACACCGGGACGATCACCGACACCGGGACGGTCACCAACGCCGGGACGGTCACCAACACCGGGACGGTCGCCAACACCAGGACGGTCGCCAACGCCTGGGCGGTCACCGACGCCTGGACGAGTGCCCGTGGCGGGCAGTGTGCCTGGGCGGGCACCCTCGCCGCGCAGGAAGTCGGCAGCCGCACCACCGGCTGCGCCTCCGAGATTACTCGGCCGGTTTCCCGGTTGTGTACCGGGCCGCGTCGCCCCGCCCCCGGGTTTGACGTCCAGGAAATTCTGCAACTGGCCTGCGGAAGGTCGTGAGGCACCAGTGCCTGGGCGCGTGCCAGTGCTGGGTCGTGTACCAGCGCCCGGGCGCGTCCCGGTACTTGGCCGCGACGCACTGGGGGGTCTCGCACTAGGACGTGACGTGCTGGGCCGCGATACGCTGGGCGTCGATGGACGGCTGAACGACGGTGACGGGCGACTGACCGACGGGGTGCGGCTGACCGAGGGCCGCGAAACACTTCTCCCTCCGCCACTGAACCCGCCGCCACCACGTCCACCTCCGCCTCCGCCGCGACCGCCGCGGGCCAGCACATCACCCGCCGCTAAGAGACATATCGTCGAGACAACTACCAGCAGCAAAGAAAACCGTTTCATGACTTCACCTCATACTTGATTTGTTGGGTTCCTGTTGTTTCTTCCTTGTCCATCAACTCACTCCGCCGTTTGGCGAACCACGACGACTTCGTCCACATTTGGCTGCAGGTCGCCGCCTGCTACGCGGTTGATCGACTGCCAGGTGCACGTGTTCTCGTCCACGTAGGTGATGATGTTCGTCGACGAAGATTTGCTGCCGTCAGGCGCGATGCCAGTCGTTTGGATATACCAAGACTTGTCTTTCTTGCTCCAAGTCCCTTCGCCGAATCCGCCGTCGGAATCGAACACCCACGAGCGAATCTGCTTGGCGGCGGGATCCCAACCGACGATCTGCATGCCGGCGACATCGATCCGGTCCCGTACGGTGGCCGCAAACATGCGGGTGATGAAGTTTCGGTTCTTCGTCCAGCTACACGTTGTCTCGATGCGGCTCTGTTCGTCCTGATCCACCCATGTTCCAATCATCCATTCCAGGTCTTTCAATTGTTCGTAGTTCGACTTAACGACGGGCACATCTTCCTCGGTCACCCGGTCCAGCAGCCACTTTCCATCGCGTTTGACGTAAATGGCCGTGTATGTGGCTTTTTCTGGTTCCTGATCCGGGCGAATGACGTGGGCGGTTCCGTGTTCGACGGCTACGCTCGGCGAGATGAACTGCACGGAATCCGTTTCTGCCTTCAGCTTGACGCCTTTGCCTTCGGTAAAGATGCCGGCAAACTGTTTCTCGATTTCCGCCTGGCCAACAACCTGCGCGCCGGTGAGCGGATTCGTGTAGACGGCTTCCGGCGACCACATCGCCGCCAGAGCCTTCGCATCGCCTTTGTTAAAGGCCGCGACGTAAGACTCCACGGCCTTACGGATCGCCGCCTCGTCTGCGGCCTGTGGATCTTCGGCCCCGATGGCCGCCGCCAGACTCACAGTCATCATAGTGGCAGCTAACATTACTCGTTTCATGCGTTTCTCCTCTGTGTTAAAGGTGCCTCGTTAGTAGCCTGTTCTTTGAGGCAGGCGGACAAGCAACGATTCGATCCCACCGCCCCAAGCAGTCACATTCTCCGATTTGAAACGGGACCTCTAGCCCTTCATTCCCGCGGTCAATGCCTCTGCTTCGTATTGTTGGTTGCCCGAAAAGTCGGATTCGAGAGGAGATCCAAGGGCACTAAGGTTCGCGGTCTTCAGAATTCCATCTGATATTTCTGGGTCATTCGTCGGCGAATGTCGGCTGTGGCGGCCTCGACGCCTTGTACGGTCATGTTGGCCGACATGTTGCCACGGATTCTCTCTTGCGTGCGAATTCTGGATTCCGCCTGGCCTTTGGCAGACAAGTCCTCCGTCGCTCTGTAACCGTAGGCTCCGTGCACGCCCCAACGCGTCACCCCGACCGGTCTGGCGTACGTTTGCACGTTGTAGTAGTTGGGCAGTTGCGTCTTGCGATAGCCGGATTGTGCGCCGATTCCCTTCATCGCGTTTTCCGCTTGTCGCAACGAGTCGGCGACGAAGGCCCCGAAGTCGAGCATTTCCGGGTCGACATTCAAGAGGGGCATACGATCGATTTTGCGAGCGTACTTCTCGAACCACATACCGACCTGTCCCCAGGTGACGAAGTCCTCGGACTTGCGCTTCCCCCGCAGATCGTCCAGCAACGACACGACCGATTGGAAGTACTGCTTCGTTGCGAGAGCCATCATCTTCTCTTTCGATTCTTCGTCCGTGCCCGTCGACTCTTGAGCCGCAGCGTGCAGTGACGGCGGAGCATCCAGAATACTCATGATTCTCCGCATGCCACTTTCGAACAGCACTCCGCCGATCTGGATCTGTGTGCCGTCGACCTTCACTTGCCAATCTTGGAATTCATCGATCATGGCCCCTTGTCTGGCAAGGGTCTCCAACAGCAACGGTTTGGCAAAGTCTCCGAGTATCGTTGCGTCCTTCTCGAAATCCACCTTAATCGCGCCATACCGTGATTCGTTGATAGTAATCCCGAGCGACACGCCTCGGATGCTGGCGAGCACCTCGCTTAACTGATCCAGGTCCACGTCCTGTCCTTTCAGCGTCTCGGATGTCTCAAGACGCGAACGGACAAAGGCCGGGGAAAACACGTTAGTGAAATCCATGGCCATGATGATCGGCGCACCACCCTCGGCGAATCGAACCGCCTCCTGAAGGTAGGCGGACAGCGGTGGAAGACTGTTCGAGTAGATTTGGTTGATCCAATGAGCAACATTCTGTCGGTTCGCCGGCGCTGCGATGGCGCCGAATCGCGGGCCAAACTTGACGACATACACATCGTGTGGCAGAACCGCCGTGCTTCGATCACCGATGTTGTCCACCGTGCCTCCCAGTTTCGCGGCGATCTTGGGGATCGACGGTTCGTACTTCAAGTCCAGCAAAGCCGTTTCCCACTGTGGCTGCATGTGCTCGAAGTCCATCTGAGCCGCCATCACGAATTTGCTTGCATGCGGAGGAAGGATCACCAAGCCCGAGGCAAACTGCTTTTCGTGCTTTTCTCGCCAACCTTCCTTCTTAGCCAGCGGAGTGTTGTGTATCTGATCCACGTTCAACAGGACCAGCGTGTTCGCACGCTCCGGAACTCGCTTGATAAGATCCCCGAATTGAGCGAAAGCTACGTTCGTGGACGTGGCGACTACGACTGCAACGACGGCATGAACCAGGACTGAAGTGCGCACGAAAATTCTCCTTTTGACAATGGGTCTACAGTTGTGACTCGTCGTATTTCACACGGAAAAACACGGAGTAGAACACGGGCAATACGATCATGGTTAACACGGTGGCCGCCATAAGACCGGCAATGATTGTAACGGCCATTGCTACGAAGAAGGCGTCGACCAGCAGCGGGATCATGCCCAGAGCTGTTGTCAGCGCGGCCATAGAGACGGGCCGTAGACGGCTCACGCCGGAATCGACAATGGCCTTGAACAGCGGTGAACCTTCGCGTTGCTGAAGACTGATCTCGTCGACCAATACGATGGCGTTCTTGATCAACATGCCCGACAGGCTCATGAATCCAAGCAACGCCATGAATCCGAACGGTTGCTTGGTTAGCAGTAACCCTGCCGTAACACCGATAACTGCCAGCGGGACGGTCAGCCAAATGATCAGCGGCTGCCGCAGCGAGTTAAACAGCGCGATCACGATCAACACCATGGCGAGGAAGAAGAACGGAAGACTCGCCCCGATACCTGCTTGAGCCCTACTAGAGTCGCGATACTCGCCCCACCATTCCAACTCGTAATCCGGCCCTAACTCAAGTGCTTCGACCCTGGCACGTATGCGTCCAAACAGCGCAGGGGCGGTGCCTTCGGTTGGATCGGCGTGGATGGTAATCGTGGATTTGCGATTGAGCCGTTGTACGATTTCGTCCTCGAATGTCCCTCGGCACCAAAATGCTGTTGGATTCTCGATGACGAGCCGGATATTCGGCGA
>CAZUAH010000455.1:0-1244 GCA_964617665.1 uncultured Pirellulaceae bacterium
CCCGCTCGAATTTTTCCCAGATAGGCGGGTTCATCAGGCCCCGCGAGCCCGCATGATCCGCTTGTCGCAGTGGCACGTTGCGTTTCTCTTCCGCGGGCTTCTCCTTGTCCTGCTCCTTCTTCTGCTCCGACGCTTCCGGCGGACCTGGTGGGCCATTGCCGGCAATCACCTGTTTAACCTCATTGAATTCACTGCCGCGTAACTTGTCGCCTGACCAACGCCGTCCTTTCAGCCATCCGTACATGAGATTTAATAGGTTGCCTCGACACTCGCAGCTATAGGCGTGGCACATCCACTGCTTTGCGGCGTTCTCGGTATCGACTGCGATCTCTCTCTTGCCGGCGTGATCGCCGTCGCAGTCAAACGGGCAATCGATTCGCACGTTCCTCCCGTTGCCCGCCACTTCGAGGCTTACGCCACACTTTGCGGCGGCTTCCTGGAGGGTAGTCTCACGTTGGAATGTATCGACATTCACGAATCCGCGTTTGTTCATGATAACTGAGTTGGGGAAAAAGGTGTCGTATGCTACTCTTTCCACAACCCTATGCCAAAGGTTTCGACCAGAAATATTGTTCCGAATTCTCGACTAAGAAGCGTTCTTCGGCTCGTCGATCGTTGTCCCTTGCCCGCCCACCTGATTCTGCAAGCAAGCGAGACCTTCGGGGCGGCCGACGATCCTGACGACGGCTTCACGAACGTTCGCCGTGTGCGGGAAAAGATGCAGCACCTCGTGGAGGCTGCTCTTGCAGCCGTACAGGAATACACGATCGCAAATCATGGCACGATGAAATTCTACCGGCTGGCCCCCGAAGGGTATCGCATGCTCTACCAGCATGATCCGCCGGAGTCGCATCGCAAGTTCTTCAGGCCCGTTGCCAGGCTCAATTGGGAACATGCTTATGCTAATGCAAAAGTGATCGTCAAGTCGCTCGTTTCCGCGCGCCGTTCCGGCGTACGCGTACTTAACTTTTGCCGTGAGAAGGAACTCAAATTGCGGGTTGGATCACACTATGTTGAGCCCGATCACTTCTTCCTATTCGACGCTGCTGGCCGTTCGTTCAACCATTTGTTCGAAATCGACTGCAACACGGAGACCCTTGACGGCGTTAGCCCTAAGGCATGGCGAAAACGGATCATCGCCTACGAAGCGTATCAGGATCAGCTCCTTGCCAACTGGAAGCGGGGCGGCGCGCCCCCCCCCCCCCCCCCCCGGCTGCATTCAGCGCCTCGACGATCTTCGGGTT
>CAZUAH010000455.1:1254-11273 GCA_964617665.1 uncultured Pirellulaceae bacterium
CCCGCGCGGGGGGGCGCCGCCCCCCCCCCGCCGCCCCGGCTTCGCGTCTCGTTTCTGACGACCAGTATCGAACATGCCTATAACTTTCTGTCCCTCGCCGGCGAGCTTGCATCGAATCCGGATCGGCTCCTCTTCTACGCCACAACCCTCGATACGTACCTCAACGACAACAACCCGCTCTTGAGTCCTATCCTGCTCGATCACCATGGAGGCTGGAATAGCCTTGTTGATTTGCATCCCACTTCACGGTATCTCCGCGAACCTGTCCGATTGCCGCAGCAAATCGTGGCATCGCCTATGGCTTTCTGATAGTCTCCCGCGCCTGCCTTCATTCCGGCTTGCTTCCCGGAGCGGGTACCAAGCCGCCCCCCATCCCGTTTCGCGGGATCTGGAGCAGGGGAGTGAGAGTCTGAGAAACACGGTAGGCCGAACCTGTCTTACGCGATATCAGCACATTCGCTTCGGGCAGGTTTTCGGTTCCATGGTATCCTTCCAGTGTGCTCCTCTCGATCACACCACCGACCACGAACGATCGCGGCCCGCAGTACATGGAGAAAGTGTTCTCGTCGGTTCTCGAATCGATCAGCGACGGCGATGAGATTCAGCTTGAGTACGGGTGCCTCGACGGCACCATCGGTATTTATTGCCGGTTCGCTTCGCACCTGAAAGCGCACATCACTGAACACCTGAAGGCCAAGTATCCAAACTGCACGATCCAGGAAATTGACGAGGACGCTCTGGACGATGTCGATCCGTCGCGTACCACTTGGTCTGCGTCCCTTGTTCTCCGGCCTGACCTCTTCCCGATTCTTCGGCACAAGCAGTTTCAGGATTTGATTGACGGGTCGCTCGAAGATCCACTGGAAAGTCTGCTTGGCGTGATCCAACCGGAACGGGGTCTCCTTTCGCATATTCAGCTCACCGTTCGCCCGACGCGCGGACATCGCCGGCGTTGGGGCAGGGGAGCGGTGAAGAAACTCGATCGCTCGTTCTTCCGTTCGCACTTTCGGCTCGCGGATTTCTACGCCTGTCACATCACAAGGCCCCTTACGTGGCCCCTTGCCTTCCTGCTCGGCATGCTTGCGACTCCCGATCGATCAAGCAACCGGCAGGCCGACACGAGCGGCGGTCGCTACGGGGAGCGGGAAGATGACGTGCAGGCGGCGGCGGATAAGATTGGAGGGAATTTATTCGATGCCCGCATCTGCCTAAGTGTTTCCGCTCCCAACGCTTGCGCGTCGGCTGCCATCACGAAGCTCCGCACCATGCGGGGTGCGTTTGGGGCGTTCACCAAATCAAGGCTCGCAACGTTTCATATGTCGCGTATCCGCCGTGGGCGGCCGAGACCGTGCTCTTGGTTTTTGCTTTCGCATGAAGAACTGGCCACGCTGTTCCATCCTGCGACGCAGACGGTTGGCAGTGAACATATGGCAGTGATTCCGTTCACAGAGCTGGAAGCTCCGGCAAGACTCGCCTCAGTAGAAGGAAGCGGGGCGGTGGTGCTCGGTGCCGTCCAACACAAGGACGACCGCCGCAAGTTTTCCATCGCCGCGGGAGATCGCCGGCGACATGCCTACGTCGTTGGTAAAACGGGGATGGGAAAGACAACGTTGCTGGAAAATATGATCCGTTCCGACATCGAGTCGGGACATGGTGTTGCCGTTATCGACCCGCACGGCGATCTCTTCGAAACCATCCTGCAGGGTATTCCCACGGAACGTACGAACGATGTGATCGTCTTCGATCCTGCAGATCCGGAGTACGCGGTTTCGTTCAATCCTCTGTGCTGCAACGATCCGGAAAAACGTGACCAGGTCGCTTCCGGTGTGGTGTCTGCTTTCAAGAAACTCTATGACTCATGGGGCCCGCGTCTGGAAGACACGCTCCGCAACGCGGTGTACCTCGCCATAGAACACGAGGGCACGTTCCACACCGTCATGCGGCTTCTGTCGAACGAAGCGTTCCGGCTTCGTTTGACCGCTCGCATCAAAGATCCCATTGCCCGGCAGTTTTGGGAATGCGAGTTTGAGCGCTGGAATGACCGCTACCGCACCGAGGCGACCGCGGCGATACAAAATAAACTGCGGCCGTTCCTTATGAGTCGCCGCATCCGGGCGATCGTCGCCCAGGGAGGGCGATCGCTCGACCTTCGTCAGGTGATGGATGGCGGTAACGTGCTGCTTGTAAATCTGAGCAAAGGCCGTATCGGCGAAGACAATTCGAACCTGCTTGGGGCATTGCTTGTTACCACGCTTCAGCAGGCGGCGATGAGCCGGGCGGATGTCGTGGAGGCGGAGCGGCGGGACTGCTATGTGTACATCGATGAATTTCAGAATTTCTCGACCGGTTCTTTTGCCACCATCCTCTCTGAAGCCCGGAAGTATCGTCTCAACATGACACTGTCGCACCAGTACTTGGAACAACTCGACGAGAAAACCGCCGACGCTGTTTTTGGGAATGTCGGCTCGATCATCAGCTTTCAAGTCGGCAGCGTCGATGCTTTCCCGCTCTCGCGGCAACTCAGCAAACACGAAGGACAGGTTCGTCCCGAAGACCTCGCGAACCTTCCCAAATACCACGCATATATCCGCCTGCTTCACGAAGGGATGCCGTTGCCGCCGTTCTCGATGAAGACATTCCCGCCGCGGGCGATCGAAGAGGAAAGGGGAGCGGTTGTCCGGCAGGTTTCCAACGGCCGGCACGCAAAACTACGGGATGCAGTGCTCTCGCGGCTCGACCAGGACTCCTACAGGCAACGAAACAGCGTATTTGCGTCTCAGGCCCTGGGTTGTGAGATACGGGATTCGGACAATATCTCGGTTGTGTAGACCGGACTGCAGCCCTACCCGATGATCCGGTATCACGCTGTTTTTGTGTTGTTCTGCTATTCACTTGACCATAATGGACTTTCCGCGGATGCTCTCCCCCTTAGTGTCTCGCAACCCACCATCCCATGGATCAGCCTCGTACCGAACACGGCCTTACTGAAGCCCTTCAGCGGATTCGATTCAGAGCGATGGAAGATCGGGCAGGGCTGATTGCAGATCACTTCTGGTCGGAAGAGAAGTTCCCTGAAGCTCGGAAGATGATCCAAGAAATTCTGTACGAGTTTGCTTTGGGTAGGCTTCAGGCTGAGGAGCAACAGCGACTGCTCTCGATTCTTCAGTTTGCAAGATCGTCCTGCACGATCGTGGCTTCACAGCCGCTTCCAGCGTACCAGGATGAAGAGGCGGAAGCCAAACCAGTCGCCGAGCCCAAGACGCAGCAGATGCTGTTTGAGAAATAACTGGCGGCGGGGCGGGTAGACCGACCCGGCTACCCGATTTACGGTGCCCTACGCACAAGGTTTGCCCAGATGTGCCGAACAAGAACCCAGCGTGCCGACACTGTCTGCGCGTACGTCATGTCTGGGTAACATCGCGGCCAAACCAGAAACAGCGGCGTCCAGACCGCTAAGCCAAACACGTACGTCACCACCACGACGAGCAGCAACACTCCTCGGAGAACGCCACATGATGATCGTTGATCTTCCATGAATATCACAAGTACGGCCCCGCCGCGTCGATGATCACGACTCGGCTTCCGATGGTTAAATGGCGCTTCGGCCAACGCAGTTTTACGACTTCTTTTTCTTCCTCTTGTTTGACGTCTTCTTGCGAGCTGGGGTGGCTTTTCTTAAGTCATCGATTACATCCTGGAGTATCGTGGATTGCAGGAGGTTTTCAACGATGTCCATAACGCTCTGCACGTGTTTGCGTTCAGGCCGATGCCCACGGTGGGAAGCGGCGTTACCCACATCCAGTGCGGCGGCAAGCAACTCGCGGTTCTTGTCGCCAAGAAATCCTGCGTCTTGCAGTGCGGAGAGCTTTTCGGGGAAGGACCCAGGATCACCGACTTCGTTCACAATGACCATGTCGATCAGCGCCCGCGCACCCATCATTGCCAAACTCCGGCTATCTGCGTGAAGGGCGACGTAGACTTCATCAAGGAGCGTCAAGACCTCTTCAGGCAACTTGTCCTTCCATGGCGGTAGGGGACGGGCACTGCGAGGCGGGTAGTAGTTGATTTCTACGTCACCGGGGTTCCATTCGGAAAAATAGAACCGGCGGCGAACGGTGATTGCTTCGCAACCGCAGCATTCGAGCATGTCGTAAATCGTGGTCCAGCTGACGTCGTATTGCGCGTCGTAGGGTTCAGATCCCGAGTGCTGCCGAGTTCCGACAACCGTGTGTTTGGTGCTCGGGCCGCACTTATTACAGTGAATTCGCTCGGGTTTCGCCTTCGCCATGATCTTGGCCCCATCACGTGTTCTTGCTCAAGCCACTTAACTTGTATATATGCAGCCGGTTTTGCACCGCGATTTGACCCATTCTACCATCCTGACAGAACCTACAACATCTGCGGGGTCAAATTCGTGCCAAGACCACGTTAGGGATCGGGACGCCCGTACCTCGCCGCCCTCGCACTATCGTACCAACTGCCGCATTTTTCCTTGAGCAACTCTTCCCCGTCTGGCATCATCCCGCTCCTATGCCAAGAGGCCAGCAACTCTTCCTGAAGTTCGATGAGCCACGACAAGAAACCTCGAAACCGAAGCAGAGCGGGGAAGGTGAGCCACAAGCCCACACTGCCGCCCCACCGATCAACACGGATGATCTTCGTCGGAAGATCGCTACGTATCTTCGCGATGCAGATGGAGAAATCGGGATCCACGAGCTTAGTTCTGAAATGGGATTTCCTGCACTGGACACTGCTCCGGATCCACTTGCCAATCCCGTGAATCGAATTCTCAGGGAGATGCGTGATGCCGGCGAGGTTATCTGCCACGAACCGGAGCGGGGCAAACCCAGATTCTCTCTTCCTTCTGAGGAGTCAATCCCTGCAGACTTCGACGCTGCGGATATCAAGGGCAACGAAATGGGAAAGCGCCAACTGCTCGTTGCGGCTGCCTCCGGTCAGCCGATTCGAATCGAAGGCCCCGCCGAGCAAACCGAGCAATTTCGCACGCTTGCAGACGTCCTTGATGTTCCCATCGAGGATGACAAAGGCCGTCTGGTAGTTCTCGTTCAACTTCAAACGCCGCATCGACGCGAGATAGAGACGCTCCTTCAGGGTACGTCCACTGCGGACATGCGTAAGGCCCTTGCGGAGATGAATGAAGACGTGCCGGATGAAATGTTCGACGGAGCCGAGGAAGTGCTGGGAGCCACGATGCGGACGGAACACATTGCAAAATCAGTTGAAGAGATGGTTCGTACCGTTGCGTCGGCGATTGCCAGGCTTGAACGATCACCGGCAATCCACCCGGCACACATGGCAGAAGCTATCAACTATTGCGTCACGGAGGATTCTCCGAAGAGAAAACCGCCGGAGCCGTCGAAGGATGCGCCGCCCCTCGTCCGTCCCGATCGCCAGCTAACCTACGATGGCTTGCCGCATTGGGAGTGGCCGACGGCACGGGAAGACCGCGACACGATTACAGTCGACCGGCTTTACGATGACATCGACGGCCCCTCCCATAGATTCATCATCCGGCGTGGAGACACTGTGGAGGTGTTCTTCAGCAGGGCGAGAACGGACATTGCGGAGGTGGTCGGGATCTCGCTTGCCAAACGGCAGGTTCGGGTGCGGTTTCAAGAGGCGACGGACGGAATTTGGATGTCCGTCGGCAACATCTACCCAGCACCGCCTGCAGATCCTGCCCCGCGTCCCAAAGGCGAAGCGCCGCTGTCTGAGCTCGTGGAAGCGGCATCGAACCCGCCACCTGATGGTTTCGCCGATGGCGACCGCGTTGAATCGGTTTCGAAAGAACTCTTTACCTTCGACGACTTCCGCAAATACCGTGAGCGGTTCGAAGCGGGGGGCATTACTGCAGCCGAACTGAAGGCCGAGTTTGCAAGGTTGCGGCAGAGCAAGGACGCTTTCTGCGCTGGTCTCACCAAGCGGTACGATGCCGCACAGCTCAAAAGGCTCGCCGCCCGCTTCGGGTGTTTCGATGCCAAGCGGAACACCAAACCGCAGAATGCCGAGAATATCTACCACACTGTACTTCAGTCGTTCACGCTGTCTGGTTCGGTGACGTGGTCGCCGCTCAGCGGGCAGACCCTCGAGGATGCTGTCGCGGAGCAGGTTGATGGGGTGACCGAAGAGGATTTGCAGCAGTACTACGCCGAGCAGAAGAAGGCTGAGGAATTCGAGAAACAGGCTGTCGAAGACCCTAAAACCCTTGCTGATTTTCAGCTCTTCATTCGCCGGAAGGGGATTGATGAACTTACACCATCACAGCGTGTTCGCTTCGAGGCAGTTCATGCCGATCACACGCGGTCTCAGCGAGCCGAGCGGCGTGCTGCTTCAACGGTTGGCAAAATCCGCACCGATGAAGCCGCGAACGTCGAGCTTTCTATAAAGGAAGGGTGGCACGCGAAGCGTGACATTCCGCTTTGGATCGTCCAGCTTGAAGAGCGGGTTGAACGCCCAGCATTCAGTGAGCTCAAGATCAAGGCAAAGCAACTCGGCGGGTGGTATTCGTCGTTCAAACGCGATCAGGCTGGCTTTCAGTTCACGGACGAGGACGCTGCCAGGCGGTTCGTTGCCCTGCAGGAGGAGGATGTTGACCGCTCCGATGTGCTTGCCGCACGCAAGGAACGGAGAATCGAGTCGGCAAGCGAACGGATGATCTCCGTTGCCGAGACTCTGGAAAGCGAAGCCGAAGAGACTCTGCAGTCGGATGAGAGCCGGCTCAAGAATACCGTCCGTCGGGCAGAAATGGCTGCCTCTATGCGAGGGCAGGCGTATGCGAGCCAGGCTATGGCACGGACGCTTAGGAGCATCGCGGTGGCACTGGCCGGAGGCGACACCAACTACCTCGACGGTGTGTGGGCACGGACGCACGTTGAGACTTTGATCAGCCTGCTTCGACGGGGGAAGACGGCACGAAATAAGAAGCTCCTTGAGGAACGCGGCGAACTCGGCGTTTGGGAACGCCACAACGCCGTTCAGGAGATGGATAATCGACCCATGGAGGCTGAAGATGCCGCGTCTTGTACGTACCCGTATCCAAGCGTCTACCGGAGGCACTTAGAAGAGGCGGTGGCGACCGCGAAAAACCGCCGCGGCGTCAAGAAGATCGCTCGCAGGTTTGATAGTTTCTTGATCACGGATCGCGAGCAGCACTTCGTTGATTTTACTGATGAGCATGACATCGGGCTGCTTACCGAGTTTATCGATCGCTGCAAGGGCGTCTCGATCGAGATGCGTTGGATAGAACAGGGGATGGAGGACTACAAGCGGCTGCAAGCCGCGAATATCCATACTCCGCAAGAGATGAGATGTGCGTTGCGGGAGCTTGCCCCGCATCTCGCCCGCAAGCGTGATGACGACCCCGTGCAGAAACTGGAACAGCAGCTTATAGGACGCAAGATCCCCGGATTCTTCCCCACGCCGAAGGCGGTCGTCTCGCGGATGCTGGAGCTTGCGGAGATCGAGCCGGGTCAACGCGTGCTGGAGCCGTCTGCAGGGAAGGGCGACATCCTCGACCTTATTCGTTCGAAGCACCCCGATGCACACGTCACGGCCGTCGAGATCAACGCTGCGCTACTGGAGATACTCGGTGCCAAGGGGCACGCTGTCGAGCAGGGCGACTTCCTCGAACACAAGAGCGAATATGACCGCGTGGTTATGAACCCGCCGTTTGAGAACGGGCTGGACATCGATCATGTTCAGCATGCCTATGACCTGATTGCTCCGGGCGGGAGAGTCGTTGCAGTCATGAGCGAGGGGCCTTTCTTCCGGGAAGATAAGAAGGCGGAGGAGTTCCGCCGATGGCTCGACGAGCTTGGCGGCGAGAGCGAGCAATTACCGGAGGATGCCTTCAAAGGAATCGATGCATTCCGGCAGACCGGTGTGCGGACGCGGATCGTTTCGATCGATAGGGGAGTACCGGCTTCGGAGGACCGGGCGGACACATCGCGGTCGGTAACGACGCAGGCATGTGGCCTAGGTAAGAAGGATCGCCAGAGATTAGGTGATGCAAAGACGCAGGAGCAATATCAGCGTGGTTATCGGGAGCAGATAGAAAGACAGTTTTGCCCCGGTTGTGGAGAGACAGAGACATTCTGATCGGCATGTATATGGATTGTGTCGCTCGCCCGCGCCCCAAACAGGAAAACCCCGCGTTTTCGACCCCTGATTTGCGTCTGAGCCCGCCAATTTCGTTGACCCGCTCTGTCTTCGCTGGTAGGCTCCGTCTCCTTTGTATCACTTTCCCCAAATATGTTATGTCTCATTCTACAATCCCGGAAGTCGCAAGCACCGACGCCGACACCGCTTCCAAGCCTGCTGCCACATTCCGTGCCGGTCGCGGCATCAGTGCCTCTGTCTTCGAGAGGCGATCGGACAAAGGCGCATCCTATTACAGTATCAGTGTACAGAAGCGCTACAAGGACAATGACGGTATGTGGCAGACGTCCACGAACTACCTGAAAGACGAACTTCCGCTTCTCCGGCACGTTGTCGCAAAGGTTCAGGAGTTCGTGATTGAAAACGACTTGAGGTCTGCGGCAGAAGAATAGATACACTCGCTCTACCTTCTCCATAATATGCAGGAATGCGACAAATGCGGCGCCTGTTGCAAAGGCCATCTGATCGTCGAAGCCTATGACCTCGACGTTCTTCGGGAGCCACACCTTGCCGCTGCTGACATCGGGGAATGGACAAGGGAAATGGTTCACCAGGAGTTGATGGCCGAACTTGAGCAGGAAGGAAAATGTCTGGTCATCGCCGGAGGAGAGGAGTGCAAATTCCTTCGCGGGAACAGTATGTGTGCGATCTACCAGACCCGACCCAACGTCTGCGTTGCCCTGCCGCCCGGTAGCGATCAGTGCAACCAAGCACGTGAGGCCGATGGGCTTCCCCGGCTTCAGTGAACAGCACCCTGCAATTGTCGCTAAAGCCCAGGAAGTTCTTGCGTTTTGTGAATGCTTAGGTATTCTCGCCGGCCGGCGTGGCGTCCCGCGGTAACCAGTCCGATAAGACGATGGCCTGATCAGCTATCGCAAAGCACGCTTGCAGCATCCCCTGACACGGCTGCATCATCAACGAGGTATCAGGGCTCGGGTCTGTTCCATTGTGGGCAGACCTTTTTTCAGACGCTGGAGAGGAACAGAAGCAGTTCGACGAATGGTGCTGATCGGTACGCATTTATCCCTGTCATCTTCGTTTTGTGGCCAATGGTATGTTGTGGTATAATCCTTTGTGTCAATTCCCTCCTCACACATGGAACGCAGAGAACTCGACGCGAAGCACATCAATTTGGATTCGCAAGACGAACACGTGAAGCAGTTCGTTCTGTCGCTGGAACTAAATCCTGAAGGCTCCGTTTTGGAAGCGAACGGCAAGCCAGTTGCACACGTCCTGCCGATCATCAACGGCGCAGCGACGTACGATACAGACAGACTGGTTGCCGCGATCCGCAATCGACGCGATGAGTCGCGTGGCTCCAACCAAGACTGGGAGCACGCCGATCGTGAGGTGTGGAATCCGCAGTAACCATTATGTCGGCGCATCCTGTTCCACACCGGGGTGAAGTCTGGCTGGTCTCCCTGGATCCAACCAGAGGGCATGAAGTCAAAAAGACGCGGCCGGCGGTCATTGTCACGAATGACATTTACAACGAGCACAACTGGGTTGTGCTCGTGATGCCGATGACTTCTGGTGAAAACGCTGAGTACGATCAAGTGCTCATCCGGCCGCCTGAAGGTGGGCTCGCCAAATCCAGCATCACATTACCTGATCAGCTTCGAGCGGTAGATCGTGCCAGGCTGGTGGAGCAATTGGGCAGCCTTTCTCCAGAAACACTTGAGAAGGTTGATCGATCGTTGCGGATGGTGCTGGACGTATGATGCAACAAAGATAAGTTGAGTAACATCGTTATCAGGACCATCTCGGTCACGACCGATGCTACAGTCTCTTGTTTTGCCTCAACTGTCGGCAGTGCGTTTTCGATAAGTCGACAGTGACAC
>CAZUAH010000456.1:0-11262 GCA_964617665.1 uncultured Pirellulaceae bacterium
TGTGTCGCGGGCCGCACCACCATTGCATCCGCCGCGGATTGTGAATTCGTTCGTCTTTAGCCACCGCGTTGCCGTCCGCACCGTGCAGGAAATGGGTCCATTCATCAATGTCGGGAGGTACGGGTTTTGTGAACACCACATAACCGTTCCCGGCGCGGGATACGGGATGCGGGATGCGGGTTCCTTCCGGGGCGATGATCCTTCCTCTCGGAGCTAGTACTCTCTTCAGCTCCTCATTTCGTATCTCGTGCCGTGCATCTCCTATCACGATCAGGTTCACCAAGTTGTCCGTGTACGGCAAGCGTTTTCCGTCGAACCATCCAACGGTCACCTGACCGTAGCGCCCTGCCGACTTCAGCCGCTTCCGGGCCGCCTCGACCTGCTCGAGATCCGTGTCTAAAGCGTGAACTACGCTGTTCGTCGTACTGGGCAGTGTGGCCGTCTGCACGCCGTCGCCGCAATGCAGGTGAACAATCAACCCACCCGTGAAGCCATCGGTCGGTGAAGCCGCTTTCCCAGTCTGACTCGCGGCGATCGTGCACGACAGCATCAGTACGATCCAACACATTCTCATACTACGGCTCCTGTTTTCCCATCGGTCGATAAAGCATTAACCCAATCGCTCAAACCCTGTTGCCCTCGGAAGTATCGCTCGGAGAGACGACTCAGCGCTCGTCCAACGGTTTTTCCAGGCGATAGAGGCTCGTTGCCGTTCTCAGAAAAATCGCCCGGCCTGCGATGGCCGGCGAGGCCATGCACTCCTCGTTCATCCTGTTCACGGCGATGCGACGGAACGTGCGAGACGGCTCGATCACGGTGACTACGCCGTCGCGGTTGACCAAGTAGATGCAGCCATCGGCGAACACGGGTGATGCCCAGTGCTTGCCGCCAATCCTCTCTGTCCAGACGACGTAGCCCGTCTTTGCCTCGATGCACTGGGCCACACCGTCGTCATTCACGAAAAACAACAGGTCATCAATGAGCAGTAGCGATGGTGCCTTCGGGATACTCTTGCGTAACCTCCATACCACGTTCGTTTCCGACACGTCGCCGTTGCCTCCGGGCCGGATCGCCCAGAGTTCCGGCCGGACGTAATCCGTAACGACGAACAGTAAACCATGGCCAAACAGCGGTCGCGGAGTGACGGACCAGCCGTTGTAGCGTACTTTCCAGAGTTCTTCGCCACTGTACGGATCGTATGCCATCACCGCCTTCGCACCCGGACTGACCACTTCCTTGCGCCCTTGCCAGTCGATCACGATGGGAGTACAGAATGCCTTGCGGAAGTTCTCGTTGTACTGGGTGTAGTCAATGGAACGATCTGTCTTCCAGACGGTCCGGCCCGTCGTCTTGTCGAGGGCCACCACGTACTGCACATCACGACCATCAACATGAAAGACGAGCAGCTTGTCGAACAGCATCAAGGATGAACCCGGACCTTCGTGATGATCGCAGTTCAGGTCGCGGCGAGCCCAGATGATTCGGCCCGTTTTGGTATCCAAACAGGCCGTTCCGTAGGTACCGTAGTGCACGTAGACGCGGCCCTTCTCAACTGCCGATGTCGGAGAGGCATAGCTATTGACCGCCGCGATGTGCTCAGGACTCTCGACGTCAAAAACGCGAACGTTGTGGAGAACCTCACCCGTATCGCGGTCGACGCAAATGGCGAACAACTGCCGGCCATCCTCCGTGGCAGTTGTCAGCCATACTTGACTCTCCCAGATCACGGGCGAGGACCAACCGCGTCCATGGATTCGTGACTTCCAGACGACATTGTGAGTCTCGTCCCAAGTGCGTGGCAGATCGCGCGCGCCGGAATGACCATTCGCGTCCGGACCTCGAAACTCGGGCCAGTTAGCAGAGCCGGATGTGTCTGCGAACGGAAGTAGAACGACGATAGTCCACAAGGATGTTGACATGAATTGCTCCTATGGCTGGATGCCGGAGTATAGAAGATGGCGAACCGCCTTGCCAGCTTACGTGAGCGTCCGCGTATCGCCATTTCAAGAAGATTGGCAAGACCCTGCAAAAGCTGTTCTCTCCCAACCAGGAAAAGGCTCTCACGTTTCTGGATGACAAACTCCTGCCTTCGACATCCAACGCCGTGGAGTGCGGCTACCGCCGCCACCGCAAAATGCAGAAGACCGTCTACCGTGTGCTGCCTTGCCTCCCGCGCACCGCTCGGCGGCAGCACTTGCTTGTCCGTTTCACCATCGGGCCGTGATACCACAGCGTTCAATTAGGTCGATGATCCTGCCGAACTTCGGCCGCCACTGGTCCTTCTCCAGCAGCAGATACTCGTGTCGTTTCAACTCCCGTCGCCCCGTCATCCAGATCGCCGTAAGCCGGTGATGCCCATCTTCGACCTGAACTGAGCCATCCTGCGAGCGACTCAGCGTGATCCGTGGCAGGCAACCTCCGGTCTCAAGCGACTCGATCATGGCCGGGACCTGGGCGGCGCAACGCAGGTTGCGCTGCGACACATAGATTTGTGAAATCTGCATGAGACGGTACCTCCGGCGCGATGGCCGAAGGACCGTCTCGTGTTTTCATCATGTTGAGGATCTGGGCGATCATCGTGTTACCTTGTTTCCAAGCGGAAGGCTGAATCGTCTTCATCCTTGCGCCTTCATCCTCTTCTTCTCCGACCCAACAAGAAAACCCGATGTCGTTCATGACACCGGGTTTTCTTGTGTTCCACTGGAATTGCGGCCGAGTGTCACGGACGCAAAGGACGCGCGGGGCTACCATTCGCCGGTTGATCGGCAAATCGCCCTTTGCACGTGCGTTCGTAGGCGAGACTCGACCACGAAGACATCATTGTTCCGGTTTCCTTCGTTGTGTGTTTCGATTAGCGACGCGACTCGTTTCTCCGTCTGTTTCCAATTCACAAGACGGTGGAGCTCCGTAGAAGTTCACAAGAAATCGGACAACTGGCCAAGTTCCGCGGCGCGCGAGCTGCCCCGACACGGCTTTGACCTCCAGACGTCATCCCATCTTCACCTCTCGTCGACTGCAAACGGCCGGTTTGCGTGCGTTGATAGGGCATCGCTCCCAACACCTCCGCACGCTCCAGCTTCATCGCCTCATTCATCAGGATCTCTATCGCCTCGCCCATTCCATCGAAACCGTGATCGCTCAACAGTTGGAGAAGCTCTTCAAAACGGGTAGATTGACTCTCGTGGGTCATGTCGGTCTCCATTGGCATTAGTGAGATTCTGCGAACAGAAGATCAACATCGGCCCACATCTCTCAAGCCGACTTCCAGAGGCCCTTCCGCTGCAATACGCTAAAGGGTCTCTGCCAATTTACAGACACAATGGTGCACCGGCTAGTTTCGGAAGAACGGAGCCTTGTTCTTGTTGATCTCATAGATAATGTCATTGTCATCAACGTACTGAGACGAAGACGCGATAGTGAGAGTATCGTCTGCGCCAAATCCCCGCTTTTCCGGCAGTGAGGAACGTCTTGTGATAGTGGAATTCAGTATCATGAGATCGCGTGACGGGGTTGCCGTCGAGGGTCATCCAATTATCCAGCGACCGGCCATCGAACGGTAGTGGCACGTGGAAGTCTATCTGATCCGGGCGAGTTGTGTGGGCGGCATTGCATTCACCCGCCGCCGCTCCAACCTCCGGCCAGCACAGCAATCCAACAACGGTGCATGTTAACCACCGACGGACATTCAAGCATTTCGATACGTTCTGACGCATGTCGCAATCACCCTGGCTGTGGTGCGTCCTAGAGTTGTTTCTCGCGGAACACGAAGAGAGGATTGTGCCCGGTTCCGAGTGGCATTGGCACCATGGTCGTAGAACCGCCGCCGGTGAACGGAGCAATCACCACATCCAACTGTTTTGTGTAGCACAACAGATTGCCGCTGTACGCCGGTTTCGAGTGCTGCGTTGACGCTTCAATTGATGTGATCGCGTTACGAAATACCGGCGTGCGCGCCGACCCGCAACTGATTGCGTTTGGTCGCAGCATGGCTATCATGAGAGGCGCATCTGTTCGCAAGATACCTGGGCAGACCGAGGCGGAACAGTAACGGAGAATGTGCCATGAACGCTAACGAGCGCGGTATACGGCTTTACCATCAAGGTGAATTCGATAAGGCCATAGCTGAATATAGTGAGGCTATCAAGGCCGATCCCGGCTATGCGGGGGCGTACAGCAATCGCGGCTTGGCTTGGAGCAGAAAGAATGAGTACGAGAAGGCTTTCGCCGACTACGATACTGCTATCATACTCGACCCTCGAGATGCGATCGCACACTACAATCGAGGCCTTGCATGGGAAGCGATGGGCCAGTGGAAAAAAGCGATCGCCGACTACAGCAAGGCAATAGAAATCGATCCACACTACACGGATGCCTACAACAATCGCGGCAATGCTTGGGACGCGTTAGGCGAACACGACAAGGCTATCGTGGACTTCAGCGAAGTGATTTGTATCAATCCGCGTCATGCGCAGGCGTACTATAATCGTGGCGTATCTTGGGGCGCCAAAGGCGATTACGACAAGGCGATCCGCGACTATAGCCGGGCAATTGCCATCGTTCCTGAAGATGCAAAACTCTATGGCAACCGGGGTATCGCATGGTCCGCGTTGGGTGAGCACGACAAAGCGATCTCCGACTACGATGAAGCGATACGGATCGATCCAGAATATGCGAGGGCATATTACAATCGCGGCAATGTCTCATTCCGAACGGGCGATCACAACCGAGCAATTGCCGACTACAACGAGGCCATTCGAGTCGATCCAAGATACGCTATGGCCTACTTCAATCGAGCTGAAACATGGAGTGAAAAGGGCGACACCGAGCAAGCCATGGCCGATTTCACCCAGGCAATTCAAATCGATCCGAGGTTTGAGACGGCCTACCTACGTCGTGGCTTGATATGGAGCCAACAGGGTGAACGTGAGAAAGCCATAGCCGACTACAGTGAGGTGATTGCGCTCAATCCAAACCGCCCGGAGGTCTACGGCGCTCGCGGTTGCCTATGGAGCGATGTGGGCGATCAGGAACGGGCGATTGCTGACTTTGACGAAGCGATCAGGCTTGATCCAGAACGGGCTCTTGCATGGCGTGAGCGTGGTCGCGTGTGGCTCCTTAGTGGTGACAACGAAAGAGCCCTTGATGACTTGGCAACGGCGGTGAACCTCGCCCCAGAAGATCCTTTAACCTACATCGACCGTGGAAGTGCATGGATTCGGAAGCATGAATTCGCCAAAGCCGTCGAGGACCTCACTGCAGCCATCACGCTCAGTCCGAAATCCGCAACGGCCTACGCTCTCCGCGCGGCGGCTCGCCACGAAGTGGGGGAACATGACAAGGCCATCGAGGATTGTACAGAGGCTGCCAAGCTTGACCCAAACAACGCCGAAACTTATGCCCTCCGCGCCAACGCTTGGTGTGCCAAAGGTGACTATGAAAAGGCGATCGAGGATTATACACAGAGCATCGCGATTGACCCAGAGAATCCGTCAGTCCATGCGCACCGAGGACTCGCATGGAATTTTCTCGGTAATGGCGACAAGGCTAATGCCGGATTTAGAGAGGCAAAGCGACTTGACCCAGACTTCCAGGGGCTGCACTTGACCCGTGATGACAAAGAGTCCGAGCAGCCTCGCGTCAGGGTATGCGATGAAGCGACTGCCCGCGCCACTCTATGTCGCAACCGTGGTCTTGACTTATTTAAGGAGCATAAATTCGACGAGGCTATCGCTGCATTTACGGAGGCCGTCAAGCTCAATCCAACTGATAATGTGGCTCTGGCCTTCCGTGGTGGCGCATGGTTCCAGAAGGGAGAACTCGCTGACGCTATTGCAGATTGCACCGAGGCAATTCGGCTCGATCCAAAATGTGAGATTGCGCATGTCACGCGAGGCGGCGCTTGGCGGCACAAGGGTGAGCATGCCAAAGCCATAGCCGACTACAGCGAAGCGATCAGACTCACCCCAAACCGTCCTGAGGTCTATTTGGGCCGCGGCCGCGCATGGTCCAATGCCGCCGATCAGGACCAAGCGATCGCTGATTTTTCCGAAGCCATTCGACTCGATCCCGAGTGCGCGGAAGCCTACTTCGACCGAGCCTGTGCCGGGAACGAAAGTGGTGATAGCGACGCAGCCATTGGCGACTACAATTCGGCAATCAAGATCAAATCGGACTACTCAAATGCCTTTTTCAACCGCGGCTTGATCCATCTTAGCAAGAACAACTTGCCTGCTGCTCTGTCAGACTTCACAGAGGCAATCAGAATCACCCCCGCAGACCCGGAGGCGTACTACAATCGCGGATGCGTTTACGCGGCGATGAACGACTATGAGCTGGCCGTCGCCGACTTTGACGAGGCCATCAAGCTGAATCCAGAATACGCCCGAGCCTATCTCAGTCGCGGTAGCATCGGACTTACCACCGGGAACCAAGACAAGGCTATTGCAGATTTCAACCAGGCGATTCGCTATGGCGCGGCAATCTCTCAGGCATACGGAAACCGCGCGCAGGCATGGGCCGACAAAGGCGAGTACGACAAGGCGATTGTCGATTTCAGCCAAGCGACTGCGATCGATCCGGGCAATGCGAATTTTCACTACGCGCTGGGCAGTGCCCAACTCAAAGAAGGCGACTATGAGGCGGCCATTACCAGCTTTGACCAAGCCATTGAGATCGCGCCGGACTTGGCACCAGCGTACCTGAACCGCGGTGTTGCGTGGGAGAATCTGGGAGATAATGCCAGGGCGATTGTCGATTTCAGCCAAGCGACTGCAATCGATCCGGGCGAAGCGAGCGTTTACTACGCGCGGGGCAGTGTCCAACTCCAAGAAGGCGACTATGAGGCGGCCATTGCCAGCTTTGACCAAGCCATTGAGATTGCGCCGGACTTGGCACCGGTGTACTTGAACCGCGGTGTTGCCTGGAAGAATCTGGGAAACATTGCCAAGGCAATTGACGACTACGACGAGGGAATCCGCTTGGCCCCAGGAAATGCGAGGGCATACAGCAATAGAGGTCTCGCATGGAGTGACAAGGGGGACCAGAACCGGGCGATCGCTGATTACGACGAGGCTATCAGGCTCGACCCGGACAAAGCGCATGCCTACTACAATCGTGGTCTGGCATGGTTTCGCAAGCGTGAATTCGACAAGGCCGTCGATGACTATACGGAGGCGGCTCGCCTCGATCCACAAGATGCGGACACTTTCTCCAACCGAGGGGATGCATGGCTGAACAAGCACGAATTCTCCAAGGCGATCGATGACTACTCCGAGGCAATTGGGCTCGAGCCGACACACGTGCTTGCCCACATCAATCGTGGCGTTGCGTGGTTCCACAAGGGCGACATTGACAAGGCCATCGAAGACTACACAAAGGCTGTGCGGATCGCCCCGGAAAACGCCACAGTCTACAACAACCGGGGCCAAGCGTGGTGTGAGAAGGGCGAACATGACAAAGCGATTGCCGATCACAACGAGGCAATTCGTCTGGATCCGGAATCCGTCGAGGCGTATACCAAACGCGGCCGGACGTGGTATAGGAAAGGGGATTTCGAAAAGGCAATTGCTGACTACAGTGAAGCTATCCGGCTTACTCCAAGAGCCAGAATGGCCATTCGTCCACTGGACGGTGATTCTACGCCGGACGATTCGACCGGCCTGGACGATACCGATCCCGGTGAGGTCGTCACGTTCGAAGTGGGCGCTGCGGAGATTTACCTCAGTCGTGGCAACGCCTGGGTGCAGATAGGCGACTGTGACCGGGCTATCTCCGACTTTGACGAGGTCATCAGGGTTCAGCCAATGCACGCCAAGGCACACTACAATCGAGGATGCGCACTAGCTCGCAACGGAGAGTACGACAAAGCCATAACTGATTTCAGCGAGGCGATTTGGCTCGATTCTAGTGACGCAGACGCCTATTTCAGTCGCGGCTTGGCATGGAAGAAGAAGGGCGAAAGCAAGAAGGCCGCCGCTGACTACGACGAGGCAGTCAGACTCGACAGGAGGTACGCTGACAGGCCTTATCGATAGGCGCAGCCGGACGGGACAGCCCCGAGGGCGAGCGCTGCAAGACTCCATGTCGGCCTCCAGAGTAGCTGAAGTAGCAAGAATTCAAACTGGCAGCGACTCTGCATTCCTGCGAATCCAGCTACATGCCAGAAAAGGCTGCTACACACCCGACGGCACGCGAATTGACCTGAAAAATGGCGCTGTAGTACACTGCACGATGTGAGGTATGGCGGAGTCTCGCCTGTTGTTGGCAGGTCGAGCAAGGCCGCGCGAGACCATCTCTCGATAGACTGGTTCTGCCGTGACCGAATCTGAGCCATCGCCGCGTGAGTCGAATCGAATCCCGATCGTTGGCGTTTCTAGCCGGTTTGGGACGGGGCATTTGCTGGTTGCAGTGGGGCTGTTTGCCCCGCTGTTCGGTTTGCTTAACGCTTTCGAGGTGCCGCCGCTCGGGTACGCGTTTTGCGCTCTCTTCTGTGTGGCGATTCCTCTAGGGCAAGTCTCTCTGTATCAGGGCCGCAAGCCGCGTCTTGCATCTTGCCTGGTTGGCACGCGGTTACTTCCGCTGCTGGTCGTTGGCGGATTCGTCCTTGTCGCGGCCCCCGACTTCATCGCGGACTTCCGAAGGGGAGGCACCTTTGACATCTTGGCCTGGGCCGTTCTCTTGCTTCTGTTCATGTTCGTCTTCATGGCAGGCTTGGGTTACGCACTAGGCTACTCCATCGGAACGGTCACCGCGGGGGTGTTCCTGGTAGTCGATCGGAAATGGAATGCGGGCAGGCGAGGCGATGCTTCGGGCAGTGATGTTGATTCCGAGCAGACAACGACGGCTACCGATTCTGACGTCCCCGCGACCGGGAAGTGGTGGTTGGATTGGATCGCCTGGTCGCCCATGCAATGGTTCTGGAAACGCCGAAACCGGCCCGTGCGAAACGCGCTGGTATTGACGTTCCTGGCCGCCGTCCCGTTCGCAATCGGCATGCCGATTGCCGTCAGCGGCGGATTCCTGAAACAGTACCTGATTGGGACTTCAATTGCTTCGCCGTTGATTGGTCTGGTCCTGGCAGGCCTGCTTCTTGTCCACTGGCGTGTGACGTTGACTTTCTGTGCTCTGGGCATTCCCGGTGTGATATATCCCCTGAGTCAGATCAAGGAACTGTGGGTGCCTAGGTGGATTATTGATACCGTGGAGATCTCTTTCCCGGCACTGGCGTTCTACTCGGGAGTGGCAATGGGCTTGTTTGCCGCGGGACTATTTGGCTGGGTACGCTGGATGCTGCCCGAGCGTGCGAAGTCGCACGGCGGCTGGCGGTTGGGCCTGCTTGTCGGAGCGGGGCTGGGCGTTGTATTGGTGTTGTTCGGCGTGGGTGCCAGACACATCGCCGATTCGCCGCGGGAACGAGTATTACGCCAGATCTATTCAAGGGGTGGCATCGATCAACGCTCGCCGTTTAGCGTCAGCTATATCTATTGCGATTCACAGGATCTGGCCGACGGCACCCTCAAGAACATTGACGCGATCTGGGAACTCCAAAACCTCGATCTTGGGGACTGCAAGATCAGCAGAGAGGAAATGCAGGCCGTCGGCCGGCTGGCCAACCTGCAATGCCTGTCGCTTATCGACTGCAGGATTGCCAAAGATTCTTGCCAGGAGTTGCGCTCCCTAGGGAGGCTTGCCCGGTTGAACCTGTACGGCTCCAACGTATCCGACGGAGATTTGAAGTTTCTCGGCCATCTTCCCGCTCTCACCTTGCTTGATGTCAGTGCAACCGAGATCGACGGCAGCGGGCTCAGGCACCTCGCTAAGTTGAAGAGTCTAACGCGTCTGGATCTATCTGGTACCAGCATCTCTGACGACGACCTCGAGCACTTGGCAGGTGCCAAGGGATTGGTCACCCTAACCTTGAACGGGACGAAGATCACGGGCACGGGCCTGCGACATTTGAGGAATCTCAAGAACCTGACGTACCTGGATCTCAGAGACGTACAACTGGACGACGAGGGGCTCGCCCATCTGCCGCCACTTCCCGCGCTGGCATCTCTCTCGCTCTGCGGTACGAAAGTCACCGGCGACGGGTTGCGTCACATCAAGAAGCTGCCGACGTTGTACTGGCTCGATCTTTCCGAGTGCGACATCGACGACGCCGACCTGAAGCAGTTGCGAGGCTTCCCTCTCGGACGCTTGGTGGTGGAACGCACCGGCGTATCCAACCAGGCGAAGAGCGATCTTGAGAGCTTGTGGCAAAGCCAACAGCCGATCGATGTGGGTACTGGCGTATTGGACGCCGAGTCCCAGGTAGATCAGGAAACCACAACCGACGGCGGCTGAAGCAGGGCGATTTTCGACTTTGCTTCTGATAGGATGTGGTGCAGCGGTTCAGACTTCGCAACATGTTCGACAGCGAAACAGCGCCAACCGATATGCCAGACATGCCGTTCAGCGAACAAGTCCCTCGGAATGGTCCTGGGACGCGTGAATGGTGATCAATGCCCCGGGACTCTTTGTGGAGGTTGTGACTCATGCAAGGGAAAACTGAATCGGCGAAGACGCGGACTACGCGACGCGCGTTTCTCTCCTCAAGCGGAACGGCTGCCGCTGGGATGTGCCTGGCGGGGCCTTCTGTTGCTGGAGCAATGGAAACGTTGGCCATCAACGGCGGGAAGAAGGCCGTTACCGCGCCGGCCAGCAACACTACTGCTTGGCCTATGTTTGGTGAAGAGGAGATCGAAGCCGTCAACGCCGTAGTGCGCAACTTCGGCTACGGCGAGGTCACGGCCTTTGAAAAGGACTGGCAAGAGCACTTCAAGCCCCCGTACTGCAAGTCGCACATGAACGGTACCAGCGCCTTGACCTCGGCCCTGTTCGGCTTGAATCTGCCCGCCGGCAGCGAGATCCTGGTGCCCAGCATGGACCCTTGGTTCGGCATCCTGCCGATGCGGTTGTTCGGCTTGGTACCCGTCTTTGTCGACAACGATCCGCGTACACTGAATTTCGACGTGGAAGACGCCAAACGGCGTTTGACGAAGAACACGCGGGCGATCGAGGTGGTACACCTGTTCGGATTGCCCTGCGACATGGAGGCGATCTGTGACTTCGCCAAGGAGAAAGGCCTGTTGATCCTGGAAGACTGTGCCCATGCCCACAACGCTTCGATCAATGGCAAGTACGTCGGCAACTGGGGGCAGATCGGGGCGTTCAGTTGCCAGGGAAGCAAGGTCTTGCCGGCCATGGAAGGCGGCATGGCCAACT
>CAZUAH010000457.1:0-11258 GCA_964617665.1 uncultured Pirellulaceae bacterium
TCTGACCGGTCGCACCCAATCGACTGACCGGCACACTGAACCGGACGTCCACGACGTGCAGGCCGGGTGCCTTGATGTAGATCGCGGGTTGATCGTCGGCTGGCTGTGGTACCCCTTGCCGCGCCTTCACAGTTTCCTTCTCGAACAGTTGTGCAGCGGCTGGTTTCTTGATTTGCACCGTGTCCGGTCTCCCAGCCGAGCCAGCGTCCGAGACCCGTATCGTGCGAGCATTGTCGGCCAGGGTGGCCGGCCGGCCATTGATCTCGATCTTCTCCAAAGCCACTTCACCCAGCGGCAAGGCGATTCGTGTCCATTCATCGTCCCAGTTGTGGACTAATACACGACCATCAAAGCGCGCTACGTCGTTCTGAAGCCGGCCTGAGAATTCGGCGTAACTGACAATCGCTCGGACGGCCGGAGGGGCGTCGTCCGGCATTTCTGGATGAGCTTGTTTCCACAACCGCAGGAACTCGTCGTGCGGGAGGTATACCCTCGTGTTCTCTAACGGATTCTCGTCGTCCGGGTCATAAGGGATGAACAGAGTCAGATCGGGCTGACGCACTTGATCTGTTGGAGCTTGAACCTTTCCCGTGACCCCGGTTTCCTGTGCGACGTTCGCGTCTGCCGTGAACAACAGGCCGATGCAAACCACGGCAGCAGCTGCTGCGGGTTCGGCCATGGACGCTTTAATTGCAGCGATAATCATCAACAATAGCCACAAACCACCGGCTGCCAGTGCGCCGAGTAGCAGTCCGTCCAGCAAAGGCGTCCAGGCCAGCGGTACCAGCCCCGCTAAACCAAGCGGAGCTGCCAGCCCCACAATGAAGGCAATGGTACGTCGCGCTCCGCGTGCACGCCGCCAGATCCAGGCGGCCAGTAGCACGGCGGCGACAATCACCCACTTTAAAGTGCGTGCGGCCGCTCTGTCCTGGAGCCCGAGTACCAACTCGCCGGGGCCACCCTCGCGACGGAAGCGGATCGCCTCGGCTCCGTGTGTCTCCAGGGCAACACGCAGTGAAAGGCGCGCTCGTTCACCGCGCTGAATACGCAGCTCCTGTTCGATCTGGACCGACGGGCCAGCCGGTGGAATGGTCGTTGGCGGCTGGGGAGCTTCAGCTTCTGCTTCCCTGTCCCCATCGGCCGAGTACTCAGTTACAGTTGGCACTGGAGACAGAGCTGCTTCGGAGCCGGCACCTGAACGTGCCGTCGCACCGGAATCCAACTTGACGGTTTGCCCGTCCTGTGCCACAGCCATGCGGCGAAGTTGCTGCGGCTCAGTCGTCCCGCTGATATGCTGCACTGATCCGTCTGCGAACGCGAAGAGCCCTCCGCCGGGGTGGTTACTCCACGTCGCCTTTTCAATCCAATCGTCGATTCGACGTGCCGTGCCGAAGCCACCGGCGAACCATAGACCGCCATCGGTTACCTCCCCGACGACGATGGTGTTGCTGGTACCGTCGGTGATCTCGCCCATACGCAGCCCTCGGTCGAAGCCAATGATTCCGCGCGTGCTGCGGAGCCCGTGCGGTGAATCCGTGCCTGTGACGGCCACATAGGAAGTTTTCAGAAAACCTTCCTGAGTTGCTAACGGCGCTGGATCGGAAGGGCAGAATAGCGTGTGGGGAGCTATGCCCTGGAGCAATGCGGCGTTGTGAGGGTGATCCCACGGCAAATCACGACGAAGGTTGTCGTACAGATTCCGTTGCTCCAGGAAGGGCAGTATCGCCACCATCCAACTGAACTGTCGGTCGCGTGGCACATTATGCGGCCCAATCGCGGCTGGCGGAAACTCTCCGTAAGTGTCGTGGTAGTTGTGCAGAGCTAGAGCGATCTGTTTGAGGTTGTTGTTGCATTGCGAGCGCCGCGCCGCTTCTCGGGCGGATTGGGTGGCTGGTAGCAGCAAAGCTGCGAGCACGCCGATGATGGCGATAACCACGAGAAGCTCGACGACGGTAAATCGGCCTCTGGCACCGGTTTTGACCAGCGTGAACAGGCCCGCGACGATGACCGCCAGCACAAGCCCGCCAAGCTTCCATAGCAATCTGGACGTGCTCTGTTCCGCAATCGCTCCAGCCAGACGAGTCACTAGCGTGGGACGAGAGGGCGGTGTTACCGGCTGGAACTCGCCATCGGTTGACACCCAGTCGGTCCCGTCGGGCGGGTGTACGTACCACGTGGTGCCCAATGTGGTCATGTCAATTTTGGGCGCGCTCTGACGGATGGTTTGGGGCCACAGTCGTTTCCATGTACCGCTGGCGGCCAAGGGTGGGCTGTTCGTTTCGTACAACAGCGTCAGATCGCGCGGTTCGTCGGCCGAGCCTGCTTCCGCGGCCGGCAAGGGGACGATGTAGGTGCCCTGCTTCTGGCGCACTTCAATTGGTTCGCTGTCGAGCATGACGGACCACAAGTCGGCATTGGCGGGCAACGTTACAGGTACGTGTTGCAGGTTCAAACTGCGGAGCCAGAACCGGGCCTGATGGCGCATCCGACCGTGGCGGCCGGCGACGCTGACGATCTCGGCCGTTTCGCATATCGCAGTCAGAACAGCCTCAGACTTGTGACGGGTGGCCGAGATTGTCAATCGGTACGGCAATCGTTGATACTGGTATGCTGCAACGATCCGCTGGCTAGGAGCATACGCTTTCGGTTTGAACACATCCGCTGGGTCCAGGTCACGCAGATTCTCTGGTTCGTAGGCGATCTGCTGATCGCTGGCTGCTTCCACAGCCACAATGCCGCTTTGCCTCGATACGTCCTGCAAAGCCAGAACGGGAACAGCAACGGGCGTGTTGGCTTCGGCAGCGACGGCTTCCTCGCCCGCATCACCACCGTTCGCACCGCGAACGGCGCCAGCCTGCGTAGAAAACGTCTGTCCAAAATCCACGGCCAGTGTCAGGTCGCCCGTGACAGGCCGGTCTAGGACGATCTGCCACGAGTACAATTCGGCGCCCGCGGTATCCGCGTTGGGTAGTGGCGTATGCCGCTGTTCGATGACTCGTGCCGCCGAGTTCACGGGGATGATTCGGATCTTCTCGCCAACGGCCGCAGGCAGTGCAAATCGCACTTGCCGAATCTTCCCTTGGCGAATGTGCAGGTCAAGTTGATAGTGCACATCCAATTTACCGCGGTCCAGCCGCACGAAAGCCAGTGTTTCCGCCGACACCTTGGGCGGTTTCGTTCGGACTCGAAGCCGCCCACTCACGCGTCCTTCGTCCTGGTAACGGTATCGCAGGGCGGTACCCGCGGCTCGCGACGAAGTATCGCTCGACCGGTCGGCGGCCACTGGCTGCAAATCGTCTGACAAGTCCGACATCAGCAGGTCGATGTCTGGCGGCGCCTTGACCAACACGGTCCCCTCAACTTCGTCCGCACCGACCAATCGCAGTTCGGGCAACGGTAGTTCACTGAAACCTTCATCCTGCACCAACCAGTCATCGGTAAGCCGCCGGGCCGTCAGCGCGATTTCCAGCGATTGGTTGGGGCTCAATGGTTGAACGAGATCGAATCGTATGGTCCGCAAAAGTCCATCCGCGGCGGGATCTGCACTAGCCCGCTCCACAGATTCCCACTCAACGGGCTGATCACCAGACAACACAGAAGTGACTTCCCAGTCGCTCGGCAATTGCATCTGGACGTCGAAAATTGGAGCGTACCGCGGTTCGACGGACACGCTGCCTCGCAAGACTAGACCTGCCTGGTCAACCTCAACCAAAGTCGCCACTGAAGCCTGCAGCGTCCGGTGCCGTGGAATCACACGCAACGGCAATTCGAACTCCTCGTCCCAAAACGCGAACGCCATTGGTGCGTTGTCCATCGGCGTTGGGACATCGGCCGTGATGATGTGATCAAGGGGGCCGTCAGGTTGATCGTCACCGGCAGGGGTATCGTGTGCAGCGTCCTTGTTTTCGCTCATCTCATCGCCGGGCACGATTTCCAAGCTGGTGACGGTGTCTGCAGCATCACTCGCCGATGATCGTTCGGGACGGATGCCGGCCAGAGCGCCTACCTCGACTCGCAGAGACGGCGATGGATATAGCAATACCGTCCCAACATGCGACGCGGCCTGAAGCACTCTGACCGTCGGCATGCTCCAATCCGTGGCCAACGGTACGGACGCGAACCCAATTAGCCGTACAGCACGACGGCCGATGAACGGCTTGCGAAATGTCAGCGTGACAGCGGTCGTGCCGTTGGCCTGCTCTTGGATCGTCCAGGCTGCCAGTTCGGGCGCTTCGACATCAGCCACATCCACAGAATCAGGCAAGTGGAGTTGAAAGGTGTCCGTTGCGCGGGCGTACACGTCCAGATCGAGGACGACCTGCCAGCGGAGGCCAGCCGGTTCAATGTGGCCGGTCGAGTGGCTATTGACAAAGACCAGGGGCGTCCGGTTGCCACTACCGAAACGATCTGACACCACAAGCGGCACCAAGCCCGTGTGATCGACGGCAACGCGGAATGTCTGTTGACCGTTGTCGCTGCTGTCGGATTGCAGCATCGTCTCGTCGACTTGCAGTTGCTTGCCCTCGTCAAGCCGAATTAGTATTTCTGATGCCGGCACTGGGGGCAGCTTGAGTGTGGTTGCCAGGTCACCGCCCTTACTTGCCAACGGGGCTGACATCTTCAATACGAGTTCGCCCCGGCCCTTCTTCTTGAGAAGCAGAAACAGTGTTCCGTCATCCTTGCGACCAAACTGGGCCGGCTCGCCGCCCAATTGCGCCGACTCGATTGCCAAACCGCCGAAGGGCAGGTCGATCGCCTGCCAGTCTCCGCGCAGTTTGGCGATTTGGACACGGCCGGTTAGCCGCAGTTCGTGGTCACCAAGCTGCGCTTCGTATGACGCCTGTGCCAACACCGCATCTGCCGGCGGGACCGTGTGTGATTCGACGTGACGCTGGGCATCACGCCGCAACCCCAGAATCTCCTCGCGCGGCATCAACACGCCTTTGGACGAATTGCCAAACAGCACCTTCAATTGGTCGGAAGGAATATAGACATTCCGAATTCGTGGTGGTCCTTTGGCAATTTGAGCGAAGGCAGATGAAGGAAGCAGGCACAATAGACACAATGCAAGCCACAGTGAGACGAATCTCCTGACTGAAGGGTCGCTCGGCGCGGGTCTCTGACCCCGCAGCAACTTACGACCGACGGTCTCCCAGGATCTGGACGACCCACGGTCAGCGGTGTGGCTCGGTCGGGAGACCGGCCACAGCGACGTGGGCGCGCGCGATTTTCGATTTTGACTATTCATCGCTGCCCCCTTCTGGTTTGCCCCTCTTGTCCTCAGGCTCATCGGTGACCGGAGCATCTTCTGATGCCGCTGCGCCGTCAGCCGAATCCGTTTCGGCCACCTTGTCATCGTCCGCCTCGGGATTTGTCGGTCCCTGGCCATCGGGGGAAGATTCGGAGGCAGGCGGCTCGACCGTCGGGATCTCGGAAGGACGGCCGGCACCCGCTGCGGGTGCGGCCCGCGCAGTGACATCTCGTCTGGTGGGCGATGGCCTGGAGGGGCGGGTTCGATAGACGTGCAGCAGCCAGACAGCAAGCCAGAGTGCTACGACGCCGGCGATCCCCAGTCGTGAAGCCAGCAGCCAACTGTTCACAAACGACGGTGCAAACAGACCAACGAATAGGGCAGCCAGTACGAAAGCGAGAATCGTGAATACTTTGGCTTCAAGAGAGCACCGTACCAGCACTCCACCAATGGCCAAGACGATCAGGCTGGCAATGGTGGTCATCGTGGGGATGTACCAGTAGTCAATATTCAGTTCCGTGCTGTCGGTGAGAGTACTGAACAGATAGGTCGTGCCACCGACCTGGAAGTCAAACGATGCAGTGTCTTGGGGAAACCAACCGTCCGGATTGTCGGGGGCTCGGCTGATCCGGCGTGAATCCCACAGCCCAACACCGATATGGCTAGTGAATCCCTCGGGATTGCCCATTAGGCGATAGTCCTTCGGTACCCAGAGGCGAACGTACAACTTCTGGAATTTGACGCCTTCGTCGAATTGTGGAAGCGGCAAACGCAACAGGTCGGTGATATCCAATTCCTCTCCGGGCAGCGGCGTTTCGAAGAGCGTGGCGATCTGGAACGGCTCGTCCGAGTCGGCCGTGCGGGCCACATTGATGAAGTACGTTTTGTCCTCGGGGCCGGCACCAGGTGCGGCGGGCGCTTTCTCGGGCGCCACGGTTTGTCCGGCTACGGTGATGCCCAGAATTCGCGGATCGCGGAGGGTGATCGCAAGACGCTGACGCTCACTAGATTTCAGATCGTATCGGGCTCGCACCGTGATGGGGCCGTCTTCCGTAATGACGGCCTCGATATAGGCTCGGCGAACGACGGTCTTGACGACGTCCTGAAGTTCATGTTTCGTGACATTCAACGTCAACTCAGCCGGATGTTCGTAGTAGCGGTACGTCAGGTACGGTTGAGTTGTACCGATCGGTGCCGACAGTTCTCGGGGATCGATCTCTTCCAGGCCGGTCATCGTTGCTTCGATGGATAGGGCGCGGTCCTTGTGGATGGCGATCTCGCCGGTTTCTCGATCCGCGTCGAGCACTATGATCGGTTGAAGTTCAAACTGCGCACCTTGATCGGGAATGGATATCCTTTGATCGTATGTCGCCGTGAACGAACGCTGGCCGATCGCTTCGGAATGCAGCACAATCGTCCATTCGACCGTACCGCCCTCGGCCGCTGTGTCCGCCTTACGCCGTTCCTTGATTCCATCTCCTTCCACCTGCAGGCGGTCGGACACTGCGGCGGGCACAGCCAAACGAAATGTGGTTGTGCCGGCAAACTGAATCTCGTAGTGGAATGCCGTGGTGACTTGCAGCACGTCTTCCTTGACGTTGGCCATCGTGCCGACGATGACAAACGTACGTCGCGGTCGTTCGGTGATCGTCTGCACAATGCTGACGGGCCGCGTGACGAACGAAAACGCCGCGGCTAGCATCGATCCCTTGGGGACTTGCGGCAGGAATCCCTTCGCCCCCAACTCCGAGGGCGTGGCGGCCCGGGCGGCCTCGAGCTGTGCCGAATCGGTCTTTACCTCCAGCGACTCCGGGGCAATTACAGCGACCAGCCCCTGTTCGCGCGTAGCATTCAACGGTTCGAGCAACGGCAACGCCAGCTCGCCAGCGGGTTTGTCACGCGATTGGCTTGCAGTGACGGCTACCGTCAACTCGCCGAGCAGTCTTTTGGTGAAATACACCGTCAACGTTTGATCATCCTCGCCCGCGGTCACCTCGAACCGTTCCATCGATTCGGTGCTGACGTCGTCCACTTGAAATTCGGCAGGCAAACGGAAGGTCAGCGCAAAGATCCCGGATCGCGAGACCTGATACGCGAACGTGCCGTGTGTGGTAAGTCGCGTCTTCTCTAGAAGAATCGAAAGGTGACTGTCGACGACAATGCGAGGTTTCAGTTGCGAGGCAACCACCGACAGCTTATGGTCCGGCGTGAAGAATTTGTAGAAAGTGCTACGCGGTTTCTGCAACGACTCTGGAGCGTCGTCGGCGTCAATGCGTGTGATCGACTCGCGCACCACGTACTCCAGTCCCACATCTTCAGCGCCGCGGACTGCCAGAATCCCGCTCTCTCGTGCGACGCCGACTGCACGTACGTGCCCAACTTGGAACGCCTGATCGGACATGGGCGATTCGGTGTGCAACTCCAAGCAGACTTCTTCTGCGGCCGGAGCGTGCAACCGGACCTTCACGGTTTGGCGGTCGTCAACGGTTTCGGTTTGCCAATCGCGCAAGCCGGGTGCCTGTACATCCAGCAAACGCTGATCGGTCGGCACTTCGACGACCAATTCGTCAAGCGATCCGCGCAAGATCTGATAATCGAAGGCCGCATGCGTGTGGACAACGCCATCGCCCACGTCGACTGCAATCGTGTCAGTTACGTTTGCCAGGCCGGCAGCCTGATCCGTGCTACCCGACTTGGGTTGCCAACCGACTGTGAATTGGCTGGTGGATCCCAAGACCGCGCGCACGCGAGTGACGCCCTGTGGATCGGTTTGCAGCTCCGAGGTGCGCCGGGGTGTGACTTGCACGGCCAGATCTTTCTCAGGTATCTCCAACTCCAAGTTGCTGACTCCCACGGACGGGCATTCGACCGCGAAGCTCCGTCCCTCGGTCGCCGACTTCACTCCGGTTACCAGGGTCAGCTTGATCTGGTGCTTGCCCTGTCCCTGTACAAGCAACTCGTAGCGTCCCTCCCCAACGCCTCGCAATAACACAGCTCCGTCTTCTGTTTGGGCCGATCCAATGGCGGAATCGCCAAACTCGACCGGCAACCGCGCCCATTCCGCACTTAGCACTTCGACATCCAACGTTGCTTCCAAGTGCACCAAGTCGCCTTTGACTGCACCAACGTAGTCGGCACGTGTGATGACACCGTTTACCGGCGGTGTGATGGGCGGCCGATCCGGTTTGACTAACCGATTCCACATTTCCAGAAACTGCGCGTAAGGAAGCACGATCGAGGAATCCTCGTCCTCGAACACATCGCGCAGGTTCTTGAACGGCAGGTAAATGACGTGCTCCTGGCGCAAGGGCGGATCGGTGCCGGACTCCTGTGCGCCGGGTGTTTTCTCCTCGGACGCTTTCGCGGCAGGCGACTCTGCCCCATCGGGTTCTCTCTTCGCCGGAGGAGACGGTTCGGCAGCCGGCATGTCTTGCCACATACCTGGACCGCTAACCGCAAACAGAAGAGCAAGAGGAAATACGAACAAACGTGACATGATGCCACCTCCTTACGCGGCTTCGTAGGGCGGGGGTCTCGCGTGGTCCAAGCAGATGAACCGATCAGATCGCGAAAAGAGAAGTGATAAGGAAGTCGTCCCCAACGCGCTAATACAACCGCTATCCACTATTCTACTTCCAGCCCACCTCGAAACGCAACTTTTCGCAGCAGGACTCGAACCCCTAATCTTCGACGCCAGCGGAATTACGAGATGGCGGATCATCAGGAACAACTGCACCGGTACGAATGGGCATCGGTTTGCTGAGCACACCTATGCGTTGAACAACGGTGTTGCCAATGGGATCTTTGAGTGTTTTTCAACGTCTTCCCTCGCCACAGAGAGATATCATGCGTAAGATCATGAGAGGATCACAATCTTGCTTGGAGCGCGCGGCACCCCCCTGCGAGCCACTATTAGGAATCCAATATGTACGATCTGATGCAACGGTACGTGGGGCATCGAATCTCGATCACGACCTATTCCCATACACGGCTGATCGGCGAGGTTGCATCGATCCATGCCGATGGCGTGCTCCTGATCGATACGGTGGAAGTGAACGAGCTTGAGGATCAGGGATGGTACGCACAAATCTGTGACGCCCATCCCGAGGACGATACTCGACCACACCAAGTGGAGTCGCTGATTTCTTGGCATGCGATCCTGGTCGCGACCTGCCTGGACGACGACATCGCCCCGCCACCGTCAGCAGAATGCAAGACCAAGAAGAGCATCGCCAAGGCGTCCGTCATCGTCAACTCAGGTAGGGATACGGCCGAACACGACGCGAAAGATGGAAACCGACCGGGGATGGCGGATCGTTTCCGGTTGGAGATTGGGGCGCAGCTCGTCCCGCTGATGGCAGCCGACAACGAAAAGCCATTGGTCAAACGGGTCAAGGACCTTAGACGAGAACATGCAGAAAAAGTCGGGTGGAGCTTTCCGCCACTTCGCATTCGAGACAATCTAGAGCTGAATCAAAACGGTTATCGGGTTCTGATCGACGGCTGTCAAGTCGCCGCTGCACAAGTGCAACCGGGCCGTTACTTGGCGATCTCGAACGGTGAAACGACCGATTCACTGGATGGGCAGGAAACGACCGACCCAGTGTTCGGCCTAACCGCCTACTGGGTAGACAGCGAGCAGCGAGCCGAAGCCGAACAGCGAAGCTACACCGTAGTCGACGCAACGACCGTGATCATCACTCACCTCGGCGAAGTCCTCCGACGGCACGCGGCCGAGTTGCTTGGATACGAGCAGGTCCAAGAGTTGCTGGACAATGTAGAAGAAGTGGCGCCGACCGCGGTCCGCGAGGTCATCGACGGCATCGGGGCGGTTCGTACGACACATTACGTCCTTCGGCGACTATTGGAGGAAGGCGTGTCCCTGAGAGGCTTGGTGGCGATGCTCGAATGTCTCGGACACCACAAACGCACCACCTCAGATCTGGAGAAGCTGACTGGCGCGGTACGCGCGTCCATCGGCCGTCAGATCTGCGAGCCGTTCCGCGACGAACGGGGACGCGTTCGCGCCGTCGTATTTCATCCGTTGGCTGAACGGCGTATGACCGAATTGTGCAATACCGGGGCCGAGCCCGCTACGCTGGAACGCCTGCTCGAATGCTTGAGCAAACGCTTCTGTCAGCAAGTCAATGCCTATGAGGATACCGCTCTGTTGATAGACACATCCATTCGTCATTGCGTCTGGAAGCAGATTAATCGCGCACTTCCTGATGTGCGTGTGATTGCATACCAGGAGATACCATCAGATCTGCTGCTGGAACCGGTAGACTTGATTGAACTGGATGAGTTGGAGCCAGGCAAGGAGGTTTCGGACGCGTCTATCGAAGACACAGCGAACCAGAACCGAAGGAAGCCCGATGACAGAGTGCTCGAATCAGCACGGACGACCATTCCCAAGCAACCTCGATAGCGTTACTCTCGCACGTAGCGGCCGATATTCGGCTGCGGTCTTTCAGACACGGAGGGGCTGGTCTTCGGCCCCTCGCCCTTTTCCCCGCACCCCGCCATGCGAACGACGGCCAGCAAGCCGAGTGGCAACATCCACGCCCTTTGCAGTTTCATCGCATTTCCGCCTTTCAATCTCACTCCTCAACAATCTCGATTTCCACCCGCAAGAATTCGTTATCCCGAAGTGCTAAAGTGTGAAGTGACTTCGGCGTGTCGAACTCCAATTTCGCTCCACGCACAAACCCGTCGTATCCTTCTCCTTCCACTCCATCCACAACAACAACCCACTTCTCACTACGCCCTGCCGCATACCCGTTTGCTGTCGGGACTGAAGACAATGCCACACTCCCCAATCAGGTCATGCTCTTCTCCGTCTATTCCATCCACAACCTCAAGCCATTTCTTACCGCGCTGCGCCGCATACACCACCCGCTTGCTGTCGGGACTGAAGACAATGCCAACGTCCGAAATCCCGTCATACTCAATTCCTTCCACTCCATCCACAACAACCAGCCACTTCTCGCCTCGCTGCGCCGCATAC
>CAZUAH010000458.1:0-11255 GCA_964617665.1 uncultured Pirellulaceae bacterium
CGCTCACGCTGAAGGGACACAGGGGCCGTGTCTTTAGCGTATCGTTCAGCCCCGACGGCAAGCGAATCGCCTCGGGCAGTTCGGATCATACGGTAAAGCTGTGGGATGCGACCACGGACCAGGAGACGCTCACGGTGAAAGGACACAGGGGCTCGGTCCACAGCGTGTCGTTCAGCCCGGACGGGCAGCGGATTGCCTCGGCCAGTGATGACACGACGGTGAAGGTGTGGGATGCGGCCACGGGCCAGGAGACGCTCACGCTACGAGGACACACGGGCCGTGTCTCTGGTGTATCGTTCAGCCCGGACGGGCAGCGAATCGCCTCGGCCAGTTGGGACAACACGGTGAAATTGTGGGACGCGGCCACGGGTCGCGAGACGCTCACGCTGAAGGGGCACACGGGCTTTGTGGCGAGCGTGTCGTGCAGCCCCGTCGGGCAGCGAATCGCCTCGGGCTGTTGGGACATTACGGTGAAGTTGTGGGATGCGACCACGGGCCAGGAGACGCGTACGCTCCGAGGACAGAGGCATGGGGTCGCGAATGGGGTCAGGAGCGCGGCGTTCAGCCCGGACGGGAAGCGTCTGGCCTCGGCAAGCGCGGATAAGACGGTGAAGGTCTGGGATGTGGCCACCGGCCAAGAGACGCTTACGCTGAAAGGACACACGAGCGGGGTCACGAGCGTGTCGTTTAGCCCGGACGGGCAGCGGATCGCCACGGCCAGTGGTGACGCGACGGTGAAGGTGTGGGATGCGGCCACGGGCCAGGAGACGCTTACGCTCCGAGGACACAGGGGCACGGTCTTCAGCGTAGCGTTCAGCCTGGACGGACAGCGCATCGTCTCGGGCAGTTGGGACAACACGGTGAAATTGTGGGACGCGGCCACGGGCCAGGAGACCCTCACGCTGAAAGGACACACGCTCGTGGTCATGAGCGTGTCGTTCAGCCCGGACGGGCAGCGGATCGCCTCGGGCAGTATTGACAATACGGTGAAGGTGTGGGACGCACACCCGCGCGAAAGGACGAACGGAGCTGCATCTAACACATCAGCCATCTTGCCGGCTTCGAGCAAGGATCCCGAACTGGCGAAGCAACATGCCACGGCTGGGGATGGAGCAACTGACACTCCAACTTCGGAATCGATCCGAATACCGACGGCGGGCCGCCTGGGGCACGGTCTTCGAGCCGCGCGTTACGGGGCTGCAGGTGATCGAGAAATAGGTTGCACGTCACCGTCACGTTCGGCTGGATCCGGGAGCGTACTTGTTTTATGCCAAATGGGTGGACACCTACCTTTCTTCGCGTTGGCTAACGATCGAGCCCGGTAGCGAGACGACCCTGGACTTGACGGTGAATCCACAGGAGTCAGGGACGCTGGAGATCAATGTGGGCTCTGAGGCTGAGGACAAATGGCTCCGCGTGCTTCCGCTGGACGAACAACCCGGTCTGCCACCAGGTATTGATGACGACCAGGCGGGGAAGGTGGGGTTTTTCCTGGGCGTTACGGCTGACATCGACCAAGGAAAGGCAGACTTCGAAACCTTGTGCCCCGGAGCCAATCGAGTTTTCTACGGAAATGAAAACCAAGACGTGATTGTCAAACAAGGCGAAACGGCGACCGTCAAGTTTCCGTGATTTCGTGAGTATGGGCGTGACCACAAATACCGTGTGGATTTGCGTTCGTATCGAGGAGCTGTATGTTTCGTGCGCCCATCCCGTGAGCGTTTCACGCTTATTCCGTTAGGGAGAATGAGAGGAACAACCATGCCAATTTACGTTGAATGTCCTGGATGCGATGCCAAATTTCAGGCCCCGGAAAAGCTCGCAGGCAAACGGCTGAAATGTCCCAAGTGCTCCGCCGTGGTTACGGTCGGCGAACGGTCCCAGCGGCCTTCCGGGCAGGCGGCCCCTGCGGAAGAAGAGACTCCGTTGATTCCCGCCGCCTGTCTCTGCGGGAAGAAGCTTCGGGTCAAGGCGGAACTTGCGGGCCGGCGTGTGAAGTGTCCTGCCTGCGGTCAGGTATTGACTGTTCCCGACGCCGGGCCAGCCTCGGCACAGCCCGCCGGCGAGCTTGATTTGGGGCAACTGCCAGGAGTTGACGAAGCCGCCGCAACGACGCTCGGCGCCCCGCTCCCTCAAGCGACGAAGAAGGAACGGCCTGCGAACACCCGCTTGATCGTCGGTCTGAGCGCCGGGGTAGGCGCGGCCGTATTGGTGCTGTTGCTCGTCCTTGTCCTGTGGCCCTCTGGGGAGGATAAGGAGCTTGCGAAGAAGGATGGAGCATCCAGTGAGTCGTCCACTGAGGCTGCCGATACATCGGCCGCGGTAACGGACGAAGAACTGATCGACAGCCAGGTGTTGGCGCAGGCGGCTACGGAGCTTTTTGCCCAGTCCGTTGCCCGCGCCAAGGAGACCGGACAACCGGTACCACCAGGAGACGTTGCTACAGAACTGAAGAAGATCCACCCAGCAGTCCTTCGAATCACCAAGGATCAGGAGAGTCGTCTGGCGGCCGGACAATTTGACGACCAAGCGAATTCCGATCGCCTGCAAACGGTCCTCAATCAGTGGTCGGGTGCTGATTCGTACTTGAAGGGAAGCCATCCGCCCGGCCTGAAGTATCTCGTCCAGCAGTTTCAAAGCGGCAAGCTCCACGGAGCCCACTTGAAAGTGGCGCAGCGTTTGCTCGATGCGGAATTCGTTGCATACTCGCAAGCGCTGGGCGGTTCATCGCGACCATTGTCCCAGGAAGAACCTCGCGCGGGAGGGAGCGGGCCACGAACCTATCCGTCCTTTCCGGATGCCCTGACCGAGCCGCCGGCCTGGATCGGTTCGGACGCCCCATTCGATGTCGCCAAATTCCTTCAGGTTCCGCCACCCCAACAGAACGCCGCACCGTTGTATCTGGATGCCATGTTCGAGTTCTCAGGGGAATTCTCTATCTGTTTCACGCCGGCCGGAGCCAAGCCCCAAGGCGAAGTGCTGCGGCGAGTGGAAACGGCCCGGCGCCGAATTGACGAGTACGTGCGTTTAGAGGAGGCCTGGGAAAAGAACCCCAAGACGGTGGACGAAGCAGCCGTCGACGCCTGGTTGGCTCAATATGAGACCGGTTTCCAGAAGCTGGCCGAAGCCCAGAGACGCCCGCAGTGCGTGTTCGAGACAGGCGTCGGTATCGCGGCCTTGATGCCTCACACCCAAGCGCGTCAGGTAGTTCGCGTCGTCAAATGGCGTGCGAGGCGTGATCTGGCCAAAGGCAATATCGACCGACCGATTCAGGATGTCGAGCTTGTGCTCCGACTCAGCCGCGACATCCAACCGCGCGGCGGCGTGATCTGTCAACTGGTCAGCGTTGCCGTGGACGATCTGTGCTGCGGAGAGATCATTACTCAGATCCTGCGTGCGGACGGCATTGAACAGGCACACTGCGACCACCTGATGGCCGAATTGACTCGACATGAAACAGTCTCTCAGCGCCGCTTCGCAGAGGGGATGCAAATGGAATACCTCGTGGCAAGGAAGTCATTCCACGACTTCCAGCATCACACGGGCGACTTCAGCCCCCAGGGGATGAAAAACATGGGCTGGCGTGGGCGTGCCGACACGCCGTTGGCTCGCCTGAGATTGCTGACTAACCTCTCTGTCGGTCGCATTGGCCGATTGGCCGAGGAAAAGTACGGAAAAGGGGCTGCCGGTTTGACTCCCGACCATCCGCTGGTCACCGGTTGGACGCACAACGGCAAGCTGCTCTCCGACGCGGACTATGCCAAGGAAGTGAGCGAGCTGAACTCAGTCTATGCTTCCATCCTGAGTACGGCCGACCAGCCGGCCATGGAACGACTGCAAGCGTCGACCGACGCGGCCATCATCGAGCCACTGCGAGACACCAAGCTGGCTTTACTATTCGAGCCGTCGGTGGCACAGAACTGGCAAAAGGCACTGCTCAGGGCCGACGCTACGCTCAGAGGAACACGGTGCCTGATTGCCCTGCGTCGATGGCAGATCGACCACGACGGTCCGCCGCCCGATCTTGAGACGATCGTCAAAGCGGCCGGAATGCAGAGCATCCCCGCGGACCCGTACACCGGTCGGCCTATGCAGATGACGACGGTCAACGGCGAACCGGTCATCTACTCCGTTGCCATGGATGGGAAGGATGATGGAGGACGCATCGACGTGTGGAAGAGTTCCCAGCGGGGCAAGCTGGGTGACCTCCTGTTTCGTTTGAATGCTTCTCAGTAACAAGTCAACAGTACCGTTGGTTGCTTGTGGAGTCGGACAAATGAACAGAGTTCACGGTTGTCTATCGGCCATTGCTGTCTCTGGCTCTCATAGCGTTAGTCGGCATAGTACGCTCGATCCGCAAGCCATCTCGGAACGATTGGTTGTTCGGCGCCCATGCCTGTCCGCTGGCGTATTACATCACGGCTTTCTACTTTGCGAAGGATGTTCCTCGTTCGATCAGTTGTTAGGTGGTAAACGAAATCCCTGCCACTTGTGGTTCTTCATGGCAACGAGTGCAAAAAGGTCGAACTGTGTCGAAGGAAGACGAGCGGCCGCTTGACCCTGCCTCACCTCGCCCATCAAGGCTAGGCAAGGCATCGGTCATCCTGGGGCTGATCATTCCCGCAGTCATGATTCTCAATGGATGCGTCTTTCCGTTCGCCATGCTGGAGTCGAAAACGAAGCGGAAGTAGCGTTACTCTCGCCATCGAGGGAAATTACGGCTGAACCGATGCGCCGCAGTACTGAAAGCGGTGAACAGCAGGCCTATTGCACTGGTATAGAGGATGATCGGCGCCGGTTCTATCATGAACCCCGGATTGTAGCCGCTCGGTAATTTGAACTTAAGGAAACCAAGATGCGTCGAGAGGGATATCCCAACTGCAGTGGCAGTCAATGCATAGACGGCGAATCCGCAGAGGTGAGTGCGAAGAACCAGGGATCGCATTCCAATAGAATGACGCGCGAGAAGAAAGCCCGCCGCAAACATGTATAGCGTCGGTGCACAGAAAAACCCCACATGCAAGGCGCCGCGCCCCAGTCGAAGCGAAGTTTCAAGTGGTTTCTGGTGGTATCTAATTCCAGCGGAATTGACGTAAGCCACCACAAAGAGAATTACCGCCGCGATGCACCAGATGGCTATCCAAACGCGTAATCGCCTGGACAAACTGACGTGATCTGTTTCATCGGACCGTACGCCATTGTCACTTGCATCAGCCTGTTGCCGTTGAAGTGATAGGTGTTTCGTCAGGGCCGCACAAAAAGGAACGCTGAATAACAGACAGGGAACAAAGGGGGGGAGACAAAGCAACAGGACAACCTGAAATCCGATCTCGAAGAGTTCATTGAGCATCTGCGCACCCGCCCAGTTGCAGGTAACGGCCACCGCGCCGGTCGATTGTCGCCACAGTGGATTGTATGTCTCGGCCAACATGCTGGATAGACGACACAGTGTCGCCAAGTTCAGATAAACTTGAATTGCGGCGCCTATCGCGGCGGTGTTTCACGCTTGATAGCGTAGGGAGTGAAACATGACCGGTGATTCGGCCGTTTCGAAAAAAGGAGCGAGCAACCTTTGGCAACGTGTGCGAGAAATAGGAGGTGTATTGTGCGAACGATCTTCGCCTTGCTGGGTGCTGCGGTCGGTTATGGCATAGGGGTGTTTGTTTCTGACCTCGTGTGCGCCGCGATTGGTGTTCCGAGCAAGCCCGTTGAAATGCCTGCCGCCTTAATTATCCTGGCATGCGGTGCTGCATTTTGCGTTCTGGGCATCCGGCTCGCCTCCCGGCTGGGTGGACGGGGACGACGCATGAAGGCGTTTCAGAAGTGGCAGGCAATGTTGGCCGCGCTCGGGACAGCGTTTGGTCCTGTCATTGGATACTTCGCAGCCTACTGCCTTAATCCGGAAGCCAAGAGCGACGGACACGTACCTGTAGAACTCGCGCGATTGTTCTTCGGAGCCCCGCTTGGCACCCTCCTATTCTGTCTCCTTGGTCTCTACGTCGGCGGAGCACTCGATGGATGGTCGCAGCGTCAAGCGTCAAGGACTGAGAGTTCCGACTCGGCTTGAGAAGTGCCATGTGGTGATAGGACAGTTGTGGCGCCTCTCGTTACATTGTTCAGTCGATGCCGCCTTTCTCACGAGGGCAAGGATGTCCGCATTTTCGGAGGGGATGTTCTGATGAAGATCGGACTGATGATTATCGGTGCCCTAATTGGCCCAATCGTGGGTTTCTTCGGGACGTGTTTCGTCTATTGCGCTCTTCCCCATAACAGTTGCCCGGTCGGGTACATGGGTGAGGCGCTTCCCCTGTCATTTTTCGTTGGCGCTCCCCTTGGGCTAGTCACTTTCTGTCTGCTCGGCCGTTGGCTCGGAAACCTATTGGAGCCTAAGACAAAGGACGAAGTCGCAGCCCGTAATGAAGAACTTAAGATGCTTGCGGAACGCGGCGAGATTGTGAAAGTACGGGTCGAGTTGACATCGTTTCTTAACCACGACGCCATTCGACGGGACCTTGAGACGGCAGGATTCGTAGAGATAGAAGAACGGACGCCTCTTGGGAAGCTCTTTTCGAGCGGTTCGGTGAAATGCGTCACAGGCACAGTCGATCCCATCAGGATTGAGGAGCTCGCTGCTTTATCATTTGTGAAGTCTGTGCAAGGTGAAGGTTCAACGGACGGCCGGAGTGGCTAGGACGTAGAGAGCCTTTTGTAGGAGCGAACTCATGAACGCAGTCAACTTCGTGATCTTGGGTCACGGTCCTCCGCTCTGGTTCATGGCGATATTGTGGGGCGGCCTTGCCTTGCTGGTCATCCTGCCTTCGATCCTGGGAGGCTTTGTAGGATTGTCATGGCCCACGTCCGTTCGAGCGGACCGCGCAGGAGGACACCCATCCAGCTTCAGGCCGCGTGCCATTGTGTGGGTCTTCGTGCGGGCATTAGCGCTGAGTGTTGTGCTCGTTCCTCTCGCTTTCGTGCTGTTTGGCACAATGAGCGCCGTTTTCGGAGCCGGCGTCGCCGGCTTTGTGCTCAATGCCGTTCTCACTCGCATTTCCGTGCACCGTCGCGAGACCACTGCACAACATCAAGGCGACCAGACGGCTTGCGAAAAGGAAGGAACACCCGATGAATGAGCACGCACATCAATCGCGGCGTTCCTCGTTCCGCTGGGTCTGGCGAGTGTTGTACATCATCTCGCCCGCCGCCGTATCGGTGCCACTTTCGGCTCTTGGGAGCGTCGTCGGACAGGCCACGCAGAGCTACGACATCAGCTTGTTCGTTTGGTTGTTCATTTGGATCGTCTTCGTCACCCTATTGTTGATCTTCAAGTGGCGTGACTTTGTGTTCTTGGCGTGGGGAGCGCCGTTGGCCCTGGCGGTGCTCTTGGGGATGGTCATCGTTGCGATTAACGCGAATCCCCTCAACGAGCCTCGCCGGGGGCTTGAGCTGCCCACTGAGGTAATCGTCTTCGTCGTGTACGCCGCTGCAATTCTTCCCGGTTTCGTCGTCGGTCTGGTTGGTTCCGTCGTGCATTTGTGCCTGTGCGTTCGGTCTGCGATCCGAGTGAAAACTGAAGACGAGGAGATAATGACCACTTGAGCACTATGGCTCTCAACGCGGATGCTACAATGCGACGAAGGGCCGGTGCAAATCGTTGGAGAATCACAGATGTCGAAGCGTGCTAGTATTCGCTGTTTCTCGTGGCCGTTCAGTGCTTGTCTGTTCTTGGTATGTATCGGTTGCCAGAAGAAAACAGCAGAGCCAGATACCTTGTCGCCTTATGCCGAAGGTGCCGCCGAAATTCAGAAACTTGGCCAGTCCGGGCATTGGAGTTCGTTTGGCGACGGGGCAGATGGCAGAATGGTCAATCTGACTCATTCGCCATTGACCGACGACCAGTTAGACGGCCTGCTCAGACTGGAGGTGTTTCAGGACGTTCGTGACCTCCACATCGGTCATTGCAGGGTTACCGACAAAGGCCTGGAACACCTCAAGCGACTAAGCCGACTTGAGAGGCTGTCCCTCCAGGGTAACGAGATCACGGACGCCGGGCTTGAACACCTCTCAACCCTGGAATCTCTACAGGACCTCAACCTTTACAAAACAAACATCACGGATCAAGGGCTAATGCACTTGGCAGGGCTACCAGCCCTCGACGAAGTTGACGTTCGACGAACGGATGTTACGGAAGACGGAGCAAAAAGGCTGCAGGAAGCGGTACCGCAGTGTCAGATTAAGTTCTAGCTCGTCTGACCCCCGAAACCACGTGCGCCAAGACTAACGTGAACGGACGAACTAGCAGGTCGATCAGCCAGCGCGGCGGTCGCGCGCTGAGTTAAGCATTGAAAATTCCTGGCCGTCGCTCGGTTAGCTCTATTCAGCAGGGTTAAGTCATGAAAGCTCTCTTTTTCGGCAAGCTGCCTAGCATTTGCCCGCTCCTTGCCATGTTCCTCGCCATCTCCGGTTGCAGCAATAGAGAACCTTCCACACCAAGCGATGCGATGGTCCAGTATGTTGAAGCCATGCACGAAGGCAACGAGCCCAAGCTGTTCGCAGCATTGGAGGCCAGCGAGGCGCAGAAGGAGTTCCTGCGCGTTTCAATGGACTTTCTCACGGCGATCAGCGACTTTCGCGACGCCTTCATTAACGCCTACGGCCAGCAGGCGTGGAGCAATTTCCAAGACGACAGCAAGGGGCCAAAAGACGGCAATGCGAAGTTGAACGCTGCCGATCTTGATGAGGCAGTCGCCAAGGTTCGGAAGGCCACGTTTGACGAACGTGGCGACGAAGCATTCTGTCCGAACTTGGATGGACCGGGAAAGACCGTACGGATCGTCAAAGTTGGCAGTGGCTGGCGGGTCGATGCCAACACTGTCTGTCCAACGGCTGTAGAGATGCAGAAACAGATTGACCAAATCAAGCCGTTGACGGACGTGATCCGGAAATACAAGAAAGCGATTGGCCACCAAGGCATCGAGCCCGAGGATATTGACGCCGAACTCGGTCGAGCCATGTTGAAAGTACTTCGAGGAATAGAGACCTCGGCACCGCACCGGTTTAACATCGATGAACTGTGATTCGTCTGCCCCGTAGGCACACGCGACAATAGCTGCCCAAATGGGCGCGATGCGGCCAACGCGACAGCCATGAAACGGAGGAATGTACGATGGGAGATTCTGTGATCGGGTTTCTTGCAGGTGCAACGTTTGCGATGGTTTGCATGCTCTGGTCCCACATTGCGGTACTTCGGAAACGTCTCGCGCGTGTCGAGGGGAAACTGGATGTGTTACTGAAAAACGCCGACGTCGAATACGATCCATTCTCCGACATTCCGAATGATGTCGCTGAGGCAGTTCGATCCGGCGACAAAATGCTGGCGATCAAACTGTACCGCGAAGCGACTGGCAGCAATTTGCGTGACGCGAAAGAGTTCATTGAAGATCTACAATGCCGTAGCGGAATCGGCAACGCTGCAGCAGCGAATATCGTCGCCCTTACGTTTATGCTCATGCTAACAATGGGTGTTTGCTCTGCTGTGTGTACGCTCGCAACGCTGTTGATAATGCAACCGAATCCCGGCAGCTTTCTTAATTCTGTTCCAGTCCTCATTGCCGGGGTGGTTGGGGCATTCGCCGGGATGGTGATCTTCGCGGTCATTTACGGATCAAGACAAAAACGCAAGTCAGAGGATTTATGACAAGAGCTTGGCTTGAAACGGGGAGAAGAAGAATGTTGATCAAGAACAGACTGTTTTGTTTCGTCTCTGTGGCCGTGCTACTGACGACGGGCTGTGACAAAGGCACGTCACCGGTCAAGCAGTCCGGACCTTCGATAAAGAGATTGCCCGAAAAAGAGACCGTCCTGGAAGACTTGCTGGATCTCGATGCGTATGTCTACGAGTTCTCAGGAACGTTCCTTGAATTGTGGCTGGAATGCGAACTGGAAAACACGGAGACGAAAGACAGAGAATTGCTTCCGTCCTTCGGACCAGCGACTGTGGCGAGGGCGGCATTCGAAGGTAGGACCGGCTCAATCGCGCAGAAGCTAACCGGAACGATCGTTGTCTGGGAGACAGATGGAGGCTCGACGTTGAGACTGCGGGTGTCGGCCGAGGTGTCTCATGCGGATCCCGCAGCCTCGGACCCACAGGAAGAAATCACGAGTGTGACGCGCCATGGAACCACAGGCGTGGCTGAGTTCACCGAGATGACCATCCCTGCGATGCCGAAAGCGTCCACTGACGGCCCCACTCGGAGTGGCAGTGGTTCGGCCGGCAGCGATATCCCGGATGTCGTTCAACTCCCAAAGGAGGCAGGCAAGGAGTTTGTGATTTTCTGGTACAGCCGGGAGGAACATCAATACGAGCCTGGGACAACATCGCGCGAGAAAGCGGCATCGAGAAAGGTGACCGTACGGCTGAAGGGACGACTTCTGGCCGAGCAAGTGCCGGAATACAAAAGCGAGCCGGACGACGGCACCGCCGTCACCGCGTTAGAGAGCCTTGACGCAAATATCCAGCGGTACGACACGGGAAACGTTCGACGAGTCTACTTCGGTCAGTCAAACGAAGTCACCGACGACGAGCTGACCCATCTCCGCGGCTTACCAAACCTGGAATCTCTGGAAATCCACAGTCCGAAGATCACGGATGCCGCGCTTGAACACCTGAGAACGCTGACCGCTCTGAAGAAACTTGACCTGCGCAGCACGAACGTGACGGACGCAGGATTGGAGCACCTGAAAGGCCTGACCAAGCTCAAGACGCTGAATCTCCACGAGACTAAGGTAACGCACGAAGGCGTGAAAGCGCTGGAACAGGCCTTACCGCAGTGCAAAATCTGGGGGAGCCCTGTCACGCCAGAAGCCGAGTTGGAGGCTCAGCCAAGTAAATCCACGTAGGAGACGGACGCCCGCGAGTCTTGGAGGGGCTCGCCTACATTTTCTCACAGCCTTGGAGCCAAATCATGAACACAACCACTATTCCGTGTGCTCTGGCGGTGTTTGCCATAATGCCGGCCGTTGCCCGGGCCAACGCTGGGCCGCCGCATGTTCCTGGGCGCCTGATTGGCGAGCCGAACGGGCTGGAATCGATGGCCATCAAACACGAACGGCTGAGCTTTGACCTGCGCCCCCTGGTCGGTGCCGGGTCCGCTCAAGTCGAAGCCTTGTACGAAATCGAAAACACCGGCGAGGAATGTACCGTGGCAGCGTCAGTTGTGTCCATGGTCAGAGGGACTGCCTCGGTACACGGAACAGAT
>CAZUAH010000459.1:0-348 GCA_964617665.1 uncultured Pirellulaceae bacterium
AAAACCCGAACGATCGGAATATTTACGCTATAGCAACTTTGGTGCACCCGAGTCAGAGCCTTGCAGGAATTGGGGGGTGACGACATCAACCGCGAGGAACGTAGACACAAGAATGCCAATGACAATCCACCTTGGCGCGTTTTCGCCCGGTTGTTCCATATCGGCACCACGTGCATAAAAGACATTTGCTCTTAGTTCGACTGTTTGAGTCCGACCCCAGCCGCCTTGAGCGGCTGGTGAACGAGGTTTTCAGGCTAAGACGCGAGCGAACCAGAGCCCCTGCCTTTCCCCCCCAGCCCCCCCCCGCCGCCGGCCGGGAAAAGCCCGCCGGAATATTAGAGGGTAGCC